>NZ_JBNPVS010000017.1:0-165993 GCF_050434225.1 Paraburkholderia sp. GAS32 | reverse complement strand
CCCCTTCCCATCCCGAACAGGACCGTGAAACGACTCCACGCCGATGATAGTGCGGATTCCCGTGTGAAAGTAGGTAATCGTCAGGCTCCCCTGCAGCATCAGAAACCCCACCCCACAAAGGTGGGGTTTCTGCGTTTACGGTCGGAGCTGGACTCACTATATAAGTGAGAGCTATGAGTTTGGAACGGTCAAGCAAGCCTTGACAGCAAGCGGTTGTTCCCTCATAATCATCAGTTCTCTGCGGAGGGGTGCCCGAGTGGCTAAAGGGGGCAGACTGTAAATCTGTTGGCTTACGCCTACGTTGGTTCGAATCCAACCTCCTCCACCAGAATGCAAGCTGTAGCAGTAGTTGGGAATCCATGGATCCTTGCGGGTGTAGCTCAATGGTAGAGCAGAAGCCTTCCAAGCTTACGACGAGGGTTCGATTCCCTTCACCCGCTCCAGTAACAAAGAAGTAGCGCCCATGTGGCTCAGTGGTAGAGCACTCCCTTGGTAAGGGAGAGGTCGGCAGTTCGATCCTGCCCATGGGCACCAGAAGTACTCGGTGATTGTTTGCGCGCGGCGCAACGTACGGATAAATCCTCTTAGGAGTCGAAAATGGCCAAGGGTAAGTTTGAGCGGACCAAGCCGCACGTGAACGTCGGCACGATCGGTCACGTTGACCACGGCAAGACCACGCTGACGGCAGCGATCACGACGGTGCTGACCAAGAAGTTTGGCGGCGAAGCGAAGGCATACGACCAGATCGACGCGGCGCCGGAAGAAAAGGCACGTGGTATCACGATCAACACGGCACACGTCGAGTACGAAACGGCTAACCGCCACTACGCCCACGTCGACTGCCCGGGCCACGCTGACTATGTGAAGAACATGATCACGGGCGCAGCGCAGATGGACGGCGCGATCCTGGTGTGCTCGGCTGCAGACGGCCCGATGCCGCAAACGCGTGAGCACATCCTGCTGGCGCGTCAGGTTGGCGTTCCGTACATCATCGTGTTCCTGAACAAGTGCGACATGGTGGACGACGCTGAGCTGCTGGAACTCGTCGAGATGGAAGTTCGCGAACTTCTGTCGAAGTACGACTTCCCGGGCGACGACACGCCGATCATCAAGGGTTCGGCCAAGCTGGCGCTGGAAGGCGACACGGGCGAGCTGGGCGAAGTGGCGATCATGAATCTGGCCGACGCGCTGGACACGTACATCCCGACGCCGGAGCGCGCAGTTGACGGTGCGTTCCTGATGCCGGTGGAAGACGTGTTCTCGATCTCGGGTCGCGGCACGGTGGTGACGGGGCGCGTTGAGCGCGGCGTCGTGAAGGTTGGCGAGGAAATCGAAATCGTCGGTATCAAGCCGACGGTGAAGACGACCTGCACGGGCGTGGAAATGTTCCGCAAGCTGCTCGACCAGGGTCAGGCAGGCGACAATGTGGGTATCCTGCTGCGCGGCACGAAGCGTGAAGACGTGGAGCGTGGCCAGGTTCTGGCGAAGCCGGGTTCGATCAACCCGCACACGCACTTCACGGCTGAAGTGTACGTGCTGAGCAAGGACGAAGGCGGCCGCCACACGCCGTTCTTCAACAACTATCGTCCGCAGTTCTACTTCCGTACAACGGACGTGACGGGCTCGATCGAGTTGCCGAAGGACAAGGAAATGGTCATGCCGGGCGACAACGTGTCGATCACGGTGAAGCTGATCAACCCGATCGCGATGGAAGAAGGTCTGCGCTTCGCAATCCGCGAAGGTGGCCGTACGGTCGGCGCAGGTGTGGTCGCTAAGATCCTCGAGTAACGCCAGAAAGTTCTCGTTGATCGGTAGTTTCGGGGTTGGCGGTGTCGTCAACCCCAAAATGGTTTAGGGGTATAGCTCAACTGGCAGAGCGTCGGTCTCCAAAACCGAAGGTTGGGGGTTCGATTCCCTCTGCCCCTGCCAACTCTCGCGCCGTATATGGCGCTTCGTTAAGGTGTTATGGCGAATCCTTCCGTCGAAACTGTAAATACATCCGGCGACAAGCTGATGCTCGTCGCGGGCGTATTGTTGGTCTTGGCCGGGTTCGTGGGGTTCTTCTGGCTCAGCGGCCAGGAATGGTACGTCCGCGGAGCCGCCTTGGCTGTTGGCGCTATCGCGGGTGTTGCAGTCGGTCTTCTCTCCGCGCCTGGCAAGGGTTTCATCGCTTTCGCCAAAGACTCGTACAAAGAAGTTCGCAAGGTTGTCTGGCCGACTCGTAAAGAGGCCACCCAGACGACGCTCGTAGTGTTCGGCTTTGTGTTCGTTATGGCGATCTTTCTTTGGATTAGCGACAAATCCATCGAATGGGCGATTTTCTCGGTGATTCTGGGTTGGAAATGATATGAGCGATACTCCGGCATCCCCGAGCGGCAAACGTTGGTACGTGGTGCACGCCTACTCCGGCATGGAGAAGAGCGTGCAACGTGCGCTTCAAGAGCGCATCGAACGTGCCGGCATGCAAGACCAGTTTGGTCAAATCCTCGTTCCGACTGAAGAAGTGGTCGAGGTGAAAGGCGGTCACAAATCGGTGACCGAGCGTCGTTTCTTCCCGGGCTATGTGCTTGTGGAAATGGAAATGACAGACGAAACGTGGCACCTCGTGAAGAACACGGCCAAGGTGACGGGTTTCGTAGGCGGTGCGCGTAATCGTCCGAGCCCGATTTCCCCGCGGGAAGTCGAGAAGATCATGTCGCAAATGCAGGAAGGCGTGGAAAAGCCGCGTCCGAAGACCCTGTTCGAAGTGGGCGAGATGGTGCGGGTGAAGGACGGTCCGTTCACGGATTTCAACGGCAGCGTCGAAGAAGTGAACTACGAAAAGTCGCGCGTCCGTGTTTCCGTTACAATCTTCGGCCGCGCAACGCCGGTCGAGCTGGAATTCGGCCAGGTCGAAAAGTTGTAATCCAGAATTCTACGGGGCGCACCGGTCGGTGCGTTCCGTATTTCGCGCTTACGGTCCGCGTAATGGCCGTTGAGGAGCGTAAGTAGTCTGTTTTTCGGCGAACGCGCGCTACTACTCACTGAATGTCCGCTTGTACTAGGGCGGCGTTCCTAAGAGGTTTTCAAAATGGCAAAGAAAATCATCGGCTTTATCAAGCTGCAGATTCCTGCAGGTAAAGCCAACCCGTCGCCGCCGGTCGGTCCGGCACTGGGCCAGCGCGGCCTGAACATCATGGAGTTCTGCAAGGCGTTCAACGCGCAGACTCAAGCTATGGAACCGGGTCTGCCGATTCCGGTCGTGATCACCGCGTTCGCGGACAAGAGCTTCACGTTCGTTCTGAAGACGCCGCCGGCTACGGTTCTGATCAAGAAGGCAGCGAAGATCGACAAGGGTTCAGCCAAGCCGCATACCGACAAGGTCGGCAAGATCACCCGCGCTCAAGCTGAAGACATCGCCAAGACCAAGATGCCCGACCTGACGGCAGCTGATCTGGACGCAGCGGTTCGTACGATCGCTGGTAGCGCCCGCTCGATGGGCATCACCGTGGAGGGCGTGTAAATGGCTAAGCTTTCAAAACGTCTGCAAGCATTTGCAGCCAAGGTTGATCGTCAAAAGCTGTACGCGATCGACGAAGCTCTGTCGCTCGTCAAGGAATGCGCAAGCGCGAAGTTCGACGAGTCGATCGACGTTGCAGTGCAACTCGGCATCGACGCGAAGAAGTCGGACCAAGTGGTTCGCGGCTCGGTCGTGCTGCCGGCAGGTACCGGTAAGTCGGTTCGCGTGGCTGTGTTCGCACAAGGCGAAAAGGCTGAGCAAGCTCGTGCAGCCGGCGCAGAAGTCGTCGGTATGGAAGACCTGGCTGAACAAGTCAAGGCTGGCAAGCTGGACTTCGACATCGTGATCGCTTCACCGGACACGATGCGCGTTGTCGGTACGCTCGGTCAGATCCTCGGCCCGCGCGGCCTGATGCCGAACCCGAAGGTTGGCACGGTTACGCCGGACGTCGCGACTGCAGTCAAGAACGCCAAGGCTGGTCAGGTGCAATTCCGTGTCGACAAGGCCGGTATCATCCACGCCACGATTGGCCGTGCTTCGTTCGAGCCGACGGCTCTGCGTAGCAACCTGAACGCTCTCGTCGACGCGCTGCAAAAGGCGAAGCCGGCAACGAGCAAGGGCGTGTACCTGCGTAAGGTTGCACTGTCGAGCACGATGGGCGTTGGCGTTCGCGTCGACCAGGCATCGCTCGCAGCACAGTAATAAATTTCATCGCCTCGATGTGAGTCGAGGCGGTTTTATGGGCTTTGGGCGGTCGCAAGATGGCAGTCTGCATCGAGCGACCGGTTGTCAAAGACCGTTGGCGGGAACGCAGCAGGTAGGCGAACCCTTAATGCAAAGCCAACGCAGATGGCGAACCCGAAAAGGTTTTGTAGTGATGAAACCGTTTGATGTCCGCAGCAATGTGGCCATCGGGCGGTCGAAATACTCCTGACTGGTCGGACGCCGTTATTGAACGCGGTACACAAGGCGCACGCTGCGTGTATCGAATCTGGAGGTTAACCGTGCCACTCAATAAAGAAAGCAAGCAGGCCGTCGTTGCTGAGGTTGCCGCGCAAGTCGCGAAAGCCCAGACCGTGGTTCTGGCTGAGTATCGTGGGATCACGGTTGGCGATCTGACCAAGCTGCGCGCGAAAGCGCGTGAGCAACAGGTTTACCTTCGCGTGTTGAAAAACACGCTGGCGCGTCGCGCTGTTGAAGGTACCCCGTTTGCTTCTTTGGCAGAGCAGATGACCGGTCCCCTGATCTACGGCATCTCGGAAGATGCCATTGCAGCTGCTAAGGTCGTCAACGACTTCGGCAAGAGCAATGACAAGTTGATCATCAAGGCTGGTTCCTACGAAGGCAAGGTGATGGACAAGGCTGGCGTGCAAGCGCTGGCAAACATCCCGAGCCGCGAAGAACTGCTCTCCAAGCTGTTGTACGTTATGCAAGCACCTGTTTCCGGCTTTGCGCGCGCTCTGGCCGCGCTGGCAGAAAAGAAACAAGGCGAAGAAGCTGCTGCGTAACGCACTTCAGTCGAGCGTGATTGATCGCTGGCTGTATCCGAATTCAATTTAGGAGTATTTCAAATGGCAATCGCAAAAGATGACATCCTCGAGGCAGTAAGCTCGATGTCGGTTCTGGAACTGAACGAGCTGGTCAAGGCGTTCGAAGAAAAGTTTGGCGTGTCGGCAGCTGCTGTTGCAGTGGCAGGCCCGGCAGGCGGCGGCGCTGCTGCTGCTGCTGAAGAGCAAACCGAATTCACGGTCAACCTGACGGAAGTCGGCGCGAACAAGGTTTCGGTCATTAAGGCTGTTCGTGAACTGACGGGTCTCGGCCTGAAGGAAGCGAAGGACCTGGTCGACGGTGCACCGAAGCCTGTTAAGGAATCGGTACCGAAGGCTGCTGCTGAAGAAGCCAAGAAGAAGTTGGAAGAAGCCGGCGCGAAGGCTGAAATCAAGTAAGTTTCGGCGCGTTGTGCGAAGGCTGGCGGTTTTCCACCGCCGGCCTTTTTGTGCTTTGTGGGAACCATGTTTTTGTCAGCCGGTTTCGGCAAGAACAGGGGTCCCAGAAGCCAAAGAAAATCGCCTATCGGCAATATTGACCGGCGCTTCTCTTTGTCTTCTGAAGCGACTGCAGAAGGCAAGTTTGGTCGGGTAGCGGGCAACATAGGCATCCGCTGCCGTCAGCCAGCGGTTGGTAGCGGCCAACCACCAAGCTTCTAGGCTCGTTCAAGCCATCGGACGGCCATCGGGTCTCAGTCGGTGAACACTCGGGTTGTCTCATCAAGGTATCCTGCCTCGACAACAATGCCCGCCGTGATTCGGAGATCGTATGCAATATTCCTTCACCGAGAAGAAGCGCATTCGCAAGAGTTTTGCGAAGCGCCCCATCGTTCACCAAGTACCTTTCCTGCTGGCTACCCAGCTTGAATCATTCAGCACGTTTCTGCAAGCAGACACGTCGTCCACGCAACGCAAGCCGGAAGGCCTGCAAGCTGCGTTTACATCCGTTTTCCCGATCGTTTCGCACAACGGTTTTGCGCGTCTCGAGTTCGTCAGCTACATGCTGTCGCCGCCGGCATTCAACATCAAGGAATGTCAGCAGCGCGGTTTGACGTACTGCTCAGCACTGCGCGCGAAGGTGCGCCTGGTGCTGCTCGACAAGGAATCGCCGAGCAAGCCGGTCGTCAAGGAAGTGAAGGAACAGGAAGTGTACATGGGCGAAATTCCGCTCATGACGCCGACGGGTTCGTTCGTCATCAACGGCACGGAACGCGTGATCGTTTCGCAGTTGCATCGCTCGCCTGGCGTGTTCTTCGAACACGACAAGGGCAAGACGCACAGCTCGGGCAAGCTCCTGTTCTCGGCCCGTATCATTCCTTACCGCGGCTCGTGGCTCGACTTCGAATTCGATCCGAAGGACGTGCTGTACTTCCGCGTTGACCGCCGTCGCAAGATGCCGGTCACGATCCTGCTGAAGGCTATTGGCCTGACGCCGGAACAGATCCTCGCAAACTTCTTCGTGTTCGACAATTTCACGCTGATGCCGGAAGGCGCGCAGATGGAATTCGTGCCGGAGCGTCTGCGTGGTGAAGTCGCACGTTTCGACATTACGGACCGTGATGGCAACGTGATCGTCCAGAAGGACAAGCGGATCAACGCCAAGCACATTCGCGATCTCGACAACGCGAAGACGAAGTTCATCTCGGTGCCGGAAGACTATCTGCTCGGCCGCGTGCTCGCGAAGAACGTTGTCGACGGCGACACGGGTGAAGTCATCGCTAACGCGAACGACGAAATCACCGAAACCGTCCTCGAAAAGCTCCGCGAATCGAAGATCAAAGACATCCAGACGCTCTACACGAACGATCTGGATCAAGGTCCGTACATCTCGTCGACGCTGCGTATCGACGAAACCGCGGACAAGATGGCTGCACGCATTGCGATCTACCGCATGATGCGTCCGGGCGAACCGCCGACCGAAGAAGCGGTCGAGGCGCTGTTCAACCGTCTGTTCTACAGCGAAGACGCATACGACCTGTCCAAGGTGGGTCGTATGAAGTTCAACCGCCGTGTCGGTCGCGACGAAATCGTCGGCCCGATGACGCTGCAAGACGACGACATCCTCGCAACGATCAAGATCTTGGTCGAACTGCGTAACGGCAAGGGCGAAGTGGACGACATCGACCACTTGGGCAATCGTCGTGTGCGTTGCGTCGGCGAACTGGCGGAAAACCAGTTCCGCGCAGGTCTCGTGCGTGTCGAACGCGCTGTGAAGGAACGCCTCGGCCAGGCCGAAAGCGAAAACCTGATGCCGCACGACCTGATCAACTCGAAGCCGATTTCGTCGGCGATTCGCGAGTTCTTCGGTTCGTCGCAGCTGTCGCAGTTTATGGACCAGACCAACCCGCTGTCGGAAATCACCCACAAGCGCCGTGTATCGGCACTTGGCCCGGGCGGTTTGACGCGTGAGCGCGCTGGCTTTGAAGTCCGCGACGTGCACCCGACCCACTACGGCCGTGTGTGCCCGATTGAAACGCCGGAAGGTCCGAACATCGGCCTGATCAACTCGCTCGCACTGTACGCGCACCTGAACGAATACGGCTTCCTCGAAACGCCGTATCGCAAGGTTGTGGACAGCAAGGTGACGGATCAGATCGATTACCTGTCGGCGATCGAAGAAGGCCGTTACGTGATCGCTCAGGCGAACGCGGCGGTTGCTGCTGATGGCTCGCTGACCGACGAACTGGTGTCGTCGCGTGAAGCAGGCGAAACGCTGATGGTGACGCCGGACCGCATCCAGTACATGGACGTGGCGCCGTCGCAGATCGTCTCGGTGGCAGCATCGCTGATTCCGTTCCTCGAGCACGATGACGCGAACCGCGCATTGATGGGTTCGAACATGCAGCGTCAGGCTGTGCCGTGTCTGCGTCCTGAAAAGGCCGTGGTCGGTACGGGTATCGAACGCACGGTGGCAGTCGACTCGGGTACGACGGTTCAGGCATTCCGCGGTGGTGTGGTCGATTACGTCGACGCAGGCCGTATGGTGATCCGCGTGAACGATGATGAAGCTGTTGCTGGCGACGTCGGCGTGGACATCTACAACCTGATCAAGTACACGCGTTCGAACCAGAACACGAACATCAACCAGCGCCCGATCGTGAAGGTCGGCGATATCGTGTCGCGTGGCGACGTGCTGGCTGACGGTGCATCGACCGACCTCGGCGAACTGGCTCTCGGCCAGAACATGCTGGTCGCGTTCATGCCGTGGAACGGCTACAACTTCGAAGATTCGATCTTGATCTCGGAGAAGGTGGTTGCGGACGACCGTTATACGTCGATCCACATCGAAGAACTGAACGTCGTAGCTCGCGATACGAAGCTCGGACCGGAAGAAATCACGCGCGACATCTCGAACCTGGCTGAAGTGCAACTCGGCCGTCTCGACGAGTCGGGCATCGTCTACATCGGCGCTGAAGTCGAAGCAGGCGACGTGCTGGTCGGTAAGGTCACGCCGAAGGGCGAAACCCAACTGACGCCGGAAGAAAAGCTGCTGCGCGCGATCTTCGGTGAAAAGGCTTCGGACGTGAAGGATACGTCGCTGCGCGTGCCGTCGGGCATGAGCGGCACGGTCATCGACGTGCAAGTGTTCACGCGTGAAGGCATTCAGCGCGACAAGCGTGCGCAACAGATCATCGACGATGAACTGAAGCGTTATCGCCTCGACCTGAACGACCAGCTGCGTATCGTGGAAGGCGATGCATTCCAGCGTCTCGCACGTATGCTGACCGGCAAGGTCGCAAACGGTGGTCCGAAGAAGCTCGCGAAGGGCACGAAGATCGAACAGGCTTACCTGGAAGATCTCGACCATTACCATTGGTTCGACATCCGCCTCGCGGACGAAGAAGCAGCGGCACAGCTCGAGGCTATCAAGGACTCGATCGAACAGAAGCGTCACCAGTTCGATCTGGCGTTCGAAGAAAAGCGCAAGAAGCTCACGCAAGGCGACGAACTGCCGCCGGGCGTGCTGAAGATGGTCAAGGTGTATCTGGCTGTTAAGCGTCGTCTGCAGCCTGGCGACAAGATGGCCGGCCGTCACGGTAACAAGGGCGTGGTGTCGAAGATCGTTCCGATCGAAGACATGCCGTACATGGCCGATGGCCGTCCGGCTGACGTCGTTTTGAACCCGCTCGGCGTGCCGTCGCGGATGAACGTGGGTCAGGTTCTCGAAGTGCATCTGGGTTGGGCCGCGAAGGGTCTCGGCTGGCGTATTGCAGAAATGCTGCAACGTCAGGCGAAGATCGCTGAACTGCGCGAATTCCTGACCAAGATCTACAACGAGTCGGGCCGCGCTGAAGAGCTGGACAGCTTCACGGACGACGAAATCGTCGAACTGGCGAAGAACCTGCGCGAAGGCGTGCCGTTTGCCACGCCGGTGTTCGACGGTGCGACGGAAGAAGAAATGTCGCGCGCGCTGGATCTGGCATTCCCGGACGACATCGCGAAGAACCTCGGCATGACGCCGTCGAAAAACCAGGTGCGTCTGTATGACGGCCGCACGGGTGAGATGTTCGAACGTACGGTGACTGTCGGCTACATGCACTACCTGAAGCTGCACCACTTGGTCGACGACAAGATGCACGCGCGTTCCACGGGCCCGTACTCGCTCGTGACGCAGCAGCCGTTGGGCGGTAAGGCGCAGTTCGGTGGCCAGCGTTTCGGTGAAATGGAAGTGTGGGCGCTCGAAGCGTACGGCGCATCGTACGTGTTGCAAGAAATGCTGACGGTGAAGTCGGACGACGTGGCGGGCCGGACCAAGGTGTATGAGAACCTGGTCAAGGGCGATCACGTGATCGACGCCGGCATGCCGGAATCCTTCAACGTGCTCGTGAAGGAAATCCGCTCGCTCGGTATCGATATCGACCTCGACCGCAACTAATCGGACTACGGAGAGAAAGCAATGAAAGCTCTGCTCGATCTATTCAAGCAAGTCCAACAGCCTGAAGTTTTTGACGCGATCAAGATCGGTCTGGCCTCGCCAGACAAGATCCGTTCGTGGTCGTTCGGTGAAGTCAAGAAGCCGGAAACCATCAACTACCGGACGTTCAAGCCGGAACGCGATGGTCTGTTCTGCGCGAAGATTTTCGGGCCGATCAAAGACTACGAATGCCTTTGCGGCAAGTACAAGCGCCTGAAGCATCGTGGCGTGATCTGTGAAAAGTGCGGCGTCGAAGTGACGCTCGCGAAGGTGCGTCGCGAACGGATGGGCCACATTGAGCTGGCCTCGCCGGTCGCTCACATCTGGTTCCTGAAGTCGCTGCCGTCGCGTCTGGGCATGGTGCTCGACATGACGCTGCGCGACATCGAACGCGTGCTGTACTTCGAAGCATACGTGGTGATCGATCCGGGCATGACGCCGCTGAAAGCGCGGCAGATCATGACGGAAGAGGATTACTACAACAAGGTCGAAGAGTACGGTGACGAATTCCGTGCCGAGATGGGCGCGGAAGGCGTTCGCGAACTGCTGCGCGCGATCAACATCGACGAACAGGTCGAGATGCTGCGCACTGAACTCAAGAACACGGGTTCGGAAGCGAAGATCAAGAAGTACGCGAAGCGCCTGAAGGTGCTCGAGGCCTTCCAGCGTTCGGGCATCAAGCCTGACTGGATGGTGCTCGAAGTGTTGCCGGTGCTGCCGCCGGAACTGCGTCCGCTGGTGCCGCTGGATGGCGGCCGCTTTGCGACGTCGGACCTGAACGACCTGTATCGCCGCGTGATCAACCGTAACAACCGGTTGAAGCGTCTGCTCGAACTGAAGGCGCCTGAAATCATCGTCCGCAATGAAAAGCGGATGCTGCAGGAAGCCGTCGATTCGCTGCTCGACAACGGTCGTCGCGGTAAGGCAATGACCGGCGCGAACAAGCGTCCGCTGAAGTCGCTCGCTGACATGATCAAGGGTAAGGGCGGTCGTTTCCGTCAGAACTTGCTCGGTAAGCGCGTCGACTACTCGGGCCGTTCGGTGATCGTGGTCGGCCCGACGCTCAAGCTGCATCAGTGCGGTCTGCCGAAGCTGATGGCGCTCGAACTGTTCAAGCCGTTCATCTTCAACAAGCTCGAAGTGATGGGTGTCGCTACCACCATCAAGGCTGCGAAGAAGGAAGTCGAGAACCAGACTCCGGTGGTGTGGGACATCCTCGAAGAGGTGATCCGCGAGCATCCGGTCATGCTGAACCGTGCGCCGACGCTTCACCGTCTTGGCATTCAGGCTTTCGAGCCGGTGCTGATCGAAGGTAAGGCTATCCAGCTGCACCCGCTCGTTTGCGCGGCGTTCAACGCCGACTTCGACGGTGACCAGATGGCTGTGCACGTGCCGCTGTCGCTCGAAGCGCAGATGGAAGCGCGTACGCTGATGCTGGCGTCGAACAACATCCTGTTCCCGGCCAACGGCGATCCGTCGATCGTGCCGTCGCAGGATATCGTGCTCGGCCTGTACTACGCGACGCGTGAAGCAGTGAACGCCAAGGGCGAAGGCCTGACGTTCACCGGCGTGTCGGAAGCACTGCGTGCTTACGAGAACAAGGAAGTCGAGCTGGCCTCGCGCGTCAACGTGCGGATCACGGAAATGGTCCACAACGAAGACAAGTCGGAAGGCGCGCCGGCGTTCGTGCCGAAGATCTCGCTGTACGCGACGACCGTCGGCCGTGCAATCCTGTCGGAAATCCTTCCGCCGGGCCTGCCGTTCTCGGTGCTGAACAAGCCGTTGAAGAAGAAGGAAATCTCGCGCCTCATCAACACCGCATTCCGCAAGTGCGGTCTGCGTGAAACGGTGATTTTCGCCGACCAGTTGATGCAGTCGGGTTTCCGTCTGGCAACGCGCGCCGGTATTTCGATTTGCGTCGACGACATGCTCGTGCCGCCGCAGAAAGAACAGATCGTCGGCGACGCCGCGAAGAAGGTGAAGGAATACGACCGTCAGTACATGTCGGGTCTCGTCACGTCGCAAGAACGTTACAACAACGTGGTCGACATCTGGTCGGCAACGTCGGAAGCGGTCGGCAAGGCGATGATGGAACAGCTGTCGACGGAACCGGTGGTCGATCGCGACGGCAACGAAACGCGTCAGGAATCGTTCAACTCCATCTACATGATGGCTGACTCGGGTGCTCGTGGTTCCGCGGTTCAGATTCGTCAGCTAGCCGGTATGCGTGGCCTGATGGCGAAGCCGGACGGCTCGATCATCGAAACGCCGATTACGGCGAACTTCCGTGAAGGCCTGAACGTGTTGCAGTACTTCATCTCGACCCACGGTGCACGTAAGGGTCTGGCTGATACGGCACTGAAGACGGCAAACTCGGGTTACCTGACGCGTCGTCTGGTCGACGTGACGCAGGATCTGGTGGTGGTCGAGGACGATTGCGGTACGTCCAACGGCGTCGCCATGAAGGCGTTGGTCGAAGGCGGTGAAGTCGTCGAAGCGCTGCGTGACCGTATCCTGGGTCGCGTGACGGTGGCTGACGTCGTCAATCCGGAAACGCAGGAAACGCTGTACGAAACGGGCACGTTGCTCGACGAAGACGCGGTCGAAGAAATCGAACGCCTCGGCATCGACGAAGTGCGCGTGCGTACGCCGCTGACTTGCGAAACGCGTTACGGTCTGTGCGCAGCCTGCTATGGCCGCGACCTGGGTCGTGGCTCGTCGGTCAACGTTGGTGAAGCAGTTGGCGTGATCGCTGCTCAGTCGATCGGTGAACCGGGCACGCAGCTCACGATGCGTACGTTCCACATCGGTGGTGCGGCATCGCGTGCAGCAGTGGCCTCGTCGGTTGAAGCCAAGTCGAACGGTACGGTGCGTTTCACGGCGACCATGCGTTACGTCACCAACGCGAAGGGCGAGCAGATCGTCATCTCGCGTTCGGGCGAAGCGATGATCACCGACGACCATGGCCGCGAGCGTGAGCGTCACAAGGTGCCGTACGGCGCGACGCTGTTGCAACTGGACGGCGCGCAGATCAAGGCCGGCACGCAACTGGCGACGTGGGATCCGATGACGCGTCCGATCATCACCGAGTACGGTGGTACGGTGAAGTTCGAAAACGTCGAAGAAGGCGTGACGGTTGCCAAGCAGATCGACGATGTGACGGGTCTCTCGACGCTGGTCGTGATCGACGTGAAGCGCCGCGGTTCGCAAGCGTCGAAGACGGTGCGCCCGCAGGTCAAGCTGCTCGACGCGAACGGCGAAGAAGTCAAGATCCCGAACACCGAGCACTCGGTGCAGATCGGCTTCCAGGTCGGCGCTCTGATCACCGTGAAGGACGGTCAGCAAGTGCAGGTCGGTGAAGTGCTGGCACGTATCCCGGTTGAATCGCAAAAGACTCGCGACATTACCGGTGGTCTGCCGCGTGTGGCCGAACTGTTCGAAGCGCGCTCGCCGAAGGACGCCGGCATTCTGGCGGAAGTCACGGGCACGACGTCGTTCGGTAAGGACACGAAGGGCAAGCAGCGTCTCGTTATCACGGACCTCGAAGGCAATCAGCACGAGTTCCTGATCGCGAAGGAAAAGCAGGTTCTGGTGCACGATGGTCAGGTCGTCAACAAGGGCGAAATGATTGTCGATGGTCCGGCTGATCCGCACGACATTCTGCGTTTGCAGGGCGTCGAAGCGCTGGCGCGCTACATCGTTGACGAAGTGCAGGACGTGTACCGTCTGCAGGGCGTGAAGATCAATGACAAGCACATTGAAGTGATCGTCCGTCAGATGCTGCGCCGCGTGCAGATCGTCGACAACGGTGACACGCGCTTCATCATGGGCGAACAAGTCGAGCGCTCGGATATGCTCGACGAGAACGACCGGATGGCTGCGGAAGGCAAGATCCCGGCAACCTACGACAACGTGCTGCTCGGTATTACGAAGGCATCGCTGTCGACCGATTCGTTCATCTCCGCGGCGTCGTTCCAGGAAACGACCCGCGTGCTGACCGAAGCGGCGATCATGGGCAAGCGCGACGATTTGCGCGGGCTGAAGGAAAACGTGATCGTTGGTCGTCTGATTCCGGCTGGTACGGGTCTCGCGTTCCACAAGGCACGCAAGAGCAAGGAACTGTCCGACCGCGAGCGTTTCGATCAGATCGCAGCAGAAGAGTCGTTCGAATTCGGTACGCCGGAAACCCCGGCTGCCGAACAGCAGCACTCAGGCGAGTAAGTCCGGGCGGCGCAAGCCGCTTGGGCTGACAAGCCAGCGAAGCCGCTCAGTTTCGACTGAGCGGCTTTTTTTTGTCGACAGGAGTTAGTGCTTTAGCACTTACTCCTGTCCCATGCACCGCGGGCGCCTCATTTTTGTGCGTTTTTTGTGGATTCGTCGGCCGAACGGCTAACGTTGTCGCAAAGCGCGGGCGCAGCACGAATGCGTTGGTAAAATTCGTGTCACCGGCATCACGCTGCTTCTCTCCAATTCATGTCCCGTTCGCTCGAAATCCTCAACGAAGTTTTTGGCTACCCCGCATTCCGAGGACAGCAAGGCGAAATTGTCGAACACGTCGCTGGCGGAGGCGATTGTCTCGTGTTGATGCCAACGGGCGGCGGCAAATCGTTGTGCTATCAGATCCCGTCGCTGGTGCGGCGGGAGGCAGGCTGCGGAGCGGGGATCGTCGTGTCCCCACTGATCGCATTGATGCAAGACCAGGTCGCCGCGCTGAAGGAAGTGGGCGTTAGGGCCGCGTATCTGAATTCGACGCTGTCGAGCGCCGAAGCGATGGCCACTGAGCGCGCGCTGCGCGAAGGCGAAATCGATTTGCTGTACGTGGCGCCGGAACGGTTGATGACGCCCCGTTTCCAGGAATTGCTCGAGCGTACGCGCATCGGGCTGTTCGCCATCGACGAAGCGCATTGCGTGTCGCAATGGGGTCACGATTTCCGTCCTGAGTATATTCAGCTGTCGGTGCTGCACGAGCGCTTTCCGAACGTGCCGCGCATCGCGCTCACCGCGACCGCCGACGCGATCACGCGCGACGAAATCATCCACCGTCTCGCGCTGGATGACGCGCGCATCTTTGTATCAAGCTTCGATCGCCCGAACATCCGCTATCGCATCGTCGAAAAGGACAATGCGCGCACGCAATTGCTCGACTTCATTCGCGCTGAACACTCGAAACCGGACGGTACGACCGACGCCGGCGTTGTCTATTGCCTGTCGCGGCGCAAGGTCGAAGAAACGGCGGAGTGGCTGAAAGAGAAGGGAATGCGCGCGTTGCCGTACCACGCCGGCATGGAGTTCGAAATTCGCCAGAAGCATCAGGAGATGTTCCAGCGCGAGGAGGGCATCGTGATGTGCGCGACGATCGCGTTCGGCATGGGGATCGACAAGCCGGACGTGCGTTTCGTGGCTCACCTTGATTTGCCGAAGAGTGTCGAAGGTTACTACCAGGAAACCGGGCGTGCCGGTCGCGACGGCATGCCGGCGAACGCCTGGATGGCGTACGGTCTGGGCGACGTCGTGCAGCAGCGCAAGATGATCGACGAGTCCGACGCCGACGACGCGCATAAACGCGTGCAGACCGGCAAGCTCGACGCGTTGCTCGGACTGTGCGAAGCGGCGACCTGCCGCCGGGTGCGGCTGCTTGCGTACTTTGGCGAGTCGAGCAAGCCGTGCGGCAACTGCGATAACTGCATCGAACCGCCCGACACGTGGGACGCGACGCGCGAAGCGCAGATGGCGTTGTCATGTGTGTTCCGCGCGCAGCGGGCGAGTGGCTTTCACTTTGGCGCGGGGCACCTGATCGATATTCTGCGTGGCAACCGTAGCGAGAAGATACTGCAGCGAGGCCACGAGAAGCTCACTACTTTCGGGATCGGGGCGGCACTCGGCGAGCCGGAGTGGCGCGCCATTTTTCGCCAGCTCGTCGCATTTGGCTACCTCGCCGTCGACCACGAAGGCTTCGGCTCGCTGGTGCTGACCGAAGCCGCCAAAGCAGTGCTGAAGAGCGAGCAGAACGTAACAATGCGCCGTTACGTGAAGCCGACGCGTACCCGCCAGTCATCCAGCCGCACCAGCGAACGCGCCGACCCGACGATCGGCATGGGCCCGCGCGAGCGCGCCCGCTGGGAGCGCCTGCGCGCCTGGCGCACGGAGACTGCGAAAAGCGACGGCGTGCCGGCCTACGTCATCTTCCACGACGCCACGTTGGCCGAAATTGCCCGCAACGGCCCTGATTCCATTGAGGATTTGCGTGGCATTCCGGGCATGGGCGCCCGCAAACTGGACCGTTTCGGCGACGAATTGCTGGAAGTCGTCGGCGCCGACTAAGCGCCGGCGAGCGCAGTTTGAGGTCGGCAGGCGTGCGAAACATCGCAACCTGTTGACTCCCTTAGCATTTTCGGAATATTATGCTAGGTTCCGGTTCTTGGAATGCCTGTGTGCGAAGTCAATTCGTGCGCCGATCCCTCGGTCCGGAAGTTCGATGCGCAATCGTTTCTGCTTTGCCCGGAAACAGATGCGTCGATTTTGTTCAATTTCAGGAATAAACAATGCCAACCATCAATCAACTGGTTCGCAAAGGCCGCGCGTCGGAAACGACGAAGAGCAAGAGCCCGGCTTTGCAGGACTGCCCCCAGCGTCGCGGCGTGTGCACCCGTGTGTACACCACGACGCCGAAGAAGCCTAACTCGGCACTGCGTAAGGTTGCCAAGGTTCGTCTGACGAACGGCTTCGAAGTTATTTCGTATATCGGTGGTGAAGGCCACAACCTGCAGGAACACTCGGTCGTGCTGATTCGCGGCGGCCGTGTTAAGGACTTGCCGGGTGTGCGTTACCACATGGTTCGTGGCTCGCTGGATACCCAGGGCGTCAAGGATCGTAAGCAGGCTCGCTCGAAGTACGGTGCGAAGCGTGCAAAAGCAGGCAAATAAGCTGGCAAGTAATTAGCCGGCCAGTGTAGTTTCAGGTCGCCTGTAAAGGCGGTAATAGCGGTGGTGCCGGAATCGCCGGTGCTGTCGAGTAAGTGGTCACCCGACCAGGCTGGTAAGTCGTTAGAGATGAATCGGGTTAGTTGGTGGCCGCGGGGCTAAAAAATAGCTCCAACTGAAAAGTTAAAGGAAGAAACATGCCGCGTCGTCGCGAAGTCCCCAAGCGGGAAGTGTTGCCGGATCCGAAGTTCGGTAACGTAGATGTAGCTAAGTTCATGAACGTGCTGATGCTCTCCGGCAAGAAGTCGGTTGCTGAGCGCATCGTGTACGGCGCTTTCGAACAGATCCAGACCAAGGGTGGCAAGGACCCGCTGGAAGTGTTCACGGTAGCGCTCAACAACGTCAAGCCGGTGGTGGAAGTTAAGAGCCGCCGCGTTGGTGGTGCGAACTATCAGGTTCCGGTCGAAGTGCGTCCGTCGCGTCGTATGGCATTGGCGATGCGTTGGTTGCGTGAAGCCGCGAAGAAGCGCAGCGAGAAGTCGATGGCCCTGCGTCTGGCAGGTGAACTCTCCGAAGCGGCCGAAGGCCGTGGCGGCGCGATGAAGAAGCGCGACGAAGTTCACCGGATGGCAGAAGCCAACAAGGCGTTCTCGCACTTCCGTTTCTAAGCTTCCCGAACCCGGGTTTAGCAGAAAAAGCGGAAAGAAATTCCGGGCGGGTGCGCTTACAAAGCGCCTCGCCCGTTTGTGTTACAGCGCGATGGGTATTTTCTCGCATCGCGTCATCCCAATAGAGGATCAAAGTGGCTCGCAAGACACCTATCGAGCGCTACCGTAACATCGGTATTAGCGCTCACATCGACGCCGGCAAAACGACGACGACCGAGCGCATCCTGTTCTACACCGGCGTGAACCACAAGATTGGTGAAGTTCACGACGGCGCTGCCACCATGGACTGGATGGAGCAGGAGCAGGAACGCGGCATCACGATCACGTCCGCTGCTACCACGGCATTCTGGAAAGGCATGGCCGGCGACCGCGCTGAGCACCGCATCAACATCATCGACACCCCGGGCCACGTTGACTTCACGATTGAAGTTGAGCGCTCGATGCGCGTGCTCGACGGCGCATGCATGGTGTATTGCGCAGTGGGCGGCGTGCAGCCCCAGTCGGAAACCGTGTGGCGTCAGGCTAACAAGTACAAGGTTCCCCGTCTCGCGTTCATCAACAAGATGGACCGCACCGGCGCGAACTTCTTCAAGGTCTACGACCAGCTCAAGCTGCGTCTGAAGGCGAACCCGGTTCCGGTCGTGGTGCCTATCGGCGCTGAAGAATCGTTCACGGGCGTGGTCGATCTGCTGAAGATGAAAGCGATCATTTGGGACGAAGCGTCCCAAGGCACGAAGTTCTCGTACGAAGAAATCCCGGCAGAACTCGTCGACACGTGCAATGAATGGCGCGAGAAGATGGTCGAAGCTGCGGCTGAATCGAGCGAAGACCTGATGAACAAGTACCTCGAAGAAGGTGAGTTGACGGAAGCAGAAATCGTCAAGGGTCTGCGCGACCGTACGATCGCTTGCGAAATCCAGCCGATGCTGTGCGGTACCGCGTTCAAGAACAAGGGCGTGCAACGCATGCTGGACGCCGTGCTCGACTTCCTGCCGTCGCCGATCGACATTCCGCCGGTTACGGGCGAACTCGAAAACGGTGAAAAGGCTGAACGTCGCGCGGCTGACGACGAGAAGTTCTCGTCCCTCGCATTCAAGATCATGACCGACCCGTTTGTCGGCCAGCTGATCTTCTTCCGTGTGTACTCCGGCACGACGAAGTCGGGCGACACGCTGCTGAACGCGACCAAGGACAAGAAGGAACGTCTCGGTCGTATTCTGCTGATGCACGCAAACCAGCGTGAAGAAATCAAGGAAGTGCACGCAGGCGACATCGCTGCGGCTGTCGGCCTGAAAGACGCAACCACGGGCGACACGCTGTGCGATCCGCTGCACCCGATCGTGCTCGAACGCATGATTTTCCCGGAGCCGGTGATTTCGCAGGCTGTTGAGCCGAAGACGAAGCCGGACCAGGAAAAGATGGGTCTGGCCCTGAACCGTCTGGCTCAGGAAGATCCGTCGTTCCGCGTTCAAACGGACGAAGAATCGGGTCAAACCATTATTTCGGGCATGGGCGAGCTCCACCTGGAAATTCTGGTCGACCGGATGAAGCGTGAATTCGGCGTCGAAGCAACCGTCGGCAAGCCGCAAGTGGCGTATCGTGAAACGATCCGCGGCAAGGCGGAAGACGTTGACGGTAAGTTCGTCAAGCAGTCGGGTGGTCGCGGCCAGTACGGTCACGCGGTCATTACGCTCGAGCCGAATGAGCAGGGCAAGGGCTACGAGTTCCTGGACGAGATCAAGGGCGGTGTGATTCCGCGTGAATACATCCCGGCAGTCGACAAGGGTATCCAGGAAACGCTGAAGGCTGGCGTGCTGGCAGGCTTCCCGGTCGTTGACGTGAAGGTTCACCTGACGTTCGGTTCGTACCACGACGTCGACTCGAACGAAAATGCGTTCCGCATGGCCGGTTCGATGGCGTTCAAGGAAGCAATGCGCAAGGCTCAACCGGTCATCCTCGAACCGATGATGGCTGTGGAAGTCGAAACGCCTGAAGATTACATGGGCAACGTGATGGGCGATCTGTCGGGTCGTCGCGGCATCGTTCAGGGCATGGACGACATGGTTGGCGGCGGCAAGATCGTTCGCGCCGAAGTCCCGCTGTCGGAAATGTTCGGCTACTCGACCTCGCTGCGTTCGCTGACCCAAGGTCGTGCAACGTACACGATGGAGTTCAAGCATTACTCCGAAGCACCGCGTAACGTGTCGGAAGCGATCATCAACGCCAAGTCGAAGTAATCGCGCGGCAAGTCATTCAACGATTAACTTTTTGAAAGAAGAGAAACATGGCTAAAGGTAAATTCGAACGGACCAAGCCGCACGTGAACGTCGGCACGATCGGTCACGTTGACCACGGCAAGACCACGCTGACGGCAGCGATCACGACGGTGCTGACCAAGAAGTTTGGCGGCGAAGCGAAGGCATACGACCAGATCGACGCGGCGCCGGAAGAAAAGGCACGTGGTATCACGATCAACACGGCACACGTCGAGTACGAAACGGCTAACCGCCACTACGCCCACGTCGACTGCCCGGGCCACGCTGACTATGTGAAGAACATGATCACGGGCGCAGCGCAGATGGACGGCGCGATCCTGGTGTGCTCGGCTGCAGACGGCCCGATGCCGCAAACGCGTGAGCACATCCTGCTGGCGCGTCAGGTTGGCGTTCCGTACATCATCGTGTTCCTGAACAAGTGCGACATGGTGGACGACGCTGAGCTGCTGGAACTCGTCGAGATGGAAGTTCGCGAACTTCTGTCGAAGTACGACTTCCCGGGCGACGACACGCCGATCATCAAGGGTTCGGCCAAGCTGGCGCTGGAAGGCGACACGGGCGAGCTGGGCGAAGTGGCGATCATGAATCTGGCCGACGCGCTGGACACGTACATCCCGACGCCGGAGCGCGCAGTTGACGGTGCGTTCCTGATGCCGGTGGAAGACGTGTTCTCGATCTCGGGTCGCGGCACGGTGGTGACGGGGCGCGTTGAGCGCGGCGTCGTGAAGGTTGGCGAGGAAATCGAAATCGTCGGTATCAAGCCGACGGTGAAGACGACCTGCACGGGCGTGGAAATGTTCCGCAAGCTGCTCGACCAGGGTCAGGCAGGCGACAATGTGGGTATCCTGCTGCGCGGCACGAAGCGTGAAGACGTGGAGCGTGGCCAGGTTCTGGCGAAGCCGGGTTCGATCAACCCGCACACGCACTTCACGGCTGAAGTGTACGTGCTGAGCAAGGACGAAGGCGGCCGCCACACGCCGTTCTTCAACAACTATCGTCCGCAGTTCTACTTCCGTACAACGGACGTGACGGGCTCGATCGAGTTGCCGAAGGACAAGGAAATGGTCATGCCGGGCGACAACGTGTCGATCACGGTGAAGCTGATCAACCCGATCGCGATGGAAGAAGGTCTGCGCTTCGCAATCCGCGAAGGTGGCCGTACGGTCGGCGCAGGTGTGGTCGCTAAGATTCTCGAGTAAAATCGAGGGTTGAAGTTGCAGTAAGTGGTGCCCGGAGCCGGGCGCCAGCACCATGGCGTGTCGATAGGAGTTGGCGCTTCAGCGCTTACTCCTATCCCAGCCCGGCTCTACGTTCTTTTACTATCTGGCGGCGCAATACCGCCTCGCTCTTTCCAAGGAATTGTCATGCAGAACCAGAAAATCCGCATTCGCCTGAAGGCTTTCGACTATCGCCTGATCGATCAATCGGCAGCCGAAATCGTCGACACGGCAAAGCGGACTGGCGCAATCGTTCGTGGTCCGGTGCCCCTGCCGACCCGCATTCAACGTTTCGACATCCTGCGTTCGCCGCACGTCAACAAGACGTCGCGCGATCAGCTCGAAATCCGTACGCACCAACGTCTGATGGACATCGTCGATCCGACGGACAAGACCGTTGACGCACTGATGAAGCTGGACCTGCCGGCTGGCGTGGACGTGGAAATCAAGCTGCAATAAGGCTTCCAGAGGTTGCCTGGCGTGCCGGGCAACGCTAAGTCATTGATTGCTTGCGGAAAACGAAAAGCCTCGCTATAATGCAAGGCTTTTCGCGCATTTGCGCAAAAAAGTCGGTGTGCTGCAGCGTGATTTCACGCCCGAAACGGCACCGGCATTTTGTAAATTAGCCCCGACCAATCGCAGTCGGGAATGGAGAAAACGATGAGCCTTGGACTCGTAGGTCGCAAGGTTGGCATGACCCGTATCTTCACGGCAGAAGGGGATTCGATTCCCGTTACCGTGCTGGACGTGTCCGACAACCGCGTGACGCAGATCAAGACTGTTGAAACCGACGGCTACACCGCCGTGCAGGTTGCATTCGGTACGCGCCGTGCATCGCGCGTGACGAAGCCGTTGGCCGGTCATCTCGCCAAAGCCGGTGTTCAAGCCGGTGAAATCCTCAAAGAATTCCAGATCGATGCTGCCAAGGCTGCCGAGTTGTCGAACGGCACCGTGGTCGGTCCCGACCTGTTCGAAGTAGGCCAGAAGGTCGACGTGCAAGGCGTGTCGATCGGTAAGGGCTACGCCGGTACCATCAAGCGTTACAACTTCGCATCCGGCCGTGCATCGCACGGTAACTCGCGCTCGCACAACGTGCCGGGTTCGATCGGTATGGCGCAGGATCCGGGTCGTGTTTTCCCGGGTAAGCGCATGACCGGTCACATGGGTGACGATACGGTAACCGTGCAAAACCTCGAAATCGCTCGTATCGACGCTGACCGCAAGCTGTTGCTGGTCAAGGGCGCCGTTCCGGGTGCGAAGGGTGGCAAGGTATTCGTTACGCCGGCCGTGAAGACGCGTGCCGTGAAAGGAGCGAAATAATGGAACTTAAGCTCCTGAATGCCAATGGTCAGGAAGGTGCAGGCGTTAGCGCGTCGGACGTAGTGTTCGGCCGCGATTACAACGAAGCCCTGATTCACCAGGTTGTGGTGGCGTATCAAGCGAATGCCCGTAGCGGCAACCGCGCGCAGAAAGACCGTGAGCAAGTCAAGCACACGACCAAGAAGCCGTGGCGCCAGAAGGGTACGGGCCGCGCCCGTGCCGGTATGTCGTCGAGCCCGTTGTGGCGCGGCGGTGGCCGGATTTTCCCGAATTCGCCCGAGGAAAACTTTTCGCACAAGGTCAACAAGAAGATGCATCGCGCAGGTCTCTGCTCGATCTTCTCGCAGCTGGCCCGCGAAGGCCGCATCTCGGTGGTCGACGAGCTGACGCTCGAAGCGCCGAAGACGAAGCTGCTGGCCGAAAAATTCAAGGCGATGGGTCTCGACTCCGTGCTGGTGATTACCGACACGGTTGACGAAAACCTGTACCTCGCGTCGCGCAACCTCGCCCATGTGGCAGTTGTCGAGCCGCGTTACGCCGACCCGCTGTCGCTGATCTACTTCAAGAAGATCCTGATCACGAAGGCTGCGGTCGCCCAGATCGAGGAGTTGCTGTCATGAGCGAGATTCGCAAGAACGATCATCGTTTGATGCAGGTCCTGCTCGCGCCGGTGATCTCCGAAAAGGCGACGCTGGTGGCCGACAAGAACGAGCAAGTTGTGTTCGAAGTCGCGCCCGATGCCACGAAGCAGGAAGTGAAAGCTGCAGTCGAGCTGCTGTTCAAGGTGGAAGTCAATTCCGTCAACGTGCTGGTCTCGAAGGGCAAAGCCAAGCGCTTTGGCCGCTTCATGGGCAAGCGCAAGGACGTGAAGAAGGCGTACGTCTGCCTGAAGCCCGGCCAGGAAATCAACTTTGAAGCGGAGGCCAAGTAATCATGGCAATCGTTAAAGTTAAGCCGACTTCGCCGGGTCGCCGTGCGATGGTCAAGGTGGTCAACAAGGATCTGCATAAGGGCAAGCCGTTCGCACCGCTGCTCGACTCGCAATCCACGACCGCCGGCCGTAACAACAACGGCCACATCACCACGCGTCACAAGGGTGGTGGTCACAAGCATCACTACCGTGTCGTCGATTTCCGTCGCAACAAGGACGGCATTCCGGCAAAGGTCGAACGTCTTGAGTACGATCCGAACCGTAGCGCGAACATCGCGCTGGTTCTGTACGCAGACGGCGAGCGCAAGTACATCATCGCTCCGAAGGGTGTGACGGTTGGCCAGCAACTGATGTCGGGTTCGGAAGCTCCGATCCGGGCAGGCAACACGCTGCCGATCCGCAACATTCCGGTCGGTACGACGATCCACTGCATCGAAATGCTGCCGGGCAAGGGCGCGCAAATGGCGCGTTCGGCTGGCACGTCGGCGATGTTGCTGGCTCGTGAAGGCATCTACGCACAGGTCCGCCTGCGCTCTGGTGAAATCCGCCGCGTTCACGTTGAATGCCGCGCGACGATTGGTGAAGTTGGCAACGAAGAGCACAGCCTCCGTCAAATCGGTAAGGCTGGCGCGAACCGCTGGCGCGGTATCCGCCCGACGGTGCGTGGCGTTGCAATGAACCCGGTCGATCACCCGCACGGTGGTGGTGAAGGCAAGACGGCTGCAGGTCGCGATCCGGTGAGCCCGTGGGGCACGCCTGCTAAGGGCTATCGCACCCGCAGCAACAAGCGCACGACGAGCATGATCGTCCAGCGCCGTCACAAGCGTTAAGGAGTAGGCAATGGCACGTTCTGTAAAAAAAGGTCCGTTCTGCGACGCCCATTTGCTGAAGAAAGTTGAGTCGGCAGCCGCTGCGCGTGACAAGAAGCCGATCAAAACATGGTCGCGTCGTTCGACGATTCTGCCGGATTTCATCGGTTTGACGATTGCTGTGCACAACGGCCGTCAACACGTTCCGGTGTACATCTCGGAAAATATGGTCGGCCACAAGCTTGGCGAGTTTGCATTGACCCGGACGTTCAAGGGTCACGCAGCCGACAAGAAGGCTAAGAAATAAGGGGCTCATGATGGAAGTGAAAGCAATTCATCGCGGTGCCCGCATCTCGGCGCAGAAAACGCGCCTTGTGGCTGACCAGATCCGCGGTTTGCCGGTCGACAAGGCGCTGAACGTTCTGACGTTCTCGCCGAAGAAGGCTGCGGGAATCGTGAAAAAGGTCGTGCTGTCGGCGATCGCGAATGCGGAGCATAACGAAGGCGCCGATATCGACGAGCTCAAGGTAACGAGCATCATGGTCGACAAGGCTGCATCGCTCAAGCGTTTTACTGCGCGCGCTAAAGGCCGCGGTAACCGCATCGAGAAGCAATCCTGTCACATCACTGTGACGGTCGGGAATTAAGGGGTCATACGATGGGACAGAAAATTCATCCGACTGGCTTCCGTTTGGCCGTCAGCCGCAATTGGGCGTCGCGTTGGTACGCGAACAACAACAATTTCGCGGCGATGTTGCAGGAAGACATCGGTGTTCGTGAATACCTGAAGAAGAAGTTGAAAAACGCTTCGGTTGGTCGCGTCGTTATCGAGCGTCCGGCGAAAAACGCGCGCATCACGATTTATAGCTCGCGTCCGGGTGTCGTCATCGGTAAGAAGGGCGAGGATATCGAGCTGCTGAAGTCGGAACTGCAACGCCGCATGGGCGTTCCGGTCCACGTCAACATCGAAGAAATCCGCAAGCCGGAAACCGATGCACAACTGATCGCTGACTCGATCACGCAACAACTCGAGCGTCGGATTATGTTCCGCCGCGCGATGAAGCGTGCGATGCAAAACGCAATGCGTCTGGGTGCTCAAGGCATCAAGATCATGAGCGCTGGCCGCCTGAACGGTATCGAAATCGCTCGTACGGAATGGTATCGCGAAGGTCGCGTGCCCCTTCATACGCTGCGTGCTGATATCGACTACGCAACTTCGGAAGCGAAGACGACGTACGGCATCATCGGCGTGAAGGTGTGGGTCTACAAGGGCGACACGCTCGGCCGCAACGACGCACCGGTGGTTGAAGAAGTCGCCGAAGAAAAGCGTCCGCGCCGCAACGCACGTCCGGGTGGCGATCGTCGTCCGCGTCGGGATGGTGAAGGTGGTGGCCCGGCAGGTGCACGCCGTGGCGCTCCCCGTCGTGCTGGCGGTGCCGGCGACGGCGGGAAGACTGGAGAATAACGATGCTGCAACCGAAACGCAGAAAATATCGCAAAGAGCAGAAGGGTCGTAACACCGGTATCGCTACCCGCGGCAACGCGGTGTCGTTCGGTGAGTTCGGCCTGAAGGCTATCGGTCGTGGTCGCTTGACCGCGCGCCAGATTGAAGCGGCACGTCGTGCAATGACGCGTCACATCAAGCGTGGTGGCCGCATCTGGATCCGCATCTTCCCGGACAAGCCGATCTCGCACAAGCCGGCTGAAGTACGTATGGGTAACGGTAAAGGTAACCCTGAGTACTACGTCGCGGAGATTCAACCGGGCAAGATGCTGTACGAAATGGACGGCGTAACCGAAGAGCTGGCACGCGAAGCGTTCCGTCTGGCTGCAGCTAAGCTGCCGCTCAAGACGACGTTTATCGTGCGTCAGCTCGGCGCCTAAGGAGTAAATGATGAAGGCTTCCGAACTTCACCAGAAAGATCAGGCCGCGCTCAACAAGGAGCTGTCGGACCTGTTGAAGGCGCAATTCGGCCTGCGCATGCAACTCGCGACCCAGCAGCTCACGAACACGAGCCAACTGAAGAAGGTTCGTCGCGACATCGCACGTGTGCGGACCGTCCTGACTGAGAAGGCGAACCAGAAATGAACGATAGCGTAAAAACCTCGCTCAAGCGGACGCTGGTCGGCAAGGTCGTCAGCAACAAGATGGACAAGACGGTCACCGTGCTGGTTGAGCACCGCGTGAAGCACCCGATCTACGGCAAGTACGTTGTGCGTTCGAAGAAGTACCACGCGCACGACGATGCGAACACGTACAACGAGGGTGACCTCGTTGAAATCCAGGAAACGCGTCCGATTTCGAAGACGAAAGCTTGGGTTGTGGCTCGCCTGGTCGAGGCTGCTCGCGTCATCTGACGCCGCAAAGTTGTAGGAATAGTTGAAATCGCAGTAAGTTTCGCTTGCAAGACCGAGATTATCAGTTATAATCTCGGTCTTCCCTCTTTTATGGGAGCCCCGTCGCGGGCGAAGTTGGTGGGGGAAGCGGTTCAGGCGCCAGTCTGTTCCGAAGGATTCACCGGATTGCGATGGCGGGTTTCGTTTGCCGTCGCTGCTGTTCATACCCAAGCAGCCGATTGGCTGACGGGACCAAGACTGACCGGGTACGCCATGGTGGTGTGACCGGATTAAGTTGGGATAGATAAACCATGATCCAGACCGAAACTCGGCTTGAAGTGGCCGACAACACCGGTGCGCGTGAAGTCATGTGCATCAAGGTTCTCGGCGGCTCGAAGCGTCGTTATGCCAGCATTGGCGACATCATCAAGGTGACCGTCAAAGAAGCAACGCCGCGCGGGCGCGTGAAGAAAGGCGAAATTTACAACGCCGTGGTGGTTCGCACCGCCAAGGGCGTGCGCCGTCAGGACGGCTCGCTGATCAAGTTCGATGGCAATGCTGCAGTGCTGTTGAATGCCAAGCTCGAACCTATTGGCACCCGTATTTTCGGGCCTGTTACGCGCGAGTTGCGCAGCGAACGATTCATGAAGATCGTTTCGTTGGCACCTGAAGTGCTGTAAGGAGTCGCGATGAACAAGATTCGCAAAGGTGACGAAGTTATCGTCATCACCGGCAAAGATAAAGGCAAGCGCGGCGTCGTGCTGTCCGTTGGCGAAGACAAGGTAATTGTCGAGGGCATCAACCTCGTCAAGAAGCACGTCAAGCCGAACCCGATGAAGGGTACGACGGGTGGTGTGGAAGCCAAGACGATGCCGCTGCAAATTTCGAACGTCGCATTGGTCGACGCGAATGGCAAGGCGTCGCGTGTAGGCATCAAGGTCGAGGGAGACAAGAAAGTCCGTTTCCTTAAGACGACCGGTGCCGTGCTGAGCGCCTGACGCTGCGGAGTAAAAAAATGGCTCGTTTGCAAGAGTTTTACAAAGAGAAGGTTGTACCCGGCCTCATCGAGAAGTTCGGTTACAAGTCCGTGATGGAAGTGCCGCGCATCACCAAGATCACCCTGAACATGGGCCTTGGCGAAGCGGTTGCTGACAAGAAGATCATCGAAAACGCCGTTGGCGACCTGACGAAGATCGCAGGCCAGAAGCCGGTGATCACGAAGGCACGCAAGGCAATCGCTGGCTTCAAGATCCGTCAGGGCTATCCGATCGGTGCAATGGTCACGTTGCGTGGTCAGGCAATGTACGAATTTCTGGACCGTTTCGTGACGGTTGCGCTCCCCCGTGTGCGCGACTTCCGTGGCGTGTCGGGTCGTGCGTTCGATGGTCGCGGCAACTACAACATCGGTGTGAAAGAGCAGATCATTTTCCCCGAAATCGACTACGACAAGATCGACGCACTGCGTGGGCTGAACATCAGCATCACGACAACTGCGAAGACCGACGACGAAGCAAAGGCTCTGCTCGCCAGCTTCAAGTTCCCGTTCAGAAACTGAGGTTACCGTGGCTAAACTGGCACTGATCGAACGTGAAAAGAAGCGTGCTCGCCTGGCCGCTAAGTACGCTCCCAAGCGTGCTGAGCTGAAAGCGATCATTGGCGATATGAGCAAGTCGGACGAAGAGCATTACGCAGCACGTCTGGAACTGCAACAACTGCCGCGCAACTCTAACCCGACCCGTAAGCGCAATCGTTGCGCAATTACCGGTCGCCCACGTGGCACGTTCCGTAAATTCGGGCTGGCGCGTAACAAGATTCGCGAAATCGCGTTCCGCGGCGAGATCCCTGGCCTGACCAAGGCGAGCTGGTAATAGGAGAAACGTAAATGAGCATGAGTGATCCTATCGCCGATATGCTGACTCGCATCCGCAATGCGCAGATGGTTGAGAAAGTTTCGGTGACAATGCCCTCGTCGAAAGTCAAGGTTGCGATTGCGCAGGTCCTGAAGGACGAAGGCTATATCGATGATTTCGCAGTGAAGTCCGAAGGTGCGAAGTCTGAATTGAACATCGTGTTGAAGTACTACGCTGGCCGTCCGGTGATCGAGCGCATTGAACGCGTTTCGAAGCCTGGTCTGCGTGTGTACCGCGGCCGTAACGACATCCCCGTGGTCATGAATGGCCTCGGCGTGGCAATCGTGTCGACGCCGAAGGGCGTGATGACGGACCGCAAGGCGCGTGCAACGGGCGTTGGCGGCGAAGTCATCTGCTACGTCGCTTAAGGCCGAAAGGAGAGAAACATGTCTCGAGTAGGTAAAAGCCCGATCGCGCTGCAAGGCGCAGAAGTGGCCCTGAGCGACGAACGCATTACCGTCAAGGGCCCGCTGGGTACGATTTCGCAGGCTGCAAACAGCCTCGTGAAGGTGGTGAACGACAACGGCACGCTGAAGTTCGAGCCGGTGGACGAAAGCCGCGAAGCGAATGCGATGTCGGGCACGATGCGCGCACTGGTTGCGAACATGGTGAACGGCGTGACGAAGGGTTTCGAGCGCAAGCTGACGCTGGTTGGCGTCGGTTACCGCGCACAGGCGCAAGGCGACAAGCTGAACCTGTCGCTGGGTTTCTCGCACCCCGTGGTGCACCAGATGCCGGAAGGCGTCAAGGCTGAAACCCCGACGCAAACCGAAATCGTGATCAAGGGGATCAATAAGCAACAAGTTGGCCAGGTCGCTGCAGAAGTGCGCGGCTATCGCCCGCCGGAGCCCTACAAGGGCAAGGGTGTGCGTTACGCCAACGAGGTTGTGATCCTCAAAGAAACGAAGAAGAAGTAAGGGTGCGCAATCATGGATAAGACTCAATCTCGCCTGCGCCGCGCTCGTCAGACGCGTATCAAGATCGCTGAGCTGCAGGTCGCGCGTCTCGCCGTGCATCGCACGAACACGCACATCTATGCGCAAGTGTTCTCGCCGTGCGGCACCAAGGTGCTCGCCAGCGCGTCGACGCTCGAAGCCGAAGTGCGTGCGCAACTGGCTGATCAGACTGGCAAGGGCGGCAACGTCGCTGCTGCGACCCTGATCGGTAAGCGCATTGCAGAAAAGGCTAAGGCTGCCGGCATCGAATCCGTCGCCTTCGACCGTTCGGGTTTCCGTTACCACGGCCGCGTGAAAGCGCTGGCTGATGCGGCGCGCGAAGCCGGACTCAAGTTCTAAGGGAAGAATTCGTCATGGCAAAGATGCAAGCGAAAGTTCAGGCTGACGAACGCGACGACGGCCTGCGCGAAAAGATGATTTCGGTCAACCGCGTGACCAAGGTTGTGAAGGGCGGCCGGATTCTCGGTTTTGCCGCACTGACCGTGGTTGGTGACGGTGATGGCCGCGTCGGTATGGGCAAGGGCAAGGCGAAGGAAGTGCCGGTCGCTGTTCAGAAGGCGATGGAACAGGCTCGCCGCAACATGTTCAAGGTGCCGCTTAAGAACGGTACCCTGCAACACGAAGTGCACGGTAAGCACGGCGCATCGATGGTCCTCCTCGCTCCGGCGAAGGACGGTACCGGTGTGATCGCTGGTGGCCCGATGCGCGCAGTGTTCGACGTGATGGGCGTGCAGAACGTTGTGGCCAAGAGCCACGGTTCGACGAACCCGTACAACCTCGTTCGTGCAACGCTCGACGGTCTGCGTAAGCAGTCGACGCCGGGTGATATCGCGGCGAAGCGCGGCAAGTCCGTCGAAGATATTCTGGGCTAAGGTGGACACCATGTCTGATAAAACTGTCAAGGTCCAGCTCGTCAAGAGCCTGATCGGCACCCGTGAAACGCACCGTGCAACGGTGCGTGGCTTGGGCCTGCGCCGACTCAACTCGGTTAGCGAGTTGCAGGACACGCCGGCTGTGCGCGGCATGATCAACAAGGTTTCGTACCTCGTTAAGGTCATCAGCTAAGCGGCTGACCAGGACTCAAGGAGTTGATAATGGAATTGAATAACCTGAAGCCGGCTGAAGGTTCGAAGCACGCTAAGCGTCGCGTCGGCCGTGGCATCGGCTCCGGTCTGGGCAAGACGGCTGGCCGCGGTCACAAGGGTCAGAAGTCGCGTTCGGGCGGCTTTCACAAGGTTGGCTTCGAAGGCGGTCAAATGCCGCTGCAACGTCGCCTGCCGAAGCGTGGCTTCACCTCGCTGACGAAGGAATTCGTCGGTGAAGTGCGTCTCTCTGATCTGGAAAAGCTGCCGGTCGACGAAATCGATCTGTTGGCTCTGAAGCAAGCCGGCCTGCTCGGCGAGCTGATCAAGAGCGCCAAGATCATCGCGACGGGCGAGCTTAAGCGCAAGATCGTTGTGAAGGGTCTGGGTGCGACGAAGGGTGCGCGCGCTGCTATTGAAGCAGCCGGCGGCTCTTTTGCCGAGTAACGCGCAAGTTATTTGCCGTCACTAGCATTTGCATCGGAGAAGGTACTTGGCTAACAGTCCGAGTCTCGCAAAACCCGGTCGCAGCGCGGCGAAGTTTGGCGATCTGCGTCGGCGTGCAGTGTTCCTGCTGCTGGCGTTGATCGTCTACCGTATCGGCGCGCACATTCCGGTGCCGGGTATTGACCCGGACCAGCTGGCAAAGTTGTTCCAAAGCCAGTCGGGCGGCATCCTTGGCATGTTCAACATGTTCTCGGGTGGTGCACTTTCGCGGTTCACGATTTTTGCGCTGGGGATCATGCCGTACATTTCGGCGTCGATCATCATGCAGTTGCTGGCGATTGTCTCGCCGCAACTCGAAGCGCTGAAAAAGGAAGGGCAGGCGGGGCAACGGAAGATTACGCAGTACACGCGTATCTTTACGGTCCTGCTGGCGACGTTCCAGGCGTTCGGCATCGCCGTCGCACTGGAAAATCAGCCGGGCCTGGTGATCGATCCGGGGATGGTATTTCGGCTGACGACGGTCGTGACGCTGGTGACCGGCACGATGTTCCTGATGTGGCTGGGTGAGCAGATCACGGAACGCGGGCTTGGTAACGGTATCTCGATCATCATTTTCGGCGGTATTGCGGCGGGTTTCCCGAACGCAATCGGTGGTCTTTTCGAACTGGTGCGAACTGGCTCGATGAGCATCATCTCGGCGATTATCGTGGTCGCGCTGATTGCCGGTGTGACGTATCTGGTGGTGTTCATCGAACGCGGCCAGCGCAAGATTCTTGTGAATTACGCCAAGCGGCAAGTCGGTAACAAGATTTACGGCGGACAGTCTTCACATCTGCCGCTGAAGTTGAATATGTCGGGCGTGATTCCGCCGATCTTTGCATCGTCGATCATTCTCTTCCCGGCAACCATCCTGAACTGGTTTAGTTCGGGGTCGCGTACCAGCTGGTTCGCAGACACGTTGCACAACGTGGCCGAAGCCCTTAAGCCCGGTCAACCCGTGTACGTGTTGCTGTACGCGTTGGCGATCGTCTTCTTCTGCTTCTTCTACACCGCACTGGTGTTCAACAGCAGAGAAACGGCCGACAACCTGAAAAAGAGTGGCGCTTTCGTCCCAGGCATCCGCCCGGGCGATCAAACGGCGCGATACATCGACCGCATCCTGACGCGTCTGACGCTGGCTGGTGCGATCTACATCGTGTTTGTTTGTCTGCTGCCTGAATTTTTGGTACTGCGCTGGAACGTGCCGTTTTATTTTGGTGGAACGTCGCTGCTGATCATTGTCGTCGTCACAATGGATTTCATGGCGCAGGTGCAGTCGTACGTTATGTCGCAACAGTATGAATCGCTGCTGAAGAAAGCTAATTTCAAAGGCGGCGGCGTCCCGATGCGTTGAAAGGACTTATGGCCAAAGACGATGTTATCCAGATGCAGGGTGAAGTCATCGAAAACCTGCCTAACGCTACCTTTAGGGTGAAGCTGGAAAACGGCCATGTCGTATTGGGACACATATCCGGCAAGATGCGGATGCACTACATCCGAATCTTGCCGGGCGACAAGGTAACGGTTGAATTGACGCCTTACGATCTGTCGCGTGCGCGGATCGTGTTCCGGGCGAAGTGATTTGAAAAAAGGGTAATATCATGAAAGTGATGGCATCGGTTAAGCGCATTTGCCGCAATTGCAAGATCATCAAGCGCAAAGGCGTTGTGCGCGTGATTTGCAGCTCTGATCCGCGCCACAAACAGCGTCAAGGCTGAACGCCGCGCTTTTTGCTGCGCTTTTTGTTTGAGGAAAAACAATGGCTCGTATCGCAGGGGTTAACATCCCGAATCACCAGCATACCGAAATCGGCCTGACGGCAATTTACGGTATCGGCCGCACGCGCTCGCGCGACATCTGCGTCGCTGCTGGTGTGGCATTTTCGAAGAAGGTCAAGGACCTGAACGACGCAGACCTCGAAAAGCTGCGTGAAGAAGTCGGCAAGTTCATCGTTGAAGGCGATCTGCGCCGTGAAACGACGATGAACATCAAGCGCCTGATGGATCTCGGCTGCTACCGTGGCGTGCGTCATCGCAAGGGCCTGCCCCTGCGTGGCCAACGCACGCGTACGAATGCCCGTACGCGCAAGGGTCCGCGTCGTGCAGCGCAATCGCTGAAGAAGTAAGCGGAACTGACAGTTACAGGAAAACGTAATGGCTAAGGCTTCGAACAACTCCGCGGCGCAACGCGTTCGCAAGAAGGTCAAGAAGAACGTCGCCGAGGGCGTGGTTCACGTTCACGCGTCGTTCAACAACACCATCATCACGATCACCGATCGTCAAGGCAATGCACTTGCCTGGGCAACGTCGGGTGGTCAGGGCTTCAAGGGTTCGCGTAAATCGACCCCGTTTGCAGCCCAGGTGGCAGCCGAATCGGCTGGCCGCGTGGCGATGGAATACGGCGTGAAGAACCTCGAAGTGCGTATCAAGGGCCCCGGCCCTGGCCGCGAATCGGCGGTGCGCGCGTTGCATGGTCTTGGCATCAAGATCACCGCGATCTCCGACGTGACGCCGGTCCCGCACAACGGCTGCCGTCCGCCGAAGCGTCGTCGTATCTAAGACGCTGTTTTCGCTAGCGCCTGTCGCCGCCGGGGTTCAAGCCGGCGACCACAGGCTGCTTGCGCTATTGAATTGACTAAGCCCACCGTTCGACCCAAAGGGTTCGGACTAGCGCGAGTGCATGCATTCGTGTGATCAATCATAGAAGGAATCAACGTGGCACGTTATATCGGCCCTAAGGCCAAGCTGTCCCGCCGTGAAGGCACTGACCTCTTCCTGAAGAGCGCCCGTCGTTCGCTCGCTGACAAGTGCAAGCTTGACAGCAAGCCTGGCCAGCACGGCCGCACGTCGGGTGCACGTACGTCCGACTACGGCACGCAGCTGCGCGAAAAGCAAAAAGTGAAGCGCATCTACGGTGTCCTCGAGCGTCAATTCCGCCGTTACTTCGCTGAAGCCGACCGCCTGAAGGGCAACACAGGTGAAAACCTGCTGCAATTGCTCGAATCGCGTCTCGACAACGTCGTGTATCGCATGGGCTTCGGCTCGACGCGCGCTGAAGCACGTCAGCTCGTGAGCCACAAGGCGATCACGGTGAACGGCGTGGTGTCGAACATCCCGTCGATGCAAGTGAAGGCAGGCGACGTCGTCGCAGTGCGCGAACAAAAGAAGAAGCAGGCGCGTATTCTCGAAGCGCTGTCGCTGGCTGAGCAAGGCGGTCTGCCGAGCTGGGTCGCTGTCGATTCGAAGAAATTCGAAGGTACGTTCAAGCAGAAGCCGGAACGCAGCGACATCGCTGGCGATATCAACGAAAGCCTGATCGTCGAATTGTATTCGCGGTAATCGGATTAACGGCCGGGGCACCCCGATTGCGTTGCGCAAGGGGGCGTCTCGGCTGTTTATTTTCAGGTTGTTACCGGTCAGCCTTATCGGTGTAACGAGCCGAGGGTATTGAAAAGGAAAACCTATGCAAACCAGTTTGTTGAAGCCCAAGATCATCGCTGTTGAATCGCTTGGTGAGAGCCACGCGAAAGTGGTCATGGAACCGTTTGAACGCGGTTACGGCCACACCTTGGGTAACGCGCTTCGGCGCGTGCTGCTGTCGTCAATGATCGGCTACGCGCCGACCGAAGTGACGATCGCAGGCGTCGTACATGAGTATTCGACGCTCGACGGTGTGCAAGAGGATGTGGTCAACCTGTTGTTGAACCTGAAGGGCGTAGTGTTCAAGCTGCATAACCGTGACGAAGTGACGGTTACGCTGCGCAAGGAAGGCGAAGGCGTTGTCACCGCTGGCGACATCGAACTCGCGCACGATTGCGAAGTGATCAACCCGGATCACGTGATTGCGCATTTGTCGAAGGGCGGCAAGCTCGACGTGCAGATCAAGGTCGAAAAGGGCCGTGGTTATGTGCCGGGCAATGTGCGTCGTTACGGCGAAGAGTCGGCCAAGATCATCGGCCGTATCGTGCTGGACGCGTCGTTCTCGCCGGTTCGCCGCGTGAGCTACGCCGTTGAAAGCGCGCGCGTCGAACAGCGTACCGACCTCGACAAGCTCGTGATGAACATCGAGACCAACGGTGTGATCTCGCCGGAAGAAGCGATCCGTCAATCGGCGCGTATTCTGGTTGATCAACTGTCGGTGTTCGCTGCACTGGAAGGCACTGAAGCAACGGCGGAAGCGCCGTCGCGTGCGCCGCAGATCGATCCGATCCTGCTGCGTCCGGTTGATGATCTCGAACTGACGGTTCGTTCCGCGAACTGCCTGAAGGCCGAGAACATTTACTACATCGGCGACCTGATCCAGCGTACGGAAAACGAGTTGCTCAAGACCCCGAATCTGGGGCGCAAGTCGTTGAACGAAATCAAGGAAGTACTGGCGTCGCGTGGTTTGACGCTCGGCATGAAACTCGAAAACTGGCCGCCGGCAGGTTTGGACAAGTAAGTCGAGAAGTAATCTCGGGATAAGACCCCGCTGCTGCACTGGCAAAGACGCGGATTTTCCTTTAAAATCCGCGTCTTGGCTTTTTTCACTACCGGCCCGTGCACTCATCACCGTTGGGAAACCGAGGGTAGACCGAGCGCGATAGAAGAGCTGGACCAAAACTTTGAATCAAAGGAATTAACATGCGTCACCGTCATGGTTTGCGGAAACTGAACCGCACGAGCAGCCACCGTCTGGCAATGCTCCGTAACATGTCCAACTCGTTGATCGAGCACGAAGTCATCAAGACGACGCTGCCGAAGGCGAAAGAACTCCGTAAAGTCGTCGAGCCGCTGATCACGCTCGGCAAGAAGCCGTCGCTGGCAAATCGTCGTCTGGCGTTCAACCGCCTGCGCGATCGTGACTCGGTCACGAAGCTGTTCGAAGTCCTCGGCCCGCGTTACGCTACCCGTCCGGGCGGCTACCTGCGCGTCCTGAAGTTCGGCTTCCGCGTCGGCGACAACGCACCGATGGCACTGGTCGAATTGCTGGACCGTCCGGAAGTCGAAGAAGTTGAAGTGCAAGAAGCTGAGTAAGCTTTTTAGCATCGAAGAAAAAGCCAGGCGCCAAGCCTGGCTTTTTTGTTTATAGCGGCGAATTTCACTGCGGCATGTCGATCGCGGCGGCCAAATGCCGCATGCTTGCTGCGTAGGCGTCTGCGGCACCGCGAGGCTAGGTGATACGATATTGGCACTTGAATCGTGTCTGTCTGGAGCCTTCGTGAGCGTGAGCTTGAATGTGACCTTGATTCTGACCACGGTACCGGATGCTGCCGTTGCTCAGAAGCTCGCCGCGGATGCGTTGGCCGCGCGGCTATGCGCCTGCGTCACGCAGTTGGGCACTGTGCAGTCCAGCTATCACTGGCAGGGCGCCGTCGAAACGACGCAGGAGATCCAATTGCTGTTCAAGACCAGCGCGGCACGCGCGCTCGAGCTCGAGCAGTACATTCAGGCCCACCATCCCTACGACACGCCGGAAATCCTCTCGTGGCAAGCTACGGCATCGGTCGCGTACGGCCAGTGGATTGCTGCTGAAACCCAACGTCCTCTCCATGTTTAACGGTCTAAATCGACGTGCGCGTCACGCGTTGCGCGTAGTCTTCTTCCTGTTCGGCTGCCTGATATTCGCGCAGTTCGGCACGCTTGCCCGCGCTGCGGACGACTTCCTCGATCCCGCCGTCGCCTTCAAATTCAGCGCGACCGAGAAACCGGGCGAAGTCGACGTCACGTACAAGATCGCGGACGGTTACTACATGTACCGTGAGCGCTTCGCGTTCGCGACCCGCAACGGCACGACGACGATTGGCGAGCCCCAATTGCCGGCTGGTCATGTCAAGTTCGATCAGACCTTCAACAAGAACGTCGAGACGTATCGCAGTGAGCTGACGATCCGCATCCCGGTGAAACAGGCCCAGGGGCCGTTCGACCTGGCCGTCACGTCTCAAGGCTGTGCCGATGCAGGCATCTGCTATCCGCCGATGGAGCGCGTGTACCACGTGAGCGGCGAGGCTTTGCAGCCGGCCGGCAGTGCGGCGGCTACCGGCGGCGGCTCTACGCAGCAATCCGCAGCAGCCGGCGCGCCGTGGTATGAGCGCGCCACCAGCGCCGACTATGCGCAATCGCTGCTGCAAGGCGGTGGCTTCTTCGCGATCATCGGGCTCTATTTCGTGGCCGGCGCCGTGCTCAGCCTGCTGCCGTGCTCGTATCCGATGATCCCGATCCTGTCGGCGATCATCATTGGCGAAGGCGCGCGGGTGACGCGTGCCCGCGGCTTTGCGTTGTCGCTGGCCTATGTGATCGGCATGGCGCTCGTGTACACGGCGCTTGGCATTGCGGCCGCGCTCGTTGGGCAGAGCCTCGGCGCGTGGCTGCAGAACCCGTGGGTACTTGGTACGTTCGGCGTACTGCTGACCGTTTTCGCCTTGACGCTGATCGCGGGCTTCGACATCGCTTTGCCGCAGCGCTGGCAGGACGGCGTGTCGCGCGCGTCGACCGGACGTTCCGGCGGCAAGTTTGCCGCTGTGGCGGTAATGGGTGCCCTGTCCGCGCTGGTGGTCGGGGCCTGCATGACCGCGCCGCTTTTTGCCGTGCTGGCATTCATCGCGCATACGGGCGACGCGTTGCTCGGCGGCGCGGCGCTGTTCTCGATGGGACTCGGTCTCGGTGTACCGCTCCTGATTATCGGCCTTGGCGCTGGTACCTTGCTGCCGCGCGCCGGCGCTTGGATGGACGGCGTCAAGGTGTTTTTCGGTGTAGTGTTGCTTGCGGCGGCCCTGTGGATCGTCTGGCCGGTGCTTGGTGCGACCGCGACCATGCTGTTGAGCGCGCTGTGGTTGCTGATCGCTGCAGCCGGGCTTGGTCTTTTCTCGGCCTCGACGGCGGGCGCTTCGGTGTGGCGCCGGCTCGGCCGTGGTATTGGCGCAGCGCTGGCAATCTGGGCGGCGGTGCTGCTGGTCGGCCTTGCTGCGGGTTCGTCCGATCCGCTGCGTCCGCTAGCGGTCCTGGCCGCACGTGGGGGCGGGGAAGCAAGCGTGGCAAACACCTCTAACATGCCGAATACAGCGCCACAGAGCGATCTGACGTTCGCTTCGGTGCGTTCCTCGACCGAGCTCGACGAGGCCGTCAAAACGGCTGCGCAGCCCGCTATGCTCGATTTTTACGCAGACTGGTGCGTGAGCTGCAAAGAGATGGAGAAGTTCACGTTCAGCGATCCGCGCGTTCAGGCGAAGTTGAAGCAGATGAACCTGCTGCGCGCCGACGTCACCGCGAATAACGCCGACGATCAGATGCTGCTCAAGCGCTTCAGCCTGTTCGGCCCGCCCGGCATCATCTTTTTCGACCAGGGCGGCAAGGAAGTGCTGCGCGTCGTCGGCTACGAGTCCGCAGACAAGTTTTTGCGCACCCTCGATCGCGCGAACGCGCCCCGGGGCGTAACGCAAAGCAGCTCGCCCGCCTGAGCGGGCAAAGAAACCCGCGCCGACACGCCCGTAGAAGACGCACGCCAGAACACGCATAAAAAAACGGAGGCACGACTTAAAAAGTCGGCCTCCGTTTATTTGGGGCGCTTTCAAAGACTAGCGCCGCCGGCAAAGCGACACGTTAAATCACTTCTGTGAGCGCAAAATCCGCGCGGCATCCAGCGCGAAGTAGGTCAGCACGCCATCCGCGCCTGCGCGCTTGAACGCCAGCAGCGATTCCATCATCGCCTTGTCGTGATCGAGCCAGCCATTTTGCGCGGCCGCCTTCAGCATCGCGTATTCGCCGCTGACCTGATACACGTAGGTCGGGAACTTGAACTCGTCCTTCACACGACGCACGATGTCCAGATACGGCATGCCGGGTTTGACCATCACCATATCCGCGCCTTCTTCGATGTCCGCTTGCACTTCGCGCAGCGCTTCATCCGAATTGGCCGGATCCATCTGGTAGGTCATCTTGTTGCCCTTGCCGAGGTTCGTCGCGGAACCGACGGCATCGCGGAACGGGCCGTAAAACGCCGACGCGAACTTGGCCGCGTAAGCCATGATGCGCGTGTGGATATGTCCCTCGCTCTCGAGCATTTCGCGGATCGCGCCAATGCGGCCGTCCATCATGTCCGAGGGCGCAACGATATCGACGCCCGCTTCAGCTTGCACACGCGCCTGTTCCACGAGGATCTCGACGGTCTCGTCGTTGATCACGTAGCCCGCTTCGTCCAGCACGCCATCCTGGCCGTGGCTCGTGTACGGATCGAGCGCGACGTCGGTTAGCACGCCGAGGTCGGGAAAGTTCTTTTTCAGTTCGCGAACCGCGCGCGGAATCAGGCCAGCCGGGTTGGTCGCTTCGCGGCCATCAGGCGTCTTCAAGGAAGGATCGATGGCCGGAAAGAGCGCCAGTACCGGCACGCCCAGCTCGACACATTGCTCGGCCACGCCCATCAGCAGATCCACCGACACTCGCTCGACGCCCGGCATCGACGGTACGGCTTGCCGCACGTTGGTGCCTTCGACGATAAACACGGGATAGATCAGATCGTTGGTGGTAAGGATGTTTTCTCGCATCAGACGGCGCGAGAAGTCGTCACGGCGCATGCGGCGCGGACGGTAGTGCGGAAAGAAGCTCATAACCGAATCGAAGAAACGTGGATGTGTGGAGTGGACAAGTAGCGCCTGCCTCCGCTCCCGGAAACTTTTCGAGACAATGGTATATCATACCGATCGAGCAAGGCGCCCTGCGCTGACCTCCCCGCTTCTCCTCCCTGAGCGGGTGCCTGTCGTTTTTTCGATTAGGCTGTTTGACCCGCCGTTAAAGCGGCGGGTTTTTTTATGGGCGGCCGGAATGGCGTTTTTTGCCTGGGCTCGTACCCGCCGCGAGATTACTGCGGCGCGTCTGCTTCGCCCTTAGCCTCGGGGATCAGCCAGCTTTCGATCAGTTCGTGCGCTTCGTCGATGCCAACGCGCTTGAGCGCCGAGAACAACTGTGCGGTCAATTCGCCCTGGTAGCCGGCGGCGCGATATTCGGCCAAACCTTTCTGTGTCGCGCGCAAGGCGTTGACGCTTTCCTGGCGCGTCAATTTGTCGCATTTCGTCAGCAGCGTGTGGATCGGCTTGCCGGTCGGCGCGAACCATTCGATCATCCGCTGGTCCAGATCCGTCAACGGACGGCGCGAGTCCATCATCAGGATCATGCCGCGCAGTTGCGAGCGCGACTGCAGGTAGGTGGAGAGCAGCGCTTCCCAGTGGGCCTTGGCCGCGCCCGGCACTTCCGCGTAGCCGTAGCCCGGCAGGTCGACCAGATGCGCGGTTGGCTCGTCCTCCTTGCCCACCGAGAAATAATTGATGTGCTGCGTGCGGCCAGGCGTCTTACTGGCGAACGCGAGGCGCTTCTGATTGCAGAGAATATTGATGGCCGTGGACTTGCCTGCATTCGAGCGTCCCGCAAAGCAGATCTCAGGTTGCGCGGTGGCCGGCAGATCACGTAAGTGATTGACGGTCGTGAAAAAGCGGGATTGGTGGAGCAGGAAGGACATGATCAGGCCGGTATTCGAGACGCCGGGGAACCCGGAGTGGGGACGGGTCAAGCCCGACTGGCGTCTTAGCGATTAGCGAGTTATTGTACAATACGATGGTTTACTGAAAACCTGAGGGGGCCAGCCCGCGTGCCTTGGCGGCTCTTTGCGGTCACTCAGTCGCTGTCGTATCTTGCAAAACCTCTAAAATCCCACAAGACGAGACAGGGTGTGCGAATGAATCGACTGTGCAAGACTCTGATGGTGCTTCAAGTAGCGGCAGGTCTTTCAGGTTTGGCAATTCAGGCACGAGCAGCAGATCCGGCAAAGCCGGACGTCAATCGGGGGCAGGCAATCGCAGTGCAGGTTTGCGCGTCATGTCACGGTGCAGACGGCAACAGTGCTGGTGGTGCGTATCCGAAGCTGGCAGGTCAGCATCCCGAGTATCTCGTCAAGCAACTGATGGATTTCAAAACGCAGCCGGGCGCCAAGCAGCCCGCGCGCAACAATGCGATCATGGCGGGCATGGCCGCGGCGCTGTCCGATCAGGACGTGGTCAACGTGGCGGCTTATTTCTCGACGCAGACCCCGAAACCAGGTTACGCGCATAGCAAGGACACCGTCCCGCTCGGTCAGAAGATTTATCGCGGTGGGATTGCGGACAAGGGAGTACCGGCGTGCGCGAGTTGCCACGGACCGACCGGTCAGGGGATTCCGTCGCAGTATCCGCGTCTGTCGGGGCAGTGGGCCGAATACACGGTGGCGCAGTTGACCGCGTTCACGCAGGGCTCGGGCGCACGTAACAACAATGAGGCGATGCACGCCGTTGGATCGCGTCTGTCGGACAGCGAGATCAAGGCTGTAGCCGATTACATCGCGGGCTTGCACTAAGAAGTCCGCACGCAAGCAACCGGCCCGGCGAGGCCGGTACAAAACAAGAAAAGGGTGAGGGCGTCGTGTCTACGACAGCCCTTCACCCTTTTTTGCTGTTCAGTCGGAGTATGAATGAGCTTCACCACGTCGGGTTTGCAGTCGAAGTCGGGCAATCGCTTCACGCGCAGCATCATCGAGGTATTGAGTTCGATGCGCTTCGCGATCTCGTTGCTCGTGATCCTGTCGATCGCCAGTATTATCGGCACCGTCCTCACGCAGGACGATCCGTATCCCAACTACGTCAATCAGTTCGGCCCGTTCTGGGCGGACATCTTCCGCTCGCTGAGCCTGTACACGGTGTACAGCTCGTGGTGGTTCATGCTGATTCTCGGCTTCCTGATGGTGTCGGTGTCGCTGTGCGTGATCCGCAATGCGCCGAAAATGGTCGCGGACGCCAAAAGCTGGAAAGACAAGGTCCGCGAAGGCAGCTTGCGCGCGTTCCATCATAAGGGCGAGTTCGCGGTGCACGGCAAGCGCGCGCAGACCGCGGCGGTACTCGCCAAACTCTCGGCCAAGCTCGGCTACAAGTTCGTCACACGTGAGTCGGACGGTGCAACGCTGATCGCAGCGAAGCGCGGCGCGCTGACCAAGTTCGGCTACATCTCGGCGCACATTGCGATTGTGGTGATCTGTCTGGGCGGCCTGCTCGACAGCAATCTGCCGATCAAGCTGCAAATGTGGCTGTTCGACAAGTCGCCGATCCGCGCCAACACGGTGATCAACGACATTCCGCCGGAACATCGTCTGTCGCAATCGAACCCGACTTTTCGCGGCTATGCGTGGGTGCCGGAAGGGCAGCATGTGTCGACGGCGATCCTTAACCAGCCGGACGGCTCGCTGATCCAGGACCTGCCGTTCTCGATCGAGCTGAACAAGTTCATCGTCGACTACTACTCAACGGGCATGCCGAAGCTGTTTGCGAGCGACATCGTCGTGGTCGACCATAAGACGGGCGCACGCGTGCCGGCACGCGTCGAAGTGAACAAGCCGTTCACCTACGACGGCGTGTCGATCTATCAGTCGAGCTTCCAGGACGGCGGCTCGCAGATGCAGATGACCGCGTATCCGATGTCCGGCGCGAGCGCGAAGACCGCGCCGTTCGGCGGTACGATCGGCGGCAACGCACCGTTGGGCACGGCCACGCCGCTGGCTGACGGCCAGACCGTCGAATTCACCGATTTCCGCGCGATCAACGTTGAAAACGTCTCCAATGGCAGCGGCCAGAACGATGCACGTGGCGTCGCCGCGCATCGGTCGCTGAAAGAAGCGTTTGACGAGCGCCTCGGCTCCGGTGCCAAGAGCTCGAAGCCGCTCGATCTGCATAACGTCGGTCCGTCGGTGCAGTACAAGGTGCGCGACAAGGACGGCCAGGCGCGCGAGTACAACAACTACATGCTGCCGGTGGACGTCGCGGGCGAAAAGATGTTCCTCGCCGGCATGCGTCTGAATCCGGACGATCCCTTCCGCTACCTGCGGATTCCCGCCGACACCGGTGGGACCGTCAAGGAATGGATGAACCTGCGCGCCACGCTTGAAAATCCGGCCATGCGCGCGACGGCCGCTCACCGTTTCGCGCTGCGCTCGGTGCCGGGTTCGAATACCGAACTGCAACAGCACCTGGAAGAAAGCGCGTTGCGTGTCCTGACCCTGTTTGCGGGTGCGGACAACGGTATCAAGATGCCGAACGGCCAGACGGTCGGCGGCTTCCAGGCGGTCGCCGGGTTCATCGACCATTCGGTGCCGAAGGGCGAGCAGGAAAAAGCCGCGGGCCTGCTGCTGCGCATGCTGGAAGGCGCGACGTGGGACCTGTGGCAACTGTCGCGTGAGCAGCTGGGCGAGCCGGACGCGCAGGCCAATGCGGACGCCAGCCGCTTCGTTCAGAGTTCGATCAATGCGATATCCGACAGCTTTCTGTATGGTTCGCCGGTCTATTTGCAGCTTGACTCATTCAAGCAGGTGCAAGCTTCGGTATTTCAGTTGACGCGCGCGCCGGGCAAAAAAGTCGTGTATCTTGGCAGCCTGCTCCTCGTGTTGGGCATCTTTTCGATGTTCTACGTCCGCGAACGGCGCCTCTGGTTCTGGCTCAAAGATACCGATCACGGCACGAATGTCGTGATGGCGATGTCGAGCGCGCGCAAAACGCTCGATTTCGAAAAGGAGTTCGTTCAAACGCGCGACGCTGTGGGCGCCGCGTTGGGCGCCAAACTCACTGAAGCATCCGACGCCGCCGGCGCCTCCGACAAACCCGGCCATGCCGGCGCGCCGTCCGCACGCTCACAAGATTCGACCCGGTAAGATCATGGACTTGACTCAGGTTTCTTCATCCTCCTCTTCACCCTCGCGGCCGCAGAAGTCGTTCGCGAACGAGGCACTCAACGTTGCTGAGTATGACGAGCGGCCGTTTCTGAAACGGCTCGGCATCGTCGACTGGCTGTTCGCCGTCGTGATGGTCGCGGGCGCGGGGTTTGCGCTATCGCGCTATCACCCGTTCATGAACTACTACGACAAACTGGTGCTGTGCCTGGCCGTGCCGGTGTTCGTCGTACTCGGCTGGCGCTGGAAGCCGGTGCGTCCGCTGATGGTGGGCATTGCCGCGCTGTCGTTGCTGGCAATCCAGATCTATCAGGGCGATCTGTCGCGCGCGGATAGCGCGTTCTTCCTTAAGTATTTCCTGTCGAGCCAGTCCGCGATTCTGTGGATGAGCGCGCTCTTCGTCTTCGCCACCGTCTTCTACTGGATCGGCCTGCTGTCGCGCTCGCCGACCGGTGCCGCGATCGGTTCGAAAATGACGTGGGCCGCGGTGGTGATGGGCTTTGTCGGTCTGATGGTGCGCTGGTACGAGTCGTACCTGATCGGCGCGGACGTCGGCCATATTCCAATCTCGAACCTGTACGAAGTGTTCGTGCTGTTCAGCCTGATCACCGCGCTGTTCTATCTGTACTACGAGCAGCACTACAACACGCGTGCGCTCGGCGCATTCGTGCTGCTGGTGATCAGCGCGGCGGTCGGTTTCCTGATGTGGTACTCGGTCGCGCGTGACGCCCAGCAGATCCAGCCACTCGTGCCGGCGCTGCAGAGCTGGTGGATGAAGATCCACGTGCCGGCCAACTTCATCGGCTATGGCAGTTTCGCGCTGTCGGCAATGGTCGCGGTCGCGTATCTCGCGAAAGAGCGCGGCGTGCTGGCAGACCGTCTGCCGCCGCTCGATGTGCTCGACGACCTGATGTACAAGTCGATCGCCGTCGGCTTCGCGTTCTTCACGATCGCGACGATCCTCGGCGCGTTGTGGGCCGCGGAAGCGTGGGGCGGCTACTGGAGCTGGGACCCGAAGGAAACGTGGGCGCTGATCGTGTGGCTGAACTACGCGGCCTGGCTGCATATGCGCCTCATGAAGGGCCTGCGCGGCGCGGTGGCGGCATGGTGGGCACTGACTGGCCTGCTGGTGACGACCTTCGCGTTCCTCGGCGTCAACATGTTCCTGTCGGGGCTGCATAGCTACGGCAAGCTGTAAGATCGGCCGTTCTGAGCCGACTAAAAACCGCCGAGTGCTTCGCACCGGCGGTTTTTTTACGTCCGGCGGAATATTTGCAGCATCCAGTGTGTTTGTTAGATCAGCACCCAAGGATGGCTGGGCGAGTGGCTAAACGAGCCGATTCATCAATATGGCCCCGTAAGATAGACAACCCGATGGGCCGGCAAGGAGCAGCACGATGTGGATCAAGCGAAGCGATAGAACTCAACTCGTCGGCGATGACATCGCACGCAGCGAAATCACGCCCCAGCGTTTATTCGAGAACCGGCGGCGCGTGTTGCAGGCAGCGGGTGCGCTGGCGCTCGGCAGTCTGATCGGCGTGAACGGCGAAGCGCTGGCAGCCTATTCGTCGCCGGATCCGAAGGCGCAAAAGCTCGCCGCGAAGACCAACGCGAAGTTCGTCGCACCCGACAAGATCACGCCGTACAAGGACATCACCACGTACAACAACTACTACGAGTTCGGCACCGACAAGGCGGACCCCACGCACAACGCCGGTACGTTGCGTCCGCACCCGTGGAAGGTGAGCGTCGAGGGCGAAATCAAGAATCCGAAGGTGTACGACATCGACGAATTGCTGAAGCTCGCGCCGCTCGAAGAACGCGTGTACCGGTTACGTTGTGTCGAAGGCTGGTCGATGGTGATACCGTGGATCGGCGTGCCGCTCTCGGAGTTGATCAAGCGAGTGCAGCCGACCGGCAACGCGAAGTACGTGCAATTCATCACGCTCGCCGATCCGTCGCAAATGCCCGGGCTGTCGACGCCGGTACTCGACTGGCCGTACACCGAAGGTCTGCGAATGGACGAAGCAATGAACCCGCTGACGTTCCTGACGATGGGCCTCTACGGCCAGGTGTTGCCGAATCAGAACGGTGCGCCGATCCGTGTGGTGGTGCCGTGGAAGTACGGCTTCAAGAGTGCGAAATCGCTGGTGAAGATCCGCTTCCTCGACAAGCAGCCGCCGACAAGCTGGAACACGTACGCTTCGAACGAATACGGTTTCTATTCGAACGTGAATCCGAACGTCGATCACCCGCGCTGGAGTCAGGCCACCGAGCGGCGCATTGGCGAAGATGGATTCTTCACACCCAAGCGCAAGACGTTGATGTTCAACGGCTACGGCGATCAGGTCGCGTCGCTGTATCAGGGCATGGATCTGAAGAAGAACTTCTAAGCGACGGCGCGATTATGGCTTCCGATACTCAACCCGTTACCGAGACCTCACGCACAACGCTGCGTGCCAAAGCGCCGGCGTCGGCGACGACAAAGCGGGCTGCCACCGGTGCGCGCTGGGTCGTGCCCGCGAAAATCGTAGTGTTCATTGCGGCGTTGTATCCGCTCGCGCGCATCGTGTTGTTCGGCATGACCGATCGACTGGGCGCGAATCCGATCGAGTTCATCACACGCTCGACGGGCCTGTGGACGCTCGTCTTTCTTTGCATCACGCTGGCGGTGACGCCGTTGCGGCGACTGACCGGCATTACTGCATTGGCCAGGTTCCGCCGGATGCTAGGTTTGTATGCATTCTTCTATGCGACGCTGCACTTCACCACGTACCTGTGGTTCGACAAGTGGTTCGACGTCGCCGCGATTCTCAAGGACATCGGCAAGCGGCCGTTCATCACTGTGGGTTTCGCGGCGTTCGTGCTGCTGATCGCATTGGCCGTTACGTCGCCGCGCGCGATTGTGCGCAAACTTGGGCGGCGCTGGCAGACACTGCATCGCGCGATCTATGCGATCGGCGGGCTCGCGATCCTGCACTTCTGGTGGATGAAGGCGGGTAAGCACGACCTGATCTTGCCGAAGATCTACGGTGCGATCATGGTCGCGTTGCTGGGGTGGCGTTTGCTCGTATGGCTGCGCGAGCGGAGGGTAAAGACACGCTGAGCATCGGGTGCGGCGCGCAAATAAAAAAGGCGATGCCGCAGTGGCTTCGACTTTTTTATTGAGGGGCTCCAGGCTTTGACGTTTACGCCGGCAAGATTGTCTCGCCCGCAAACAGCTGCTTTACCTCTTCACGTGCGCGGACCACATACGCTTGTGTACCATCAACCATCACCTCGGCCGCACGCGGACGGGTGTTGTAGTTCGAGCTCATCACAAAGCCATAGGCGCCAGCCGAGCGAATCGCCAGCAGATCGCCCGGCTCGACCGCCAGCAGACGCTCACGACCCAGCCAATCGCCGCTTTCGCAAACCGGGCCGACCACGTCGTACACGTGGGCGGGCACGTCGCGCTTAACGACAGCCTCGATCGCGTGATACGCCTCGTACATCGCCGGCCGCGCGAGATCGGTCATCGCCGCGTCGACGATGGCGAAGTTCTTTTCCGCGCCAGGCTTCAGAAACTCGACGCGTGTGAGCAGTACACCCGCATTGCCGACCAGCGAACGGCCCGGCTCGAAATACACTTCACGATGCCCATGACCGCGCGCTTCGATGCGATCCAGCACGGTGCGCACGAAGTCGCCGATTTCCGGCGGCGTTTCGTCGTCGTACGTGATGCCGAGACCACCACCTACGTCGATGTGGCGAATCTTCACGCCGTCCTGCTCGATCTGTTCGACCAGTTCGAGAACCTTGTCGACTGCGTCCAGATACGGTGCGACTTCAGTGATCTGCGAGCCGATATGGCAGTCGATGCCGACCACGTCGAGATGCGTCATTGCCGCGGCGGCGCGATACGTAGCGCGTGCATCTTCGAACGCGACACCGAATTTGTTCGACTTCAGGCCGGTGGAAATATATGGATGCGTTTTCGCGTCGACGTCAGGATTCACGCGCAGCGAGACGGGGGCCTTTTTGCCCATTTCCGCCGCCACCGCATTCAGGCGGTCGAGCTCGGGAATCGATTCGACGTTGAAGCACTTGACGCCGGCCGCGAGCGCCTGACGCATCTCGTCCGCATGCTTGCCGACGCCGGAAAACACGGTGTTTTCCGCTTTGCCGCCAGCGGCCAGCACGCGCGCCAGCTCACCGCCCGACACGATGTCGAAGCCCGCGCCAAGGCGCGCGAATACGTTCAGCACCGCGAGATTGCTATTGGCCTTGACGGCGACGTGCACGGTCGCACGGCGGCCGGCGCAAGCGCCTGCGTAGGCATTCCACGCTTCGGTGAGTGCAGCGCGCGAATAGACGTACAGCGGCGTGCCGAACTGTTCGGCGAGTGAGGCGGCGGACACGCCCTCGGCGTGCAACACGCCGTCGACGTAGTCAAATGCGGATCGAGTCATGCGAAAGTCTTATTGAGCGGGAGTGACGGCGGAAGCAGGCTGCGCTGGCGTCGCAGCAGATGCGGGAGGTGCGGCGAGTTCGCTTTCCGGCGACAACGAGAGCGGTGCGCCAGAAGTATCCGGTACGTCACCCATCGGGGAGGGGGTTCCCACACCCGATTTCACTTCATCCGGCGACGGCGGTTGCGTGCGATCGATCGGCTTGGCCGGTAGCGGCGGCACGGTGGGCAAATAGAGCGAACCGCGTTGCCCGCAGCCGGCAAGTGCACAACCTGCGAGAATGGCTAAACCCGCTACAATCGCGCGGCCGGGCGCCGCCGCGCGCATCCGAGATACGACTCGCATGACTGTCCCTGAATAAATAATCGATGGAGTTTAGCATGTCCGATAGTGATTACCTGACCCGCGCGGAAGCCGCGCTAGCCGCCATCGAACGCGCGCTCGACGACACGGAAGCCGACATCGAACTCGAGCGCAGCGGCAATGTCCTGACCCTCGAATTCGAGAACCGCACGAAGATCATCGTCAACCTGCAGCCGCCGATGAGCGAGATCTGGATCGCCGCGAAAGCGGGTGGTTTCCACTTCCGTTTCATCGACGGTGAATGGCGCGACACGCGCAGCGGCACGGAGTTTTTTGCTGCGCTGTCGGAGTACGCGACGCAGCAGGCCGGCGAGCCGGTTCACTTCCAAGCGTAAAGCGCTTGATAAAAACCGCCGCGCATCGAGCGCGGCGGTTTTTTTCTGGCGGACGTTGCCGCCTCTTCTGAGCGCGTCTTTAGTGCCCGCGGAACAGATTCATGATGTCCTGCTTTTCCTGTTCGCCGACTTGCTCGGGCGCGGCCGCGGACGCGCCGCTCGCCTCGGCATCCAGCGCTGCCTGGCTGATACCGACCGTCGAGACGAAACCGTGGCCTGGCGTGAAATCGTCGAAATACAGTTCTGAACCGAGCTCGGTCACGTCGTCGGGCATCGGCATCTTGTAGTCCGGCACGCCTTTGAGGGCGCGCGCCATGTATTCGATCCACACCGGCAACGCGAGGCCGCCCCCCGTTTCCTTATCGCCGAGACTGCGCGGGTTGTCGTAGCCTATCCACGCGATGGCCGTAAGCGTGTGCTGATAGCCGGCGAACCACGCATCGCGCGAATCGTTGGTCGTGCCGGTCTTGCCGCCGAGATCGGTACGCTTCAGCACGTTGCTCTTCGCGCCCGTGCCACGTTGCGCGACGCTTTGCAGCAGGCTGTTCATCACATACGCGTTGCGTGGTTCGATTGCGTGCGGCGCACTCTGCTCGGCGACCAGCGGTTGCGCGTGCGCCACGACGATGCCGCGCTGATCGGTGACTTCCGCGATCAGATACGGGTTGATGCGATAGCCGCCGTTAGCAAACACCGAGAATGCGCCAGCCATCTGCAAGGGGGTAACGAGTCCCGCGCCGAGCGCCATCGGCAGATAAGCCGGGTGGCGATCCGCGTCGAAGCCGAAACGCGTGATGTATTGCTGCGCGTACTTGGTGCCGATGTGGTTCAGAATGCGAATCGACACGAGGTTCTTCGACTTCTGCAGCGCGGTGCGCATGGTCATCGGACCATCGAAACCGCCGCCGTAGTTCTTCGGCTCCCACGCCTGGCCGCCCGTCTCCGCAGCGCTGAAAAAGAGCGGTGCATCGTTGATCACGGTGGCCGGTCCGAGTCCCTTTTCGAGCGAGGCCGAATAGATGAACGGTTTGAAGCTCGAACCCGGCTGGCGCCATGCCTGGGTCACGTGGTTGAACTTGTTCTTGTTGAAGTCGAAACCGCCGACCAGCGCGCGAATCGCTCCGTCTTGCGGGATCACTGAAACGAACGCGCCTTCCACTTGCGGCAACTGCGTGATCGACCAGTTGCCGTCGTCATCCTTCACGACGCGAATGATCGCGCCGGGCCGCACGCGTTGATTCGGCTGCGCGCGCGTACCGAGCGCGAACTGCGCGAAGCGCAGGCCGTCGCCCTGAATGGTCGCGACGTTGCCGTCGATGAAGGTGGCCTGCACCTGCTTCGGGTTCGCCGCCGTAACCACCGCGGCGATGATTTCACCGTTGTCGGGATGTTCGAGCAACGCGTCGTCGATGGCCTGTTCGCGGTCGTCCGCATCGGACGGCAAATCGATGAAGGCTTCGGGCCCGCGATAGCCGTGGCGCCGTTCGTAGTCCATCAGACCTTTGCGTAGCGCCCGGTAAGCGACGTCCTGATCGGCCGAGTCGATGGTGGTCACGACGTTCAGGCCGCGCGTGTACGCCTCTTCGCGATACTGCGCGTACATCATCTGCCGCACCATTTCCGCGACGTACTCCGCGTGCACGCTGAATTCCTTGCCCGCGCCCTTGACGATCAGCGGCTGCCTGCTTGCCTCGTCGTATTGTTCCTGAGTGATGTAGTGCAGTTCGTACATGCGCTGCAGGATGTACTCCTGGCGGATCTTCGCGCGCTTCGGATTGACCACCGGGTTATACGCGGACGGCGCCTTCGGCAAACCCGCCAGCATGGCGGATTCCGCCAGGGTCAGGTCCTTCAGATCTTTCCCGAAGTACACCCGCGCCGCGCTCGCGAAGCCATACGCGCGCTGACCGAGATAGATCTGATTCATGTACACCTCGAGAATCTGATCTTTCGACAGCTTCGACTCGATTTTGTACGCGAGCAGCATCTCGTAGATCTTGCGCGTGTAGGTCTTTTCACTCGACAGGAAGAAGTTGCGCGCCACCTGCATGGTGATCGTGCTGGCGCCTTGCGTGGCGTGGCCGTTGGTCAGTGCGACGAAGCCGGCTCGCGCGATGCCTGTGAGGTCGACGCCGCCGTGATCGTAGAAGCGCGCGTCTTCGATTGCCAGCACGGCTTTCTTCAGGCTATCGGGCACGTCCTGGATATGGACGATGTCGCGCCGCTCTTCACCGAATTCGCCGATCAGCACGTGGTCAGCCGTATAGATGCGCAATGGCACCTTCGGCCGGTAGTCGGTCAGCGCATCGAGCGACGGCAGGTTCGGCGTTGCTACCACCAGCGCATAACCGAGCACCAGCAGCACGCACAGGATGCCTGCAACGATCAGACCCACAAAGCCGATGATGAGCTTGAGCCACAAGGGGCGTTTGCGCTTCTGCGGCGCGGGCGGCGGAGACGTAGGAGACGTGGATTGCATATGGGCACCAAAAAACAGTCCCGCGATTATAGCCGCCTCGCTTTTCAGCTTTCGGCATGCTTACTGACAGTTCTTGACAAGTCTGCACACCGCGCGGGAATGACTTCACTGTAGACGCTTTGATGGCAGAGAGCGCGCGCGTCGCGCAACGTTAGCCATTCGGCTGAGTGTCGCGCGGCGACGCGGCTAAGCACAATCCTCCCTCGCTACTCGCGTTCGAATGGTTCGTCGCGTGAGTCTGAGGGAGGGCGTGATGACGTTCAAAAGTTCGTGGCTTCAAGGTGTGCAACTCGGTGCGCAGCGTTTTGCTGCGGGAATCGATGTGGGTTCGCAGTCCGTGCGGCTGGTCGTGGTGAGTCAGCATTCGCGCGCACGTGCCGCGCTGCATATCGAACATGCGAGCACTGTGCCGCTCGGCGCAGGCGCAATGGCCGGCACAGAGATCGCCGACCGGCATGCGGTGGCGCGTGCGTTGCGCGACGCATTCGCGGGGCTGCCGCGCGTGTGTGCGACGCATGCATTGCGCTGCGCGATGGCGCTGCCTGCCTCGGCCACGTTGACCACTACCGTGCCGCTCACACGGCTAGCCGCGCTCGCCGGTTGCGTGGGAGACGGCGGGCATGAACTCGCCGAACTCGAGCCGGCGGTGATGAACGAAGTCGAGCGCATCGCAGGCCTCGAGCGGCATGCGTTGGCTGTCGACTGGTTCGTCGACGAAACGCGTTCGCCGATCCGTTCGGTGACGATCGCCGCAACCGCGCGCCAGCATCTCGAAGCGCGTATCGAATGCGCAGCGACCGCCGGCATCTCGCTCACCGCGATCGATGGCGAGCCGCACGCGGCTTTGCGTGCAATGCGCTACGCGGCGAGTCACGAACTCGATCCGCACGAGCCCTATGTCGCGCTCTGGATCGGCACGGACGGCGTGTATGGCTGGCGCATCGTCGACGACTGCCTGGTCGGCGAAATGCGCTACCCGGCGCCCGAACACGCCGATCTCGCCGACGCGTTGCGTGATCTCGTCCACGGCCCGGTACTCGATTGTGCGTTGTTGAGCGGCGAGGTCGATCTGCTCGACAGCGTGGGTTTCTCGATTGCGGATATCGCCGACGTGTTGGGCTGCACTGTGCTGCCGTTCGAGTGTGCGGCGCTGGGTGGGCGTGCGCGTCAACTGCACGATCCGCTGTTGCACGAGCCTGCCGCCGCGGTCGCATTCGGACTTGCGCTGCGCGGAGTACTCGAATGATGCGCGGTCTGCAGCCTCATTTGGATCCGGCGGACCCGGACACGCGGGCCTCTACGCGTGGCGCGCGCTTAGCACGGCCGTGGCTCGGCGGCTTCAATCTGCTGCCGTACAGGCAACGCAACGCTCGTCTCGCGCGCCGGCGGCGTTTGCTCGAATGGTTTGCCGCCGCGCTCGCCGGCTTTGCGGCCGTGTTCGCGTTAGTCGGATGGCAGGCATTCGAAAGGGCGCGGCTGGATGCGCAGCGCGCGACGATCGAACAATCGCTTGCGCAACTGGCCGAACCGCTCGCCGAGCACGCCAGATTGCTGCGGGTGCAGGACGAACAGCGCAAAGGCGCGGCGCGTGCGATGAACCTGTCCGAGCCGCTTACGCATTTGCGCGATTTGCTGGATGCGTTGAGTTTTGAACCCGGTGACGGCGTGGTGTTGCAGCAGATGCGGCAGCGCGAGCATGAGACGGAGTTGCTCGCGACCTCGCGCGGACATATCGCATCGGCCGAGTGGCTCAAACGCTTGAGTGCGATCCGCGGCGTGAAGGGCGCCGAGGTGAGCGATCTGCGTCGCTCGGCGCCACGCAGCAGTTCGGTGGCGGCGGCCAGCGTGACCGGCCCGATCGAATTCGGAGCGCATCTGCGCTGGGGCGACCCGCCGAAGAAAACGGCCTATACGTCGGGCTTGGCCGCGCAACGTCAGATGAAATCTGAACAATCAGGAGATACGAAATGAGTACGACTTTTGTCGGGTTCGGCGGCGCGGCAAGCGCGCGGCCCGCTTTTTCCCAGTGGATGAAGCGCGCACGTGTGCCGCTCGCTGCCTGGAGTCGCCGGCGCCGTTGGGCGGTCGCATTGCTGATCGCAGCGGTGGTGTTCGGACTTGGCACGCATGGCTGGGTTGTGGCCGATCTCGGCGGGGTCGAGGCGAGCCGTACGGCATTGGAGGCGGCCACGCGGCATCTCACGGACGCGCACCGTGCGCCGACGCAATTGCCCGCGCTGCGTCGGGACGTTGCCGCCATGCCAGGCGCACAACTGCCTGCGTCATGGACCTCCGCGGACGACGTGCGGATCGTATCCGAACTCGCGGCGCAGAATAGCGTCTCGTTGCTCTCGTTGGAACCGGGCGCCGCCAGCGGCTCAGGTGTCGAAAGCATGCGCCCTGTACAGTTCACCGCGCACACAGATTTCGTCCACCTGATGGCATTTCTGCGCGGCCTATCGGATCTGCCGGTGCTGATCGTGCCCGTCGACGTGACGGTCAAGCGCGATGCCGATTCGTTAGCGGTGAGGGCAACGCTGCACGTATTCAGCGCGCTGAGGCCGCTGCCTTCAACTGCGACCGCGGACGCGTTTGCCGACGAAAGCCTAGATTCGGACGACGAAGAAAACATCGTGTTCTTCGACCCGTTCTCGCTTCCGCAGATGCCCGCGTCCGGCGAGCCGCCGCCTGATGCTTCGCAATTGCGCCTGGTCGGCTTGCTGCACGATCGCACACGCGGACTCGCCTTGCTCGATACGCCGGATGGCGCGACCACGGTCGTATCCGGGCAGCAGCTCGGTACCGAGCGCGTCACGCGGCTCGACGCGCTCAGCATCACGCTGGTCAATGGCGGCGCGACACGTACGCTGGCACTGGCGGAGACGTCCTGATGAGGCTGATGAAACCGTTCGGTCTCGCTGCCTCGCGTGTCGGCGTTCGTGTGTGGTTTGGTTCTGGCGTGTGTCGCGGCTTGCCTGGAAGGATGTGTGGGAGCCCGTTTCGCAACGTGGCTCGCAGCTCGATTCACAATTCGCTTTGCGACCTGCTTCGCGGCCTGGTCGCATGCATGGCGATAAGCCTCGGCATCGCGCACGCTTCAACCCCACCGTTGCCGCCGCTGCCCGCATACATGCCGCTCGACGACGCCATTGCGCCGCCCGATGCTCGATACGACGTGCCGCCGTTACCACGCGGCACCGCTGCTGAAGTACCCAACCCGTTCCGCGACAATTCCGTAGACGACTCCGTCGCTGACTCTGGCGTATCCCGAGCGGCGGCAACCGCTGACATCGGACGCGCCGACGACCTGGCCGGCGACGCAGACGGTTCACTGCCGCTACGGAGGCAATCCGCGGCGTCGGCGCACAACAACGCCACTGGAATCTCGGCGCTCGAAGGGCCGCCGGTGCCACTGCCTCCGCTTGCGCGCCTGAGCGACGCACCGAAAACGCAGGCAGACGCCAAACTCGCCGCCGACGACAAACCGATTTCGCTTAACTTCCAGCGCGCGGAACTCGGCGCGGTGCTCAACGCGTTCGCCCAGTTCACCGGCCTGAACATCGTCGCGAGCGAGAGAGTGCGTGGCGCCGTATCCCTGCGACTCGACAAGGTGCCGTGGCGCACCGCTTTCGATACCTTGCTCGACGTAAACGGGCTCGCCATGGAGCGCCACGGCAACGTGATCTGGGTCGCGCCGATCGCGGATCTGGCTGCGCGCGAACGGCAGCGTTTCGAAGCGCACGCGAGAGCCGCTGACCTTGAGCCGCTCGCAAGCCGCACGTTCGAGCTGCACTACGCTCGGGCCGAAGACGTGCGGCGCTTGCTGACCGGTGCCGGAAACCAGCGCGTGCTGTCCAAACGCGGTGCCGCGACTGCCGATCCGCGCACCAACCTGTTGTTCGTCACCGATCTCGAAGGACGCCTCGCGCAAATCACGGCGTTGCTTGCGTCCGTCGACCGGCCAACCCGTCAGGTATTGATCGAAGCGCGTATCGTCGAGGGTGAGCATGGTTTTTCGCGCAATCTCGGTGTGCGGCTCTCCATGGCGGCCACCAACGCCGACGGCACCGCCAGAGGCTTGACGGGCGGCACGGACGGCACCGTGTACGATCTGTCGGCGCGGCCGATTTCCGGTTTCGACGCCGCCACCGCCGGGCTGACCTTGTTCGCAGCCGGGGCGACGCGGCTCCTGAACATCGAGCTGAGCGCGCTGGAGGCCGAAGGACGCGGCGAAATCGTCTCGAGCCCCCGGGTCGTGACGGCGGACCGGATGAAAGCGGTCGTCGAGCAGGGCACCGAGCTGCCCTATCAGGCGAAAGTGGGGCAGGGCGTGTCGGGCGTGCAGTTTCGCCGCGCCACGCTCAAACTGGAGGTCGAGCCGCAAATCATGCCGGACGGCAGAGTGGTGCTGGACCTCGACGTCGCCAAGGACAGCGTCGGCGAGCAGACCGACGCCGGGCCCGCGATCAACACCAAACACGTGCAAACGCGCGTCGAAGTCGAAGATGGTGGTACGGTGTCGATCGGCGGAATTTACGCGACCGACAACCGGGACGATGTGACGCGGGTGCCGGTCCTGGGCAAAATACCGGTTTTAGGCGCGCTTTTCCGCCATCGGGCCCATCGGGACCAGCGCAGTGAACTGGCAGTTTTCATCACGCCGCGCGTCGTTCAGACAAATTAGGGGCACGCTGCCGCCGCTCTCCCGCGGCGGCCGGCAGGCTCGACAAGGCAGCCGCTTTGCCAGTAAGCTGCGGCACGAACCATACCGGATTAGCCAGAGGGACACCGTTGCAAGCGCGGGACGCACACGCCAATGTATTTTTTGTAGGGCTCATGGGGGCAGGCAAAACCACCGTGGGCCGGGCCATTGCGCGCCGTCTCGATCGCCCGTTCTTCGATTCCGACCATGAAATCGAGGCGCGTACGGGCGCGCGCATCCCTGTGATCTTCGAACTGGAAGGTGAAGCGGGCTTTCGCGATCGCGAGGCGCATGTGATTTCCGACCTGACCGGGCGCGAAAATATCGTGCTGGCCACAGGCGGCGGCGCGGTGCTGCGGCCGGAAAACCGCGAAGCGCTGCAAAATCGGGGCGTGGTGATCTATTTGCGCGCCAATCCGCACGATCTGTGGCTGCGCACCCGGCGCGACAAGAATCGCCCGCTGTTGCAAACCGAAGACCCCAAAGCGCGCCTCGAGGCGCTCTACGAAGTGCGCGATCCGCTATACCGGGAATGTGCGCACTTCGTGATCGAAACTGGCCGGCCTTCGGTCAACGGACTCGTCAACATGGTTCTGATGCAGCTCGAGATGGCCGGCGTCGCCAAACATCCTGCGTCATAATGGACCGTATGATTACCGTCAATGTCGAACTGGGCGAGCGCGCCTACCCCATCCATATCGGTGCCGATCTCATCGGCCAGACCGCGTTGTTCGCGCCGCATATCGCCGGCAGTTCGGTCACGATCGTCACGAATACCACGGTCGACCCGCTTTACGGCGACAAGCTGCGCGCCGCGCTGGCGCCGCTCGGCAAGCAGGTCTCCACGGTCGTTTTGCCCGACGGCGAAGCGTACAAGAACCTCGAAACCCTGAACCTGATTTTCGACGCGCTGCTGGGCTCGCGCGCCGATCGCAAGACCACGCTGATTGCCTTGGGCGGCGGCGTGATCGGCGACATGACGGGGTTTGCCGCGGCCTGCTACATGCGCGGCGTGCCGTTCATCCAGGTGCCGACTACGTTGTTATCGCAGGTGGATTCGTCGGTGGGCGGCAAGACGGGCATCAACCACCCGCTCGGCAAGAATATGATCGGCGCGTTCTATCAGCCGCAGGCCGTGATCGCCGACATCGGCGCGCTGCGCACGCTGCCGGCGCGCGAACTGGCCGCGGGCGTCGCCGAAGTGATCAAGACCGGCGCGATTGCCGACGCCGGTTTCTTCGGCTGGATCGAAGCGAACATCGAGGCGCTCAATCGCTGCGAGCCCGAAGCGCTGGCCGGGGCGGTCAAGCGCTCGTGTGAGATCAAGGCTTCGGTCGTGGCGCAGGACGAGCGCGAAGGCGGGCTGCGCGCGATCCTCAATTTCGGCCACACGTTCGGCCATGCGATCGAAGCCGGACTCGGCTACGGCGAATGGCTGCACGGCGAGGCGGTCGGCTGCGGGATGGTGATGGCGGCGGACCTGTCCGTGCGCATGGGTTATCTCGACGAAGCGGCGCGCAAGCGTCTGGTCGATGTGATCGTTGCCGCGCATCTACCCACCCGGGCGCCTGCGCTCGGCGAGTCGCGTTATGTCGACCTCATGCGGGTCGACAAGAAGGCGGAAGCCGGCGCGATCAAATTCATTCTGCTGAAGCGTTTCGGTGAGACGCTGATCACCCAGGCGCCCGACGCCGAGGTGCATGCCACGCTGGTCGCCGCCGTCTAAACCGACTCGGCAGAGGCTTAGCAGCAAGGCAACACGCACCAGCGTCACGAGGCGCCGCCCATGTTTCGGAGAATCCGGTGACTGACAGGCGCAGCGACGATGTAAAGCATGACCCCGCAGGCACGCCGGTGAGCGGCGTGCCTTCGCAGGAAGCACTGGAAGCGCATCTCGCGCCGTATGCAGCGCATTCCGCGCAGTCGCGCGGCCGCCACTATCCCGAAGCCGCGCCAAGCGCGCGCACCGAATTCCAGCGCGATCGCGACCGCATTGTCCATTCGACGGCGTTCCGCCGGCTTGAATACAAAACTCAGGTATTCGTGAATCACGAAGGCGATCTGTTTCGCACGCGACTCACGCATAGCCTGGAAGTCGCGCAGATTGCCCGTTCGGTGGCTCGCAACCTGCGCGTCAATGAAGACCTCGTCGAAGCCATTTCGCTTGCGCACGATCTCGGTCATACGCCGTTCGGCCATGCGGGCCAGGATGCGCTGAACGAATGTATGCGCGAGCATGGCGGCTTCGAGCACAACCTGCAAAGCCTCGCGGTGGTCGACGATCTGGAGGAGCACTACGGCGCGTTCAACGGCCTGAATCTCTGCTTCGAAACGCGGGAGGGTATTCTCAAGCACTGCTCGCGTGAGAACGCGCGGCGGCTCGGCGCGCTCGGCGAGCGCTTTCTGGAGGGGCGGCAGCCTTCCATCGAAGCGCAGATCGCCAATGTCGCCGATGAGATTGCGTACAGCAACCACGATGTCGACGACGGCTTGCGCTCAGGCTTGCTCACGGTGGAGCAGCTTGCCGAAGTCGAGTTATGGCAGACGCACTACGTGGCGGCGCGCGGCGACTTTCCGCAGATCGAAGGGCGCCGGCTGATTCACGAGACGGTGCGCCGCATCATCAATACGTTAATCGTCGACCTGATCGATACGACCTCGCTCAATCTTGCAAGGCACGCGCCAGTCTCGCTGGACGCAGTGCGCGCCGCACCGCCGCTGGTCGCGCATAGTGAAGCGATCGCCGCGCAGGCGGCGGCGCTCAAGCGGTTTCTGTTCAAAAACCTGTACCGCCACTATCGCGTGATGCGCATGGCCAACAAGGCGCGTCGCGTGGTGGCCGGTCTGTTCGATGCGTTCACCGAAGATTCGCGGCTATTGCCACCCGGTTATCAATCGACGGACGCGTCGCAGCAACCGCGCCTGATCGCCCATTACATCGCGGGCATGACGGATCGATACGCGGTGAAGGAGTATCAGCGGCTGTTCGTGATCGACGACAACTGAACGGGCCCCGCCGACGGGTGTCGGTGCAAGAAGTCCGCCGGCAGGTAAGGCTACCAGTGGGAGTCGGCCCGTCTCGCTGCTCGTTGCAACATCCCGCCTACCGCAGCCGCGACGCGAACAGCGCGCCGGCAATCAGCGCAACGCCGCCGACGATTGCAATTGTCTGCCAAGGGTTTTCATGCACGTAGTCGTCGGCATCGGCAATCGCCACTTCAGCGCGTTCGCGCATGGCTTCACGGGTGTCGTTCAGGCGCTCGCGTGCTGCGCCGAGCTGCTTGTGCAGTTTGCTGCGCAGCGCCACCGCGTCGGCCTGGGTGCCGTCCGCCAAGGTGGATTCGAGTTCCGACATCAGCGTGCGCAGTTCACCTGCGATATCTGCGGCCGCATGGCGGCTACGGCGAGCAATACGCCGCGCACGGCGGCTCGTGGTGGTCCAGGATTCGCCGAGGGCGTCTCGCGTGTTCGGAAGTGTTGTCATGGTCGCTCCGTCGATGAGGATGATAAAAGTCTCCGCATACTCATGCGAAACATGGCGTCACGCAACTTCGATGCCAAAGGCTGCGCGGTGTTCCAGCGAGGTCATCACACACGTGCCGACGGTTGCTGGCGGCAGAAATTGCACTGGAAAGGTCGATCGGTGGTCAAAATTACAACGCATCCGGCATTTACCAAAATAGGTGACAGAGGCATAGAATCAAAAACGCCGTCACGTGTGTGACGGCGTTTGGCCGAGGTGCGGACTGTTCGCGACGGTTCGATCCATGCAGGCACAGCCTGCCTCCCTAGAAGACGTAACCTATCTTCGCGAAAGTAACGATCGGGTTGAGTCTGATTTTTGCCTCGGACGTCACGGTCAGGTTGCCAACCGGAGTCGCAGCGTTCGAGGTCAGTTTCGCGGTTACGCTGAGCGGTATGTATGAGACGGAGAGGCCTGCGAACCAGTGTTTGGTGAACGCATAGTTGAAACCGAGATTAAACACCGGTGCCCAGGAACGATCCGTCGATACCGAGGTCGGACCATGCAGTACGCCTTGTTCAAACGCAGTGTTGGTGATCTTCGCGTCCGTGAACCAGACGTACGTGACGCCGAGCCCGGCATACGGTCGGAACGCCGCGGTGGCGTCGTTGAAGTAGTATTTGAACAGGAGAGCAGGACTCCATTGCTTCGCGGAGCCGAGCGTACCGAATTGCCCGAAGGTGCCTGTGCCTAGCAGGTTGAATTTCGGCGGAATGCCAATTTCGGCTTCCGCGGAGATGTGATCGGTGACAAAGTAGCCTAGGCTTAAGCCGAGGGTGTCGGAGCTGTCGATGCCAGCGCCTGTGCCGGGTACTGAGATGTTGACGGGTGTCCCGCCGACGCTTGTTTCTTTCAAAGGATCGCTACTGTCTTGAGGGGCGAAATGGAACCACCCCGTCGTAGCGTAAAAACTGCCGGCCGATTGCGCGTGAGCTGCCGTCATGCAGGCGAGCGCCGCGATCCCCGTTATGGCCTGTTTTAATTTCATATGTGCTCCTCCAAAAAAGGCCCGCTCATTATGACCACAACGTTTGAAACAAACCATACGCGGCAGTTAGAGCTTTCTCCCTAAGCGCCGGGCGGTTTCTGGCTAAGCCGCGCCGCGCCGAACCCAGCGCCCACGCGGCTTTTCGGACCTTCGGGTATATACCAACGCGACTATTGGATACTCCAGCATGGCACGGCTTGCACGTCTCTATGTCCCTGACCAGCCGCAGCACGTCATCCTCCGTGGACTCGATCAGCAGCCCGCATTTGTCGACGACCAGGACTACGAGCTTTTCATCGACTGCTTAAAAGCGGCTTCACGCGACCATCACTTGTCCATCCACGCGTATGCGTTGATGCCGGGCTCAGTCCAACTGCTCGTCACACCCACTGAGGAGTCGAGCCTGCCGAAGGCAATGCAGGCGGTGGGGCGCCGCTACGTTGCGCACTTCAACCGGCGTTATGCGCGTCGCGGCACACTGTGGGAGGGCCGCTACCGTGCCACGGTAATCGAAGGGGAGCGGTATTTCCTGCTGGCGAGCCGCGTTGTCGAGATGTCGCCGGTGCGCGCCGGGCTTGTAAGCGCGCCCGAGGACTACCGCTGGTCGAGCTACCGCCATCACATCGGCCTCACGCTCGACAGCCTGATTACCGACCATCCGTTGTACTGGTCGCTCGGCAATACGCCGTTCGAACGACAGCGCGCCTACCGGGAGTTGTGCGAGCAACCGCTCGACGAACGCGAAGCCAGTCAGCTTCAGCAGGCCACCCTGAAAGGCTGGGTTTTGGGCAGCGACACCTACCGCGAATGGGCGGCGCGGGCGGCCAACCGGCGCGTTTCGCCGCTGCCGCGCGGGCGGCCGCGCAAGGTCCGCGAAACGCCGCAGACGCAATAAAGCGTTCCATATCAAAGGGCTGCACCCGAAACGGCATCTTCGCATGCCGTTTTCTTCTGCACCTTTTTGATATGGCACCAATAAAAAATAGCCGCAATGCACCAACTTGATAATTGGGGCTCGAACATCACGTTTTATTTGCTATTCCGTTGATTCGTCGCGTATATTCCGAATTTCGGCACTTTTTGGCACGCGTAGCATTCAAGCGTACTGAGTCGCCGTCGCGGTTGCGGTGCGCACTGCGGCAATAGAAAACGGTTTTAACGGCCTGTCCGGCCCCTCACAGACGGTGTCCCCATGAACGACCACCAGCAACCGACTCACCCGGTTCCCGCCGCGCAAGGTCTGTACGACCCGCAAAACGAACATGACGCCTGCGGCGTCGGCTTCGTCGCCCATATCAAGGGCAAGAAAAGCCACGAGATCATCGAGCAGGGCCTGAAGATTCTCGAGAACCTCGACCACCGGGGCGCCGTCGGCGCCGATCCGCTGATGGGCGACGGCGCGGGCATCCTGATCCAGATTCCGGACGGTTTCTATCGTGAGGAAATGGCCAAGCAGGGCGTCGTGCTGCCGCCGAACGGCGAGTACGGCGTGGGCATGGTCTTCCTGCCGAAGGAACATGCATCGCGTCTCGCCTGCGAACAGGAGCTGGAACGCACGGTGAAGGCCGAAGGCCAGGTCGTGCTGGGCTGGCGCGACGTGCCGGTCGACCACACCATGCCGATTTCGCCCACCGTCAAGGCGAGCGAGCCGCTGATTCGCCAGATCTTCATCGGCCGCGGCAAGGACATCATGGTGACCGACGCGCTCGAGCGGAAGCTGTACGTGATCCGCAAGACCGCGAGCCACCGTATCCAGGCGCTCAAGCTCAAGCACGGCAAGGAATACTTCGTGCCGTCGTGCTCGGCGCGCACGGTCGTCTACAAGGGGCTGCTGCTGGCCGGCCAGGTTGGCGTGTATTACCGCGACCTGCAGGACGAGCGCACGGTGTCGGCGCTGGCGCTGGTGCACCAGCGCTTCTCGACCAACACGTTCCCGGCGTGGGAACTGGCTCACCCGTACCGCATGATCGCCCACAACGGCGAAATCAACACGGTGAAGGGCAACGTCAACTGGCTGAACGCCCGTACCGGCGCGATCGCGTCGCACGTGCTCGGCGACGATCTGCCCAAGCTGTGGCCGCTGATCTACCCGGGCCAATCCGACACAGCATCGTTCGACAACTGTCTCGAACTGCTGGTGATGGCCGGCTACCCGCTCGTCCACGCGGTCATGATGATGATCCCGGAAGCGTGGGAACAGCACACGCTGATGGACGACAACCGCCGCGCGTTCTACGAATACCACGCCGCGATGATGGAGCCGTGGGACGGCCCCGCCGCGATCGCCTTCACCGACGGCCGTCAGATCGGCGCCACGCTCGACCGTAACGGCCTGCGTCCGGCGCGCTACATCGTCACCGACGACGACCTGGTCATCATGGCGTCGGAAGCGGGCACGCTGCCTATCCCCGAGTCGAAGATCGTCAAGAAGTGGCGTCTGCAGCCGGGCAAGATGTTCCTGATCGACATGGAACACGGCCGCATCATCGACGACAAGGAACTGAAGGACAACCTCGCCAACGCCAAGCCGTACAAGAGCTGGATCGACGCCGTGCGCATCAAGCTCGACGAAATCGAGCCGAAGGCCGAAGACGTCGTCACGGAACGCCGCGAAGCCGCTGCTTTGCTGGATCGCCAGCAGGCGTTCGGCTACACGCAGGAAGACCTCAAGTTCCTGATGGCGCCGATGGCGCAAGCCGGTGAAGAAGCCGTCGGCTCGATGGGCAACGACTCGCCGCTGGCGGTCATGTCCAACAAGAACAAGACGCTCTATCACTACTTCAAGCAGTTGTTCGCGCAAGTCACGAACCCGCCGATCGACCCGATCCGTGAAAACATGGTGATGTCGCTGGTGTCGTTCGTCGGTCCGAAGCCGAACCTGCTGGACACGAACAACATCAACCCGCCGATGCGTCTCGAAGTGTCGCAGCCGGTGCTCGACTTCAAGGACATCGCCAAGATCCGTGCGATCGATCAGTACACGGGCGGCAAGTTCAGCTCGTACGAACTGAACATCTGCTATCCGGTGGCCTGGGGCAAGGAAGGCATCGAAGCGCGTCTGGCTTCGCTGTGCGCGGAAGCCGTCGATGCGGTCAAGTCCGGCTACAACATGCTGATCGTGTCGGACCGCAAGACCGACCGCGACAATGTGGCGATCCCGGCGCTGCTGGCCACCGCCGCGATCCATACGCACCTCGTCCAGCACGGTCTGCGCACGAGCGCGGGTCTCGTCGTGGAAACCGGCTCGGCTCGTGAAACGCACCACTTCGCGTTGCTCGCGGGCTACGGCGCGGAAGCCGTGCACCCGTACCTCGCGATGGAAACGCTCGGCCAGCTCGCAGCGGGCCTGAAGGGTGACCTGTCGGCGGAAAAGGCGGTCTACAACTTCACGAAGGCGGTCGGCAAGGGCCTGCAGAAGGTCATGTCGAAGATGGGCATTTCGACCTACATGTCGTACACCGGCGCGCAGATTTTCGAAGCTGTGGGTCTGGCTGAAGGCCTTGTGTCGAAGTACTTCAACGGCACCTCGTCGAAGGTCGGCGGGATCGGCCTGTTCGACGTCGCGGAAGAAGCGATCCGTCTGCATCGCGACGCGTTCGGCGACAACCCGGTGCTCGCGAACATGCTCGACGCGGGTGGCGAGTACGCCTATCGCGTGCGCGGCGAAGAACACATGTGGACGCCGGATGCGATCGCCAAGCTCCAACACTCGGCGCGCAGCAATTCGTACCAGACGTACAAGGAATACGCGCATCTGATCAACGATCAGACCAAGCGCCACATGACGTTCCGCGGCCTGTTCGAATTTAAGTTCGATCCGGCCAAGGCGATCCCGCTCGACGAAGTGGAATCGGCGAAGGACATCGTCAAGCGTTTCGCCACCGGCGCCATGTCGCTGGGCTCGATCTCGACCGAAGCCCACGCCACGCTGGCTGTCGCGATGAACCGCATCGGCGGCAAGTCGAACACCGGCGAAGGCGGCGAGGACGTGAACCGTTATCGCAACGAACTGCGCGGCATTCCGATCAAGAACGGCGACACCATGAAGTCGGTGATCGGCGATGAAGTGATCGTCGACATTCCGCTGAAGGACGGCGATTCGCTGCGCTCGAAGATCAAGCAGGTGGCGTCAGGCCGTTTCGGCGTGACGGCGGAATACCTCGCGTCGGCCGATCAGATCCAGATCAAGATGGCGCAAGGCGCGAAGCCGGGCGAAGGCGGTCAGTTGCCGGGCCACAAGGTGTCGGAATACATCGGCAAGCTGCGTTACTCGGTGCCGGGCGTCGGCCTGATTTCGCCGCCGCCGCACCACGACATCTACTCGATCGAAGATCTGGCGCAACTGATTCACGACCTGAAGAACGCCAACTCGGCCGCCAGCGTGTCGGTAAAGCTGGTGTCGGAGTCGGGCGTCGGTACGGTGGCAGCGGGTGTCGCCAAGGCGAAGGCCGATCACGTTGTGATCGCCGGTCATGACGGCGGTACGGGTGCATCGCCGCTGTCGTCGGTGAAGCATGCCGGTACACCGTGGGAACTGGGTCTGGCGGAAACGCAGCAGACGCTGGTGCTGAACCAGCTTCGCGGCCGTATCCGCGTGCAGGCCGACGGTCAGATGAAGACCGGCCGCGACGTCGTGATCGGCGCGCTGCTCGGCGCGGACGAATTCGGCTTCGCGACGGCGCCGCTGGTCGTCGAAGGCTGCATCATGATGCGCAAGTGCCACCTGAACACCTGCCCGGTCGGCGTCGCGACGCAAGATCCGGTGCTGCGTGCGAAGTTCCAGGGCCAGCCGGAACATGTCGTCAACTTCTTCTTCTTCGTTGCGGAAGAGGCGCGCGAAATCATGGCGCAACTGGGCATCCGCAAGTTCGAGGACCTGATCGGTCACGCCGAGCTGCTCGATATGAAGAAGGGCGTCGAACACTGGAAGGCGAAGGGTCTCGACTTCTCGCGCGTGTTCTATCAGCCGCAGGTGTCGGCAGACGTGGCACGCAAGCACGTCGACGTGCAGGACCACGGTCTCGACCGCGCACTGGATCACGTGCTGATCGAGAAGGCCAAGGCCGCCATCGAGAAGGGCGAGCACGTCTCGTTCATCCAGCCGGTGCGCAACGTGAACCGTACGGTCGGCGCGATGCTGTCCGGCACGATCGCGAAGAAGTACGGCCACGACGGCTTGCCTGACGACACGATTCACATCCAGTTGAAGGGCACCGCAGGCCAGAGTTTCGGCGCGTTCCTCGCGAGAGGCGTGACGCTGGATCTGGTTGGCGACGGCAACGACTATGTCGGCAAGGGCCTCTCGGGCGGCCGCATCATCATCCGTCCGACTAACGATTTCCGCGGCAAGTCCGAAGAAAACATCATCTGTGGCAACACGGTGATGTACGGCGCGATCGAAGGCGAAGCGTTCTTCCGCGGCGTCGCCGGCGAGCGTTTCTGCGTGCGTAACTCCGGTGCGACTGCGGTCGTCGAAGGCACGGGCGACCACGGTTGCGAATACATGACGGGCGGCACTGTGATCGTGCTCGGCGAAACGGGCCGTAACTTCGCGGCCGGTATGTCGGGCGGTATCGCTTACGTGTACGACCCGGACAGCACGTTCGCGGGCAAGTGCAACAAGTCGATGGTCGCGCTCGATCCGGTTCTGCAACAGGCTGAACAGGAACGCACGGTCGACAAGGGCTTGTGGCACAGCGGCGCAACCGACGAAGCCCTGCTCAAGGGTCTCATCGAACGTCACTTCCAGTTCACGGGTTCGCCGCGCGCGAAAGCGCTGCTGGAAAACTGGGATGCGTCGCGCCGTCAGTTCGTGAAGGTGTTCCCGACCGAATACAAGCGCGCACTGGGCGAAATGGCTGCGAAGAAGGCGAACAAGGAAGTACTCGCCGCTTAACTGACCCGCCCGCGGCTCGACCCGCAGACGTCACACTTAGCCGTACCCGCCGCGCTCGACGATTCGATTGTTCGACGCGGCGGGTGTAGATCACCTCACCTGATACAGATAGAGAAGAGAACCACATGGGCAAGGCAACCGGTTTTCTCGAGTATGAGCGCCGCCACGAGGCGTACGAAGCTCCGCTCACGCGTGTGAAGCACTACAAGGAATTTGTCGCGGCACTGACCGACGACGAAGCCAAGATTCAAGGCGCACGTTGCATGGACTGCGGCATTCCGTTCTGCAACAACGGCTGCCCGGTGAACAACATCATCCCGGACTTCAACGACCTGGTGTTCCATCAGGACTGGAAGAACGCGATCGAAGTGCTGCACTCGACGAACAACTTCCCCGAGTTCACGGGCCGCATCTGCCCGGCGCCGTGCGAAGCGGCATGTACGCTCGGCATCAACGACGACCCGGTGGGCATCAAGTCGATCGAACACGCGATCATCGACAAAGCGTGGGCCGAAGGTTGGGTCGCGCCGCTGCCGCCGAAGCACAAGACCGGCAAGAAGGTCGCCGTGGTCGGATCAGGCCCCGCCGGTTTGGCCGCCGCGCAGCAACTCGCGCGCGCGGGGCACGATGTCACCGTGTTCGAAAAGAACGACCGGATCGGCGGCTTGCTGCGTTACGGCATTCCTGACTTCAAGCTGGAGAAGTGGCTGATCGACCGCCGCATGCGTCAGATGGAAGCCGAAGGCGTGACGTTCCGCGCCAACGTGTTCGTCGGCAAGGCGGATTCGCTGCCGGAACACATCGGCAACACCGCGAAGGAAACCATCACACCGGCCGAGCTGAAAGAACAGTTCGACGCGGTCGTGATCGCCGGCGGTTCGGAAACGCCGCGCGATTTACCAGTGCCGGGCCGTGAACTGGAAGGCATCCACTACGCAATGGAATTCCTGCCGCAGCAGAACAAGGTCAATGCCGGCGACAAAGTCGCGAACCAATTGCTCGCCAAGGGCAAGCATGTGGTCGTGATCGGCGGCGGCGATACGGGTTCGGACTGCGTCGGTACGTCGAACCGTCATGGCGCGAAGAGCGTCACGCAATTCGAACTGCTGCCGCAACCGCCGGAAGAGGAAAACAAGCCGCTCGTGTGGCCGTACTGGCCGATCAAGCTGCGCACGTCGTCGTCGCATGACGAGGGCTGCTCGCGCGATTGGGCTGTTGCTACCAAGCGCCTCGAAGGCAAGAACGGCAAGGTCGAGAAGCTGATCGCGGCGCGCGTCGAATGGAAGGACGGCAAGATGCAGGAAGTGCCGAACTCGGAATTCGAAATGAAGGCCGATCTGGTGCTGCTGGCCATGGGCTTCACGCAACCGGTGTCGCCGGTGCTCGAAGCGTTCGGCGTCGACAAGGACAACCGTGGCAACGTGCGCGCGTCGACTGAAGGCGACAAGGCGTATTACACGTCAGTGGACAAGGTCTTCACCGCGGGCGATATGCGTCGTGGCCAGTCGCTCGTAGTGTGGGCGATTCGCGAAGGCCGTCAGTGCGCACGCTCGGTCGATGCGTTCCTGATGGGTCATTCGGAACTGCCGCGCTAACGTCTCCAGCTGGTTTTCGCTCTTCAACGCGGAAACCGGCCACTGCTTGCAGGAAGAGGTGGAGACGACAAAGCCGTAAAAACAAAGCCGGGCACCTGAGAGGGTGACCCGGCTTTTTAATTGCTACTTCCGATAGCGCGCCAACGTCAGCCCTTCCAGATCGATCTCCGGCGTGCGCTGCGTAATCAAATCCGCGACCACCCGGCCCGAGCCCATCGACATTGCCCAGCCCGTCGAGCCGTGCCCGAGATTCAGCCACAGATTCTCCACACCGGACGGGCCGAGTAGCGGCGTGCCATCGGGTGTCATCGGCCGGCGGCCCACCCAGAAATGCGCGGAGGTCGGATTGGCCGCGTGCGGAAACCAGTCCCTGAGCACTTTCATCAGCGTCTGCAAGGCCTGTTCGCGCAAGGTCGTCTGGCGATTGCCGAGCTCCGCGGTGCCGGCCACGCGCAGGTTGTTGCCGAAGCGCGTGATCGCCGTTTTCAGCGACTCGTCCATCAGTGCCGCATGCGGGGCCTTTTCATCGTCGGTGACCGGCAGCGTCGCCGAGTAGCCTTTGACCGGGTAGAGCGGCACCTTCACCCCGAGCGGCGCGAGCAGCGCTGCACTGTCGACGCCCAGCGCCACCACTACCGCATCCGCTTGCAACGTCTCGCTGCCGCGTTCGCTGTCGACATGCACCGCGCGAACCGTACCGCCTCGCACATCGAGCGAGCTCACCCGTGTATCGAAGCAAAAGCGCACGCCGTTGCGCTCACAGATCGCGCGCAATTCGCGGGTGAAGCGGGCGCAATCGCCGGCTTCGTCGTCGGGGAGGTAGAGACCCGAGAGCGGCGTTTGCCGCGCCCAGCGCAAACCCGGTTCGATCTCAACGCACTGCGCCGCGCTGACTTCACGATGCGCAATGCCCGCGTCGCGCAGTACCGCCAGCGCCGGTTGCGCGAGCTCGACGTCGTACTCGCTGCGGAACAATTGCAGATAGCCCTGGCTGCGGCCATAGTCGAACGGATGTCGGCCACGGAATTCGTGCAGGCACTCGCGGCTGTAATAAGCGATGCGTTGCATGCGCTGCTTGTTGACGCGAAAACGTTCGAGGTCGCATTCACGCAGCCAGCGCGCGATCCAACGCCATTGAGCCGGATCCAGGGTGGGGCGGAAAATCAGCGGTGAGGCCGGCTCGAACAGATACTTGAGGATCTTCGCCGGCATGCCGGGCGCGGCCCACGGCGTCACATAGCCTGGCGCGATCACGCCGGCGTTGCCGAAGCTGGTGGAGAGCGCGACGTCCGGCTCGCGCTCGATCACGGCGACGTCGCAGCCTTGCTGGCGCAGATAAAACGCGGTGGCGACGCCAATGACGCCGCCGCCCAGAACAATCGTTTTCATGGTTGTGTACAGCGATTTTCAGGCGATGGGGCTGGTCGCACCAAGCACTTTACCCTTGGTCTCCGGCAGACACACCGCGGCGACGATCACCAGCAGATAGCCCGAACCGGCGACGATACCCATCGCCTTAACCAGCGTCATGGTTTGCGACAGCGTACCCACCAGGATCGGAAAGAACGAGCCGAGACCGCGGCCCAGGTTGTAGCAGAAGCCCTGCCCCGAGCCGCGGATCGCATTCGGATAGAGCTCCGACAAATACGCGCCGACTCCCGCGAAAATCCCCTGCACGACGATGCCGAGCGGGAAGCCGAGCGCGAGCATCATGCCGTCGGTGATCGGCAGCATCGTGTAGACCATGCCGAGCACGAACGAGCCGATTGCGAACAGCACGAACGACGCGCGCCGGCCGATCTTGTCGCACAGAACCGCTCCGACCATATAGCCGGTGAACGAGCCGACGATCAGCACGATCAGATAGCCGCTGGTGTTGAAGACCGACAGATGCCGCACGGTCTTCAGATAGGTCGGCAGCCAGGTGGTGATCGCGTAATAGCCGCCGAGCATGCCGGTGCACAGCACGCTGCCTAGCAGGGTGGTTTTGAGGTGCGGGAAGGAGAAGATCTGCAGGAAATGCGAGGTATCGAAGCCGCTTTCGCGAGCGCGGCGCGTTTCGAGAAAGATTTCTGGATCGCTGACATTGCGGCGAATGTAGAAGATCCACAGCGCGGGCAGCAGGCCGATCCAGAAGCAGGCGCGCCAGGCGACCTGTTCCGGCAGCAGCGCGAAGAACGCCCAATAGATGATGGCCGCCGCGGCCCAACCGAACGACCAACTGCTCTGCACGGTGCCGACGGCTTTCGCGCGATGCTGAGGTGAACGGATGGTTTCGGCCATCATGATCGTCACGACCGACCATTCGCCGCCGAAGCCGATGCCTTGCAGCGTTCGGGTGGTGAGAAGTTGCCAGAACGAATGGGTGAAACCTGACAGGCAGGTGAAAATCGCGAAGGTGGCGATGGTCCACTGGAGGACACGGACGCGTCCGTAACGGTCGGCCAGAATGCCGGCGAGCCAGCCGCCGATCGCCGACGAAATCAGCGAACTGGTCGCGATCATGCCGGCTTCGCTTTTGGTCATGCCCCAGGTCGCGATCAGCGTCGGGATAAGGAATGAGTAGATCATGAAGTCGAACGCGTCGACTGCGTAGCCGCCGAAGCCAGCGTAGAGGGTGCGGCGTTCGCGCTGGGTCAGTTCGGTGAACCATTGGAGAGAGGGCATGTTTTTTTGTGGTCTCCAGGCGGTTTTCGCCTTCCGGCGGCTTGATCGTGAGTTTTTTGTATTCTAAGGGGATGGGGTGTTGTGCGGCCAGTTGTGGTCAAAAATGGCGGCGGCATAAGAAACTCCATTCCGGTTCCTTACGAACTACTACCATGTAACCCAAAAATTATTTTCCGCCGTTAAACTGCGCCGGCAGCACTCGAGCTGCGAAAGTCCTCCTCACGCCCGCGCTCGTCACCCTTAATGCACGCAACCGCAAAAACCTGCTCGCCATCCCGCCACTCCGCGAGCACGCCTTTGCGGGCTTATCAGTCGCGCCGCACATTCCTGAAATCGTCGGCAAGCGTGTTGCTGCTCTCCGGCATGAGCAGTTCACTGCTGTCGGCTTGCGGGGGCGGAAATCTGGACGCCGATCAGCCGGAAACGCCACGCCTCACCTCGGTGAGTAACTTCCGCGATGTGGCAGGCGCGGCCGCCGGCTATCCCACGGTTGACGGCAAGCAGATGCGCCGCGGCGCCTTTTATCGCGCGAACGCGCTGACCCTTAGCGCCGCCGACACGGCCGCGCTCGACAAACTGGGCATCGCTTCCGTCTACGATCTGCGCACGCCCGGCGAAACCGCGCGTACCGCGGATATCCTGCCCGCCGGTGCGACATCGCAAGCGCTCGACGTGCTGGGTGTCAGCGACTTCGTCGCCCCAACGTTCGACACGGCAGGCGCCGCCGTCGCGTTCATGGAAGCCCAGGCGCGCGCCTATGTCACCGGCGCCGCCCAGCGCGTCGGCTACGGCGAGCTCCTCACGCGACTCGCCAATGGCGCGGGCGCGCAACTGTTTCATTCCAATGCGGGTAAAGATCGCGCCGGCTGGGTCGCGGCTCTCCTGCTCAGCATTGCCAACGTGCCGCTCGACGTCATCATGCAGGACTATCTGCTGAGCAACGTCTATCTGGCTCAGTCGATTGCGGCGCAGACCGCGACGGTACGCGCGCAGGACGGCGACGCGGTCGCCACGATCGAGTCGCCCTTGTTCACTGTCCAGGACAATTATCTGCAGGCGGGGTTCGATCAGGTGCAGGCGAGCTACGGCACGATGGCGAGCTATCTGACACAAGGCCTGGGCCTGTCTCAAGCGACGATCGACACGTTGCACGACCGCCTCGTCGTCTGACTCGCGCTCGCTGCGCCTGGTGTTGCGCGGACTACGCCGGCAGGTATAGACGAAAAAAAGTCCGCCCCAAATAAGCGGGCGGACAGAGAAGGGCGGCATCGAGGTTGCCGGGAGCCACTATAAGGTCGCAACCATCACAAAAGCCCATCCAGTAAGGGCATGTAAGTGCCCGTGCTCAACGCCGCTTCACCCTTCTTGATCATCCTTACGCGTATGCCGGTCCAACCGGCAATTCGATTCGTACTTCCAGCCCGCCTTGCGCGTGATTGCGCACATGGCAGCGTCCGCCGCGATCGTGCGCGAGCCGCGCGACAATCGCGAGACCCAGGCCGCAATGACCTTCGCCCCCGCGTGCCGCGTCGAGCCGTACGAACGGTTTCATCGCCGCGGCGATGCGGTCGTCGGGAATGCCTGGGCCGTGGTCGCGCACGCTGATCACCCAATGCCGTTCATCGCGCGCCGTGGCGATATCCACCGGCGGTGAGCCGTGCTCGAGCGCGTTGTCGACAAGGTTCGTGACCAGCCGGTCGAGCAAGGTGCGCGGCAGCGTGAACGACGAACCGGCGCGCAGATCGAGCGTGAAGAGCGGCGTCTCGGTGCTGTCGCTGGCGGAAAACTGTTCCTGCAGGAATTCGTCGACTTCGACCGGCGGCCCTGCGTCGGCGGACTGGCCCGCAAACTCCAGAAACTGCTGGACGATGTTGGTCAGCGAGTCGACGTCGCGGATCAGGCCGGCGCGCTCGTTTTCCGCGACCAGTACGCTCGCACGCAACTTAAGCCGCGTGAGCGGCGCTTTCAGATCGTGCGCGACGCCGGCCAGCATCACCGCCTGGTCGTCTCCGGCTTCGTTCAGGCGCCGCATCATGTCGTTGAAGGAGCCGATCAGATCGCGCAGTTCGCGCGGGCCCTGCACGGTCACGGGTTCCGGCCGGCCACCTGAACCGAACGCGCGGGCGGCATCGGCCACGCGCGACAGCGGCCGTTGCATCTGCCAGACCGCGAACAGCGACAGAATCAGCGCGGCCAGCAGCATCGAGATGGATTCGACCACGAAGCGCGGGCGCGGCGGCACGTCCACCGGCACGACAACCCAGTTCGATTTGCCGGGGAACAGCACCCATAGCTGCGGCGGGCGCAGGTCGTCGACGGCGATTTGCGTGCCGGGCGGCAGGTTCTCGCGCAAGTGCCGGCTCAGTTCGACCAGCGGACGCTGATCCGGCGTGCGCAGATGGACGCTCGACGGCATGTTCCAGGTGGGCACGAGGTGCACGCGCATGGCGGGCGCGAGCGCGGCGCCCTTCATCGGCTCGCCGTTGATAGCTTGCAGCACGAGCAGAATGCCGCGCGCGAAGCCGTCGATTTCGTGGCGCGGCGGCTGCATCACCACCAGCACGAACCACCCGGCCTGAATCGCGAACAACACCGCTGCCGACAGTAACGCCATTCTGCCGAACAGCGTGTTCAGCGGGTTTCTCATGCGCTTGAGGCAGCCTCGTCGGCGAACGGCGTGCCGTCGGCGTCGGGCACGAATACGTAGCCTTTGCCGCGCACCGTCTGCACATAGCAGGGATTGGACGGGTCGTCTTCGATCACGCGGCGCAGGCGCCAGATCGGCACGTCGAGGCTGCGGTCGCGGAAGGCGAGATTGTCGCGATGCACGAGATCGTGGATCAGCACGCGCGACAGCACCTTGTACGGATTGTTGACGAAAATCTTTAGCAGGGCGAACTCGCTGTCGCGCAGCGGCAGCTTCGAGTCGTCGCGTGACAGCGAGCGGGTGGCGAAGTCGAGTTCGAACGGCCCGAAGCGATACGGCTTGCGGGCTTCCGGCGCGCTCGTAGTGGACGGCCCGCGGCGGCGGAGCACCGTATGGATGCGCGCGAGCAGTTCGCGTGGGTCGAACGGCTTGGTCAGGTAGTCGTCCGCGCCGAGCGAAAGCCCGACGATGCGGTCGGCCACCGTACCGCGCGCCGTCACGAAGATCACCGGAATGTCGTCGCCGGCGGCACGCAGCGCAGTGAGCGCGCGTAAGCCGTCGGTGTTCGGCATCATGATGTCGAGCACGACGACCGACGGCCGTTCACGTTCGAGCCGGCGTTGCAAATGGGTGCCGTCGTGCAGCACTGACGCGTCGAAGCCGTTCGTCTGCAGAAACTTGCAAAGCAGATCGCGCACAACCGGGTCGTCGTCGACGATAAGGACCTGTGGATTCATGGCGAAATTCTAGACTGGCACGCGCGGCGCGCGACCGACTGTTTTCTTACCAATGCTTACGCAAACTCGCGCTGTGCCCGCCGGTCCGGGCGTGAGGCCCGTCAACAAAGGCTCACGGCATATTTCACGGCCGCCACATCTGGCAACGCATCTGCAATGCGTTGGCCCATTTGCCCATGCGCAGCGCGGCGTGGAAGTCATTTTGCACCGCTGGAATTCCTCCGGGGAAAGAATCTGCGCGCAATTGCTACTGACGGCAAGGGGTCGCAACGGGTCGTAAGAACCGCGGAAAAGCGCGCGTTCCTTCGCGCATCGCCACCGCGTGCGCGGCGAGATGATTCGTCGTGCAGTACGTTGCGCCGCATGTCGAAAACAGCCTAACGCCTTGGGCCCACGGCAGGCGGCGTGAAATCGAAACCTAGCGCCACGCGAGGCTCATCATGACCGTTCATAGCAATCTCAGCTCAACCCGCTTTTCTTCGCTCGCGCCCACGCCGCCAGCGGAAAAACCCGCAGCCCCAAACAACTCGCTGGCCACGCCGCAAGCACGGGAGTCCGCCAGCGAGGCGCTCCCGTCGCTGCCGTCGGGGCTGGTCGGGCATCACGTCAACACGACTGCCTGACGCACCGAGGCCCGTGTGTCGACCCCGAGCATTCCTGACTGTTTCATCCGTGTCGCTGCGTGGTTGACGCTCGGCGCGGCGCTGCTGCCACTCGGCGGCTGCGCCGTCGCCGCGCTGCCGTGCCGGCTGACAGCGGCCACGCTGAAAATCGTCCCGGTCGTCGGCCATGCCGCGGCCACCCCGTTCGACATGTGTTCATCTGCCATCGACTGAATCATGAGATCCAAACGGATTGCCTGCGCGCTGGCGCTGCTGGGCGGCGCGCTCTCGATGCTCGCTGAGGCGCAGCCCGTCGCGCGCGAAGCGAATGCGGCCAGCGCCGCGTCGAAGGCTGCTTCCGCTGACGCACGCCGGCGCTCGCAGGACACGCCGTTCGCCTTTCGCGGCATTGCGCTCGGTATCACGCTCGACGAGTTCCGCGCGGGTTCGACCGTGCGCGCTACGCCGATTGGCAGCGTGCCCGTCTGCGAGACAGACGTGCAGGCAGGTGCGCTCGGCATGCGGCTGAAATCGCGCGAGAGTCTGACGGTGGCCTGCCGCTGGGCGCATCGTGCGGACGATGGCTGGGCGGTGTCGCAAGCCGTCGTCGACGGTGCGCCGGCATTGGAGCATGTGCTGCGCTTTGCGCGTGTCGACGGCCAGAGCGCGCTGCGTCTGTACGAGATTTCCTTTGTGATCGACGAGATCACCGCCGAAGACTTGCGCGACGCGCTCGCGGACCGCTATGGCACGCCGCGTCTGGTGACGCAAAGCGTGTCGTCGTCGGGCGCGATGCCGGTCTACGTTTGGGAAAACGCGGTGAGTTCGATCACGTTGTGCTTTCTGCCGGGCACTCGCAACGGCACGCTCACCTATCTGCTGAAAGGCTCGGACGCATGGGTGAAATCGGTCGTGCGGCAATGGCAGGCGAGCGGCGCCGAGGCGGGGTGATGTGCCGCCTCACCTGTCGCGCTGGTTGCGGGCGCATGCGTGGCTCAGATTGCATCGTTGAACAAAGCATCGGCACCACGACTGCAAAGTCCGTTTTTTACCCGGCCGACCCGGCCAAGGAGCATGCATGACTGCGCTACGTCTCACTGTCGCGCTAGGCGTGGCGGCCTGCCTCGCGGCTTGCGGGAGCGGCCAACAGCCGTCAATCGTCGAAACGCCGATGTCGCCGCCGCTCGCGTCGGCGCCGCTGAACGTCAATTCGCAGGGCGCGATCTATCAGGCCGGCGCGCCCTTGCTGCTCTACGAAACACCGCGTGCGCAGCATATCGGCGATGTGCTGACGATCCGCTTGTCGGAATCGTACAGCGGCAACAATAGCGCGACCGCTGCCGCGAGCCGTTCGAGCAGCATCACCGCGACTGCAGCCGATCAGTCGACCAACGCAGCCGCGCGGCTCGCGAGGCTGTTCAACATCGGCTCGGCCAGTACTGACTACAAGGGGCAGGGCAGTCTCACCGACGTCAGCGGCATGACCGGCACGTTGGCCGTGACCGTGATCGGGACGATGTCGACCGGCAATCTGGTGGTGTCGGGCGAGAAGGTGATCGCGATGAGCGGCAACCGCGACCGCTTGCGCCTGTCGGGCATCGTCAATCCGAAGGATATCGAAGCAGGCAACTATGTGGCGTCGAGCAAGGTCGCGAATGCGCGCATCGAGCAGGCCGGCGTGGGGATGGTGTCCGACTCCACCACGATGGGCTGGCTGCAGAGAATGTTTCTGAGCGTGCTGACGTTCTAGCGTCGACGCGGTGTGCGCGAGATGCGAGACACGCCGCGTAGGTTTACCTAAGTCCGAGGCCTGGCGCCGAGGTCTCGCCAGGCAAACATCACGCAAGCGGTGGCGCGTTACGTTCCGCTGCGCCGATTTCACCGTCCGGCACGAACACGTAGCCGCGTCCCCAGACGGTCTGCACATAGCGAGGCTCGGACGGATCCACTTCGATCAGCCGCCGCAAACGCCAGATCGAGACGTCAAGGCTGCGGTTGCGATGCACCTCGCTATTGCCGTGCAGTTTCTCCAGCAACTGCGCGCGCGTGAGTACGCTCATCGCGTGCGTGACGAACACCTTGAGCATCGCGAATTCGCTCGAACGCAGCGCAATCCGCTCACCGTCGCGGCGCAATTCGCGCGCCGGAAAATTCACCTCGAAACGACCGAAACGATAGGGCGCGCGTTGCTCCGGCGCGCTCGGCGCAATCGTGCCGCGGCGGCGCAGGACCGTGCGAATCCGCGCGACCAGCTCGCTCGGTTCGAATGGCTTGCCGAGATAATCGTCGGCGCCGAGTTCGAGGCCGATCACGCGGTCGATCGGATCGGCGCGCGCGGTTAGCAGGATCACAGGAATATCGTCGCCGGCGACGCGCAATGCACGCAACGCGCTAATGCCGTCGAGCTCCGGCATCATGATGTCGAGCACGACCAGCGCGGGACGCTCGTCCTGCAAGCTGCGCTGCAGCGCCATGCCGTGTTCGAGCGTGGACACCTTGAAGCCACGCCCCAGCAGATATTCGCTGACGAGCTCGCGTACGACGGGGTCGTCGTCGACGACCAGAATGGATTGGTTCATCCAGGTCATCTTAGTGATCCACGCGCGCGGCGCAAAGCGCGAAACGCTTTCGAATCCTTGCTCGCGTAAGAGAAAGCAAGCAGGCCGTGCGCCTAGTTTGCCAGCGACGTCTGGATGGTCTGCATCGGCTGCCGGGCCAGATCGGTCTGATCGACCACCATCTTGTCGATCAGACCATTGAGCTTGGTCGAGGCGGTAGAGAAGCGGTCGGTGTTGAGGCCGCCGGTCTGGTAACGCGCGGTGACGAGAATGCGCCCGTGCTGGATCAGCGTCAGATCGATGATCGACAGATACTGGATCGTTTCGTCGCTGAACGAACGGCGGCCGTAGTCGATCGCGGCGTTGTAGACGAGGCGCGCTTCGCATACGGCGGGTGAGGTGCCCGGATTGTAGACGTCCGAACGAATACCGCGCCGGTCGAGCGCAAGCTGCAGCGCCGGCACGAAATCGCCGACCGTCACAGTCTGATTCACTTCGATGCAGACGTTATGCACGTTCGCCGGCCGGCCGTTGACGAAGGTCGGCGACGAGTAGTTCGCCGCGATCGCGTAGCCGGCCTGAATCACGGAGCCGGTGGCGTCGGCCGCCGAGATCAGCGTCCACGCGCAGCCGTTCAGACCGAATGCGAGGGTCGCCGAGGCGGCGAGCCACGCACAAGGCCGCCGCAACATGACCCACGCGGCCATTGGGGCCCGCGTGAAAGCGTAAGCGCACAAGCTCGGCATAGAGGTCATGATGCGGTGCCTTGTGGCGGTGAGGAAGTGCGGCGAATGACAACGGGTCTCAGCGGAAAAGCAGCGGAACGTGGCAAAAACGGCCGACGCTCAGCGCGTGACGCGCAGGCGCAGTTCGTTTTGCCCTTGCACGCTGGCCGTCACGTTCACGCGCCGATCTTCGGTGGTCACGATGAAATGTTGACGCGTCGGCGTGTTGACGTCGTGCACGACGTTGGGAAAGCAGGCAGCGATATCGGCGCCGAATTCTTCGAGCGGATCGTTGACGACACCGTCGGCTTGCCAGTGTGCGCGCCAGTGGCAATCGTAGGCGTGCGTGTTGGCGCGGCAGTCGTCCACGGCCGATACGCCCGGCAGTTGCGCGGCAGGTTGCGCGTGCAACTGCTTGAAATCGGGTGCGTCGACGATGTGTTTGAGCGCGGGGCAAACATCCGCCGGCTCATTGGGCTGGGTGGCTTGCGCAGCGTACGCGGCGCTCGTGAGCAGCAGGGCTGCGCCAAGCGCAAGCGCTGCGCGCTGGGTCAAAGGATGGAAGCGGCGATCGAATGACATGTGCGGAGAGTCCAGTAGCAGTGAGGGGCGGGGCGGGCGGCGCATGGTACAGCCCGCACGACTATCGTCGCTGCTACAGGGGATTTTCAAAGCGCGGAACAGCTTGCCCGCTTCGCAAATGCTTTCGAACTGTTCTCGCGTGTTTCCGGATGTTGCGGCGTGCTGCCTAGCCGAGCGTCAGGCCGCCGTCGATATGGATCACCTGGCCGGTGATGTGACGCGCTTCGTCGGAGAGCAGGAAGGCGATCAGCGCGGCGATATCCGCGGGCTCGGCGACGTGACCGAGCGGTGTCGCTTCGGCGGCGCGAGTCCACACCGATGCATTATCGGCACTTGGGCCGCGATCTTTACGGGTATAGCCGGGCGCCACGCAATTGACCGTCACGCCATGCGGCGCAAGTTCGGCGGCTGCGGTTTTAGCCAGTGACTCGAGCGCCGCTTTCGCTGCAGCCGTTGCGGCGAACGGCGCATCCACGCGATAGCGATGCGCGACGAACGAACTGAGCGCGACCACGCGACCGCGCTTCGAGGTTTCCAGGGCGGGCGTTGCACGCTTGACGAGCGCGGCGAACGCGGCCGGCATGGCGGCGAAGGCGGCGCTGAACACGTCAGCGTCGAGTGCGTTGAGCGTTTGCCGTTGCGCGTGGCCGGCGTTCGCTACCAACTGATCAAGCGCGCCGAAGCTCGCGAGCGTTTGATGAATCACGTGCTCGGCGGCGCCGCGTTCGGCGAGATCGCCGAATACCGTCGCGCAGCGCGCGCCGTTTGCGCTGCAATCGGCGGCGACTTGTGTAAGACGCTGGCGCGCTTCGTCGTCGGCGCCGCGGGCGTGCAGCATCAACGCGGTGCGCGGCGCGGCGATGCGCCGGGCCAGTGCGGCGCCGATGCCGGAGCCCGCGCCGGTGATCAGGACGACCCGATCGAGTTCGGCACCGCTCATGCCGGTCGTGCTGCTCGCGTCACCGGTGCCGCTCATGTCGCTCGCGTTGTTCATGCTGTTCACGCTGTTCACGCGGCAATCGGTTCGCCCGAGCGCTCGACGTCGAGCGTTTCGCCATGGAACGCCGCCAGCGATTCGCGATGTGCGACGCTCACGATCGCCGCCTGCGGCAGTCGCTCGGTGAACAGGTGATAGAGGCGTGCTTCGTTTTCCGAATCGAGCGCGCTGGTTGCTTCGTCGAGGAACAGATAGTCCGGCTTGTGCAGCAGCACACGGGCGCCGGCGAGACGTTGTTGTTCGCCCGGCGAGAGAACGCGTGTCCAGTGTCCCGATTCCTGCAGGCGGTCCGCGTATTCCGACAGGTGGCAGGTGACGAGCGCTTCGCGGCATTCTTCGTCGGTGTAGGTGTCAGCAGAGGACGGATAGGTGAGCGCGGCTTTCAGCGTGCCAATCGGCATGTAGCTGACCTGCGGGATGAACATCATGCGCGCGTTGACCGGTGCGTCGATTGAGCCGTCGCCGAACGGCCACAAGCCGGCGAGTGCGCGCATCAGCGTGCTCTTGCCCGAGCCGGACGGACCACGCACCAGCCAGCGCGAGCCCGGCGTGATCGCGATATCGCGGATGCGCGACAGCGGGTTGCCGTTCGGCAGCGCAAGCTGAAGGCCATCTGTGGAGAGCTTGTCTTCGTCGACAAAATGCAGGTTGATGCCGCCGTGCGCGGTGGCGGGCGACACTGATTCCTTCAAACGCGGCGCATGCACGACGCGGCTGAATTCACGCAACCGGTTCACGGTAGCGCGCCACTCGACCAAGGTGCCGTAACTGTTGATGAACCACGAAAACGAATCGCTGACGGTACCGAATGCGCTCGAAATCTGCATCAGCACGCCGAACGTGAAAGCGCCCGCGAAGTAACGGGGTGCTGCCACCACCAGCGGAAAGATGATCGCGATCTGGCCATAGAAGCTCAGCACGAAGGTGAGCCGCTTGGTGTACTTCATCACCTGCCACCAGTTGTCGCGGATGCGGCCAAACAGCGATTGGGTGTTCTTCTTCTCGGTCTCCATACCATCGTAGAAGGCGATCTGCTCGGCGTTTTCACGCAGACGGATCAGGCCGAAACGGAAATCCGCCTCGACTTTCTGCGCCTGGTAATTGATCGACACGAGCGGATGGCCGACCTTCTGGATGATCAGCGAGCCGACCACCGCGTACAGCGCCGCGGCCCACACCATGTAGCCCGGAATCTGTATCGGCATGCCGCCGAGCGAGACGGTCAGCGCACCGGCCAGCGACCACAGGATCGTGATGAACGACACCAGCGTGACGACCGTGGACAGCAGGTCGAGCGTCAGCGAGAGCGTGGTGGTGGCGAACGATTGCAGGTCGTCGCTGATCCGCTGGTCGGGGTTGTCAGCGAGCCGGTCGCGTTCGATACGGTAGAAGGCGCTGTCGTGCAGCCACTCGTTGAGATAGCGCGTGGTCAGCCACTGGCGCCAGCGGAAGCCGAGCATCTGGCGCAGATAGCGGCCGTACACGGCCAGAATGATGAAGCCGAACGCAAGCCCCGAGAACACCATCAGCAGATGCGGGAAGTCGTGGACGTTCTTGGTCTGCAGCGCGTTGTAGAAGTCGGCGCTCCAGCGGTTCAGGCGCACGTTGATCCACACGACGAGCAGATTCATAACGATGATCGCGATGAGCAGCCCCCACGCCGTTTTTCGTTCTTCGGAAACCCAGTAAGGTTTGATCAGGCTCCATGCGGAGACTTTATCGTCCGGCGGCAGCGCGGGGCTGGAAGCGGTATTCGGTGTCATGAGCATCCTGGTGAAGTGCTGGCCCGTGCCGGGCGGGCCCCAGTCGGGCCGGCCCCACGGCGGGTTTGCGGTGCGTGCCCCGGGCGTCGTGCTCGACGAACGCACGTCCGGGTAAGCGCCCGATTCTGGCGCGAAGCCCTTAAGTGAAAATTAATTTCCGCTCAGAGGTCCCGCCTCGATGCCGCTGGCGCTCGGGCGGCGAAGCATGTCACCCGCGCGCCAGCGGCATCCGGTCCTGGCATTGTGCCAGAGCGTTGCAGTCGGCCGTATTGATGAATCGAAAGATAGTGACGGATCAACGGCGTGTGCCCGCAGAGGCCGTTGGTTTGCGGGCGCTGCGCCTTTTATGGTCTAATGACCTTCGACGAAACAGGGGTGCTTTGCCCACAGGCTGCGTGATTTTCATGCAGCGGCGGCGAGGCTGAGAGAGACCCTTTGCACCCGATCCGGGTAATACCGGCGCGGGAAGTTTCCGGAAGCAGCCAGTCTTCCATTCCCCGCCGGGCGGCGTCCGTCATTGGACGTGCTTATTGCCCGGCCGGCCTCACCCGCCGGTTTCGTCCTGGGTACGTGCGTTTCTTTGCCGTACGGAAAGGACTCGATGACCGCCTATTCTTCAGACATGTGTTTTGCTCTTCGCCACGCTTTCGTCGGTTGTGTTCGCGCGCCGTGCTGCTTTAGCGTTGCTTGCCGCTGTGACTCGGAGTGCGCGCGATGAATCGTTCTGCTCAACCCGATTTCGCCGTGCTCGGCGGTGGGCTGTGCGGGCGCCTCGTCGCGTGGCGTCTCGCCGGTGAAGGGCATCGCGTGGCGCTCTATGAGCGCGGCGATGCTGCAGGTACGCAAGCGGCGGCCTGGGTCGCCGCCGCCATGCTGGCGCCGCTGGCCGAAGCCGCCAGTGCTGAACTGCTGATCACCCGTCTCGGCGCGAGTTCGCTCGATTCCTGGCCGCGAGTGCTGGCCGAATTGCCCGAACCAGTGTTCTTCCAGCGCAATGGCACGCTCGTCGTATGGCATCACGCCGACCGCACCGAAGCGCCACTGTTCGAACGCCGGGTGCGCTCGAACGCGCCTGCTGAATTGCTCGACGGCGGTTTCGTGACGCTGGCGGGCGCTCAGATCGGCGCCGCCGAGCCCGCATTGGCGGGCCGCTTCAACCAGGGCTGGTTGCTGCCGCGCGAAGGCCAACTGGATAACCGTCAGGTGCTGACCGCGCTCGCCGCGGGCCTCGCCCAGCGCGGTGTCGAAACGCACTGGAACACGCCGGTCGACGATCATGCGCTGCCGTCCGCACGCATTACGATCGACTGCCGTGGGTTGGGCGCGAAGTCTGTGCTGCCCACGCTGCGCGGCATTCGCGGCGAAGTTGTACGCGTGCATGCGCCCGGTATCAAGCTGACGCGGCCGGTGCGCCTGCTGCATCCGCGCTACCCGCTGTATATCGCGCCGAAGCAGGACGATCTCTACGTGATCGGCGCCACCGAAGTGGAAGGCGAGGACATGTCGCCGGTCAGCGTGCGCTCGGCGCTCGAGTTGCTGAGCGCTGCGTTTTCCGTGCATCCCGGCTTCGGCGAGGCACGCATCCTCGAACTGAATTCGCAGTGCCGCCCGACTTTGCCGGACCACCGTCCGGCCTTGCTGTGGGATGGCGCGCAGACATTGCGCGTGAACGGCCTGTACCGGCACGGCTACATGATCGTGCCCGAAGTCGCCGACGAAGCCGTGCGCTTCGCCGCGGCGCTGCTCGACGGCCGCATTGGCGACGCCGATGCTTTCGCCGACTGGCAAAGTGCCGCGCGCTGGAGCGAGCTGTTTCAACTGGACTCCACGCGGGAGCCGGCATGAGCGTTGCGCGCCTGCTGGCGAAATAGCCGCGGGATAAACAAGCGCGCGCCGCTGCCCCACTCGATTGAACCGTATTCGAACACCATGGACATTCATATCAATCAAAAGTCGTTGTCGTTGCCCGAAGGCGCGACTGTCGCCGATGCGCTTGCCGCGTTCGGCGCGCGTCCACCATTCGCGGTCGCGCTGAACGGCGACTTCGTCGCACGTACCCAGCATGCGGCGCGCGCGCTGCAGCCGGGCGACAAGCTCGATGTCGTGCAACCCGTGGCCGGCGGTTAAGCCCCGCGCCACGCCTTGCCGGAGACCAGGATTATGCAAATGACTGCCCCCCAAACCGCCGACGCGCTCACGCTCTACGGCCAGACTTTCGCGAGCCGTGTGCTGCTCGGCACCTCGCGCTATCCATCGCTGCAATCGCTGTCCGATTCGATCGACGCGGCGCAGCCCGGCATGGTGACCGTCGCGCTGCGCCGGCAGATGAATGAAGGCGGCGCCGAAGCCGGTTTCTTCGACCTGCTCAAGCGCCACGGCGTGCCGCTGCTGCCCAATACCGCCGGCTGCCTGACCGTCGGCGAGGCGGTGACGACCGCACATATGGCGCGTGAAATCTTCGAAACCGAGTGGATCAAGCTCGAACTGATCGGCGACGACTACACGCTGCAGCCCGACCCGGTCGGATTGATCGAAGCGGCTGCACAGCTGATCAAGGACGGCTTCAAGGTGTTGCCGTATTGCACCGAAGATCTCGTGATCGGCCGCCGCCTGCTCGATGCGGGCTGCGAGGCGCTGATGCCGTGGGGCGCGCCGATCGGCACCGGCAAGGGCGTGATCAATCCGTACGGCCTGCGCGTCTTGCGCGAGCGCTTGCCCGACGTGCCGCTGATCGTCGATGCCGGCCTCGGCGTGCCGTCGCACGCGGCGCAAGTGATGGAGTGGGGCTTCGACGGCGTGCTGCTGAACACCGCCGTTTCCCAGGCGACGCATCCTGACGCGATGGCGCGCGCCTTCGCGCTGGGCGTCGAAGCGGGCCGCCAGGCTTTTCTGGCGGGGCCGATGGCCGAGCGCGAAAGCGCGCACGCGAGCACGCCGGTGGTCGGCATGCCGTTCTGGCATCAAGACGGGAGCGCCGCATGACGCAAACTTTGCCTTTGACCGGCCGCGACCTCTTCTGGCCGCCTGCTGACGAACTCACCGAAGCTGCCGAGCGGATCCGCGCCCGCTTGGGCGAGTGGCCGCCGACCCATGCGCCGTGGCGCATCTGCCTGACCGCGCCGGACGAGCCGAACGGCGGCGACCTGATCATCGTCGCCGACGCGCAGCAGCATGGCGAGCAAGTGGCGCGCTGGCAGGTGCAGGGCGCAGGCGTGATCGTCGCCGCCGAGAACGCGGCGACGTTGCATCTGGGCGGCGAGAAATACAGTCTGGAAGGCCATCTGGCGGAAGATTGGATCCCCGCGCTGGCTGCGTTTCTGGACTGCGGCTTCGATCCGCACGACGCGCTGGTTTTGGCGCTGGCGTGGCGCGACGGCGACGAAACCAAAGCGGAGGACGCATTTCCGGCCGATATCGCGCACTTCCCACGCCTCGCTGGTCTGCCGGCTGCGCCGACGCAAGCGTTCGCGCATTGCCCTGACCGGCTCGGCCTGTACCCGGTGCTGCCGACCGCGGAGTGGGTCGAACGGGTGGTGGGTTTTGGCGTGAAAACGGTCCAGTTGCGCCGCAAATCGGCCGAACCTGCCGACGAACTGAAGCGCGAAATCGCCCGCTGTGTCGCCGCGGGCCGTGAGCACGATGCCCAGGTGTTCATCAACGATCACTGGCAAGCCGCGCTGGAAGCGGGCGCTTACGGCGTCCACCTTGGTCAGGAAGACGTGCATACGGCCGATCTGCCGGCACTTGCCGCCGCCGGCATCCGCCTCGGTTTGTCGACGCACGGCTTCTACGAGATTCTGAAGGCACTGCATTTCCGGCCAAGCTACATTGCATTGGGCGCGGTGTTTCCGACCACCACCAAGGTCATGCCGACCGCGCCGCAGGGCCTCAAGCGTCTGGTGCGGTATGTCCGCCTGCTCGACGGCGTCGTGCCTCTGGTGGCGATCGGCGGAATCGATCTGCAGGTGCTGCCGGACGTGCTGGCGACGGGCGTGGGTTGCGCGGCCGTGGTGCGCGCCGTGACCGAGGCCGCCGACCCGGCTGTCGCTGTTTCTGCGCTGCAACATGCGTTTACGCAATAATCGTCAAGTTCAGTAAAGGGACAGGGCACCTCACGGCAGCATTTCCATGATGGCCCTATAATTCGGCCTTCCGTGTAAAAGGACTGTCAGTTTCGTGTCTTCCTCCCCCGAGACCTTACTCGAGCTGCGCGACGTCGACTTCGGTTATGGCGACCGGCTCGTCCTGTCGAACCTGAATCTGCGCTTCAAGCGCGGCCAGGTCGTTGCGGTTATGGGCGGCTCGGGTTGCGGCAAAACAACGGTGCTGCGTCTGATCGGCGGTCTGGTGCGCGCGCAGCGCGGCCAGATCCTGTTTCATGGCCAGGACATCGGCCAGCAGACGCGCGACGGCCTCTACGCGCTGCGCCGCAAGATGGGCATGCTGTTCCAGTTTGGCGCGTTGTTCACCGATATGTCGGTGTTCGAAAACGTCGCCTTCGCCTTGCGCGAGCACACCGACCTCCCCGAAGAACTGATCCGCGACCTCGTGTTGATGAAGCTCAACGCGGTCGGGTTGCGCGGCGCGCGCGACCTGGCGCCTTCGGAGATTTCGGGCGGTATGGCGCGGCGTGTGGCGCTCGCCCGGGCGATTGCGCTCGACCCCGAGCTGATGATGTACGACGAGCCGTTCGCCGGCCTCGATCCGATCTCGCTCGGCATCACCGCGAACCTGATTCGCGCGTTGAATCAGGCGCTTGGCGCGACGTCGATCCTCGTCACGCACGACGTGCCGGAATCGTTCGCGATCGCCGATTACGTCTATTTCCTTGCCAACGGCGGGGTGCATGCCGAAGGCACGCCGGCTGAGCTGCGCGCGTCGACCGATCCTACGGTGCGCCAGTTCATCGACGGCGCGCCGGACGGCCCGTTCAAATTCCACTATCCCAGCAAGACGCCACTCGCGGCGGACTTCGGCATTGGCGGAGGTCAGTCATGATCAGCGCGCTTGGTCGCTCGGTACTCGACGGGCTGGGCACGGCCGGCTACGCCACGCGGTTCTTCTTCCGGCTGCTGCTCGAGTTTTTCCCATTGCTGCGCCGGCCGCGCCTTGTCACGAAGCAGATCCACTTTGTGGGTAATTATTCGCTGGTGATCATCGCCGTGTCGGGGCTGTTCGTCGGCTTCGTGCTCGGCTTGCAGGGCTATTACACGCTGAACCGTTACGGTTCCGAACAGGCATTGGGCCTCCTGGTCGCGCTTTCGCTGGTGCGCGAACTCGGGCCGGTGGTCACGGCGCTTCTGTTTGCGGGCCGCGCCGGCACGTCGCTCACGGCCGAAATCGGCTTGATGAAGGCGGGCGAGCAATTGACCGCGATGGAAATGATGGCGGTGGACCCGGTCAAGGTCGTCGTCGCGCCGCGCTTGTGGGCCGGGATTATTTCCATGCCGATTCTGGCCGCGATTTTCAGCGCGGTCGGCGTGTTCGGCGGTTATGTGGTGGGTGTGCTGCTGATCGGCGTCGACGCCGGCGCGTTCTGGTCGCAGATGCAAGGCGGCGTCGATGTCTGGCGCGACGTGGGCGCCGGGGTCATCAAGAGCGTGGTGTTCGGCCTCGCGGTGACCTTTGTGGCGCTGTTTCAGGGCTACGAAGCCAAGCCGACGCCGGAAGGCGTGTCGCGCGCCACGACCAAGACGGTCGTGTACGCGTCGCTTGCGGTGCTCGGCCTCGATTTTCTGTTGACCGCACTGATGTTCAGCTAAAACTGCGCTGCACGTTTCCGTTCGGCGGGCGCGCCTCGGTTTGCGCGTCACGGGAGCGGGAGCAGCGTGGCGGATTCACTTTGGGATGACGATGAAAAAGACTGCTCTCGACTTCTGGGTCGGCCTGTTCGTGGTGTTGGGTTTCGTGGCGTTGCTGTTTCTCGCGCTGAAGGCCGGCAACATGAGCTCGTTGTCGTTTCAGGCAACGTACCCGGTCAAGCTCAAGTTCGACAATATCGGCGGACTGAAGGCGCGCGCACCGGTGAAGAGCGCGGGCGTGACGGTCGGCCGGGTTGCCTCGATCGGCTTTGACAGCAATGCGTATCAGGCTGTCGTCACGATCGATATCGACAAGCAATACCCGTTTCCGAAAGACACGTCGGCGAAGATCCTGACCTCGGGTCTGCTCGGCGAGCAATACATCGGGCTCGAACCCGGTGGCGATAGTGAGATGCTTAAAGCGGGTGACACGATCTCGATGACACAATCGGCAATCGTGCTGGAAAACTTGATCGGACAATTCCTGTATAGCAAGGCCGCGGACTCGGGCGCATCCAAGCCGGGCGCGGGTTCGGCCACACCTGCGGCCGCCCCTGCCACGGCACCCGCGTCGGCGGCGCCGACTCTGCCCGCCTCTGGCGCGGCCGGTCAATAAGGAGAAAAAAAATGCAGACCCTACGCAAACGAGGCGTGCGCACCGTCCAGATAGCGACCTTCGCGCTCGCGGCCGCTACGCTCGCCGGCTGCTCGACCGTGCAGACGCCGACCAAGGGCGATCCGCTCGAGGGCTTGAACCGCACCATCTTCACCGTCAACGACAAGCTCGATCAGTACGCGCTGAAGCCGGTCGCGAAGGGCTACGTCTTCATCACGCCGCAGCCGGTGCGCGACAGCGTCACCAACTTCTTCTCGAATATCGGCGACGTCTACATCGCGGCGAACAATCTGCTGCAGTTGAAGATCACCGATGGCGTCGAAGACATCATGCGGATCGTGATCAACACGGTGTTCGGCGTTGGCGGTCTGTTCGACGTGGCGACGCTCGCTAAACTGCCCAAGCATGACAACGACCTCGGCCTGACGCTCGGGCACTACGGCGTGCCGCCGGGTCCTTACCTCGTTCTGCCGCTGTTCGGTCCGAGCACGGTGCGCGACGCGGTCGGCTCGATCGGCAACTACTATGTGAATCCGCTCAGCTACATCAATCCGCCAGGCCTGACGTGGGCGCTGTACGGCGTGAACGTGATCAATACGCGTGCGAACCTGCTGAACGCGAGCGATGTACTGGAAGGCGCCGCGCTGGATAAGTACTCGTTCGTGCGTAACGCGTATCTGCAGCGCCGCCAGTATTTGTTGTCGGACGGCAAGCAGTCGCAGTCGCTGCCGAACTACGGCGACGAAGCGCCGCTGCCGAAGTACGACGACGTCGATAGCGGTGCGGCTGCGGCGCCAGCAGGCACGCAGGGTGCTGCCGCGAAAGCATCGGCTGCGTCCGGTGCGGCCGCCGCAACGCCGCCGCAAGCTGCTTCGGCGGCTGGCGCAACCACGGGCGCAACCGGCACGGCGGCTGCGCCTGAAGCCGCCTCCGGCGGCTCCGAAACACCGCCGCTCGACCTGAACGGCGGTCCGGAAACGACGCAGATTCCGGCCGGCCAACTGGTTCCGCCGACGCGTTTCAACTTCCCGTCATTCAAATTGCGTTGATCGTGCGGCCGTAACACCTCGATACGACTCTCGCAGTTTGCGCATGGATTGCTGCTGAACTCGCGTGTTAATGTCGGCTCCAACGGTTGCACTATTTTTAAGGCAAGCAAGGTTCGATATGAAAAAACTATTCCTGATTCCGTTGTTCGCAGCGCTGTTTTCGTTCGCCAGTGCCGGTGCCTCGGCGCAAACGGTGGACTCCAATTCGCCGGACGGCCTGGTCAAGACCGTCACCCAGCAGGTGATCGATGCGATCCACGCCGACAAGTCGATCCAGCAAGGCGACATCACCCACATCACTCAGCTCGTCAACGAAAAGATCCTGCCGTACACCGATTTCCGCCGCACCACGCAACTGGCGATGGGCCGCAACTGGCGCACCGCGACGCCGGAGCAGCAAAACGCCGTCGTCGAGCAGTTCAAGATGCTGCTGATCCGCACGTATTCGGGCGCGTTGGCACAAGTGCGCGACCAGCAGATTCAGTACAAGCCGTTCCGCATGAACCCGGACGACACCGACACGGTGGTGCGCTCGGTGGTGATGAACAACGGCTCGCCGATCGAACTCGACTATCGTCTGTACAAGACGCCGAACGGCTGGCGTGTGTATGACATCAACGTGCTCGGCGCGTGGCTGATCCAGGCGTATCAGCAACAGTTCAGCGAACAGATCCAGCAGAAGGGCGTGGACGGACTGATCCAGTTCCTCACGCAGCGCAATCAGCAACTGGCCGCGGGCAAGCAGTCGTGAGCGAAGTGCTGAACGCCGTCGTCGCAAGCCGCTTCGAAAGCGGCGCGACGCTGACCCACGAGAGCGCGAAAGCCGCGCTCGAGGCGGGTTTGCAGCGCATCGCAGCGGGCGCGACCGGCGTGGATTGCGCGCCGCTCGCGCAATTCGACTCGTCCGCGCTTGCCGTCCTGCTCGCGTGGGAGCGTGCCGCCCAGGCGCGCGGCATCGCGTTCGAGATCGTCAATCTGCCGGCTGGTCTCGCCAGCCTCGCACAAGCCTACGGCGTCGATACCCTGTTATGTCGACCGGAGTTAGCGCTTTAGCGGTTACTCCGGTCCCATGCTGCTTGCAGCGCGCGCGACATTGACGCTCCCCTAGCGTCACTTCCAATCGCCCCGGCCGAGCCGGGGCTGCCGATTTTTGCCCTATAATCAAACGTTTTTCGGGGCATATAACCGGCCCCAATTTCGTCCCTTCCAGCACTTTTGCGCCCCCTCGGGGCTCCTTTAGGCGCCGCGACGCACGCGGCCCACAGTCATGTCAGCCATAGAAATTCGTAACGTCAAGAAGCGCTACAAGGATTTGCAGGCGCTCAAGGGCGTCAGCCTCACGGTGGAAGAAGGCGAGTTCTTCGGACTGCTCGGTCCGAACGGCGCGGGCAAGACAACGCTCATCAGCATACTCGCGGGTCTCGCGCGCGCCGATGAAGGCAGCATTGCGGTGCGCGGCCATGACGTAGTCAGCGATTTTCGCGACGCGCGCCGCGCGCTCGGCGTGGTGCCGCAGGAGCTCGTGTTCGATCCCTTCTTCACGGTGCGCGAAACCTTGCGCATCCAGTCCGGCTACTACGGGCTGCGCAACAACGACGCGTGGATCGACGAGATCATGGCCAATCTCGACCTCACCGAGAAAGCTGACGCCAATATGCGCGCGCTGTCGGGCGGCATGAAGCGCCGCGTACTCGTGGCGCAGGCGCTGGTGCACCGGCCGCCGGTGATCGTGCTGGATGAGCCGACCGCGGGCGTCGACGTCGAGTTGCGTCAAACCTTGTGGAAATTCATCTCGCGCCTGAATCGCGAAGGTCACACGATCGTGCTGACCACGCACTATCTGGAAGAAGCCGAATCGCTGTGCGACCGCATCGCGATGTTGCGGCGCGGCGAGGTCGTCGCGCTCGAGCGCACCAGCACGCTGCTGCAGCGCTTTGCGGGCATGCAGCTGTTCCTGCGTTTTACGCAAGGTGTGTTGCCGGCCGAGTTGCGTCCGCTCGAAGTGGAAAGCGGCGCGGGTAACGGCAATGGCCGGCAGCATCTGCTGCGGCTCGCGAGCTATGACGACGTCGAGCGGATTCTCGCGCAGTGTCGCGCAGCGGGCTGCGCATTCGAAGAAATCGAGGTCCGCAAAGCCGACCTCGAAGATGTGTTCGTTCAGGTGATGAACGGTCCGGAAGTGATCGAGGGGCTGGCATGAGCGGCTTTCGCACGCTGTTTTACAAGGAAATCCTGCGTTTCTGGAAGGTGTCGTTCCAGACCGTGCTGGCGCCGGTCATCACCGCGCTGCTGTATCTGACGATTTTCGGCCACGCGTTGCGCGGTCACGTTCAGGTCTATCCGGGCGTCGAGTACACGAGCTTTCTGATTCCCGGTCTCGTGATGATGAGCGTGCTGCAGAACGCATTTGCGAATAGCTCGTCCTCGCTGATCCAGTCGAAAATCACGGGCAACCTGGTGTTCGTATTGCTGCCGCCGTTGTCGCACTACGAGATGTTCGGCGCGTATGTGCTCGCCGCCGTGGCGCGCGGATTGGCGGTCGGCTTCGGCGTGTTCATCGTGACGATCTGGTTCGTGCCGGTCAGCTTCAGCGCGCCGCTTTACATCATCGCGTTCGCGATTTTCGGCGCGGCGATCCTGGGCACGCTCGGTTTGATTGCCGGCATCTGGGCCGAAAAGTTCGATCAGCTTGCCGCATTTCAAAACTTTCTGATTATGCCGCTCACGTTCCTCTCGGGCGTGTTCTACTCGACGCATACGCTGCCACCGGTGTGGCGCGAAGTGTCGCGGCTCAATCCTTTTTTCTACATGATCGACGGCTTTCGCTACGGTTTCTTCGGGATGTCGGATATCAATCCGCTCGTGAGCCTTGCGATCGTTGCCGGTTTCTTTGTGGTGCTGGCCGTGGTGGCGATGCGCATGCTCGCCTCCGGCTACAAACTGCGCCACTGATCAGGAGCATCTCTCATGTTGCCGACTCCCGAACAGGTCAAGCAATACATCGCGGCTGGGCTCGCTTGCCAGCATCTCGAAGTCGAAGGCGACGGTCAGCATTTCTTTGCGACCATCGTTGCCGAGAGCTTCGAAGGCAAGCGTCTGATCCAGCGCCATCAACTCGTGTATGCGGCGCTCGGCGACCGCATGCGCGAAGAAATCCACGCGCTCAGCATGAAGACGCTGACGCCCGCCGAATGGCAGAACGCGTAATCTGGAAATTTAGTGCGAATTACTCAAGAAGGGCGCGACGCCGGTAGCGGCGCGTCGAACACAGTCAAAGCGGGCCCGGCTGAAGTCCGGGTCAATCAGGAACTGACAGGCATGGATAAACTCGTCATTGAAGGTGGCTACCCGCTGTCGGGTGAAGTCGTCGTCTCAGGTGCCAAGAACGCGGCGTTGCCGATTCTGTGCGCGAGTCTGCTGAGCGCGGAGCCGGTGCATCTGGAGAACGTGCCCGACTTGCAGGACGTGCGCACGATGCTCAAGCTGCTCGGCCAGATGGGCGTGCAGATCGAGAGCGGCGAGGGCTGCGTGTCGCTGGATGCGTCGAAGGTCGATAACCTCGTCGCGCCGTACGAAATGGTGAAGACCATGCGTGCGTCGATCCTCGTGCTCGGCCCGCTGGTCGCGCGCTTCGGTCACGCTCGCGTGTCGCTGCCGGGCGGCTGCGCAATCGGCGCGCGTCCGGTGGATCAGCACATCAAGGGTCTGCAGGCCATGGGCGCCGAGATCACGATCGAGCACGGCTTCATCGAAGCGCGTGCGAAGCGTCTGAAGGGCGCGCGCATCGTGACCGACATGATCACCGTGACGGGCACCGAAAACCTGCTGATGGCAGCGGTGCTGGCCGAGGGCGAAACGGTCATCGAGAACGCCGCGCGTGAGCCGGAAGTGGGTGACCTCGCGCATCTGCTGGTCGAGATGGGCGCCAAGATCGAAGGTATCGGCACCGACCGTCTGGTGATCCAGGGCGTCGACAAGCTGCATGGCGCAAAGCACACGGTGATTCCGGATCGTATCGAAGCCGGCACGTTCCTGTGCGCGGTCGCGGCTGCCGGCGGCGATGTGACGCTGCGTAAGGTACGTCCGCTGATTCTCGAAGCCGTCACCGAAAAGCTGCGCGAAGCCGGCGTCACGATCGAAGAGGGCGACGACTGGATGCGTGTGCGCATGGACAAGCGTCCGAGCGCGGTGAGCTTCCGCACGTCCGAATATCCGGCGTTCCCGACCGACATGCAGGCGCAGTTTATGGCGCTCAACACGCTCGCGGACGGCACCTCGCAAGTCGTCGAGACGATCTTCGAGAACCGCTACATGCACGTGCAGGAATTGAACCGCCTCGGCGCGAACATCACGATCGACGGCAACACCGCGCTCGTGACCGGCGTCGAGAAGCTGTCCGGCGCGAAGGTGATGGCGACCGACCTGCGTGCGTCGGCGAGCCTCGTGATCGCCGCGCTGCGTGCCGAAGGCGAAACGTTGATCGACCGTATCTATCACCTGGATCGTGGTTACGACCGGATGGAGACCAAGCTCAACGCCATCGGCGCCAGGGTGCGCCGTATCTCGGGGAGCCAGGCATGAGTTCGATGCCGCAAACGTCGTCGTCGCCGGCGGTGAGCGCACCGCTCACGCTGGCTTTGTCGAAAGGGCGTATCTTCGAAGAGACGCTGCCGCTGCTCGCCGCAGCCGGCATTGAAGTCGCCGAAGATCCGGAAACCTCGCGCAAGCTGATTCTGCCCACTACGGATGCGAATGTGCGCGTGATCATCGTGCGCGCCACGGACGTGCCGACCTACGTCGAATACGGCGCAGCCGACTTCGGCGTGGCCGGCAAGGATGTGCTGCTTGAGCACGGCGGCAGCGGACTGTATCAGCCGGTCGATCTGGATATCGCGCGTTGCCGGATGTCGGTCGCAGTGGCGGCCGGTTTCGACTACGCGAACGCGGTGCGCCAGGGCGCACGTCTGCGCGTGGCGACCAAATATGTGGAAACCGCACGTGAGCATTTTGCCGCCAAGGGCGTGCACGTCGATCTGATCAAGCTGTACGGTTCGATGGAGCTGGCGCCGCTGGTCGGCCTCGCCGATGCGATCGTCGACCTGGTGAGTTCCGGCAATACCTTGCGCGCCAACAATCTTGTCGAGGTGGAAGAGATCATGCAGATTTCGTCGCGCCTCGTTGTGAACCAGGCAGCGCTGAAGCTCAAGCGCGCGGCGCTGCGGCCGATCCTCGACGCGTTCGAACGCGCGTCGAAGGCCGGCGCTGCGGCCTGAAAAGTTTGACTACGCTCGTTTGACCACGCTTTAGCGCGCCTTACCGAAACGGATACCCGTATGTCTATCAAGATTCGCAAACTCGATTCCAGCGCTCCCGACTTCCAGAAGTCGCTGCATGCGGTACTCGCGTTCGAGGCGAGCGAAGACGAAGCAATCGAGCGCTCGGTCGCGCAGATTCTGAACGACGTGAAGGCACGCGGCGACGCCGCGGTGCTCGAGTACACGAGCCGCTTCGACCGCGTCGAGGCGAAGAGCGTCGCGGCGCTCGAGTTGCCGATGTCCGAACTGGAGGCGGCGCTCGAAGGCCTCGAGCCGAAGCGTCGCGCAGCGCTCGAAGCGGCGGCGGCGCGCGTGCGCGGTTACCACGAGAAGCAGAAGATCGAGTGCGGCAGCCATAGCTGGCAGTACACGGAAGCTGACGGCACCGTGCTCGGCCAGAAGGTCACGCCGCTGGATCGCGCGGGTATTTACGTGCCGGGCGGCAAGGCGGCGTATCCGTCGTCGGTGCTGATGAACGCGATTCCGGCGCGCGTGGCCGGTGTGCGCGAAATCGTCATGGTTGTGCCCACGCCGGACGGCGTGAAGAATCCGCTGGTGCTGGCGGCCGCCTTGCTGGGCGGCGTGGATCGCGTGTTCACGATCGGCGGCGCGCAGGCGGTGGGCGCAATGGCATACGGCACGGAAACGGTGCCTGCGGTCGACAAGATCTGCGGCCCCGGCAACGCGTATGTCGCGTCGGCCAAGCGCCGGGTGTTCGGCACGGTCGGCATTGACATGATCGCCGGGCCGTCGGAAATTCTCGTGCTGTGCGACGGCACGACGGACCCGCGCTGGATCGCGATGGACCTGTTCTCGCAAGCCGAGCACGACGAACTCGCGCAATCCATCCTGCTGTGTCCGGACGATGCATTCATCGCCCGCGTACGCGATGCGATCAACGAACTGCTGCCGAGCATGCCGCGCCAGGACGTGATCCGCGCTTCGCTCGAAGGCCGCGGTGCGTTGATCAAGGTGCGCGATATGGCCGAAGCCTGCGCGATCGCCAATGACATCGCGCCGGAACACCTCGAAATCTCCGCGCTGGAACCGCATCAATGGGGCCAACTGATCCGCCATGCCGGCGCGATCTTCCTCGGCCGCTACACCAGTGAAAGCCTCGGCGACTACTGCGCGGGGCCGAATCACGTGCTGCCTACGTCGCGTACCGCACGGTTTTCGTCACCGCTGGGCGTCTACGATTTCTTCAAGCGTTCGAGCGTGATCGAGGTCAGTGCGGAAGGCGCGCAGACGCTTGGCGAGATCGCCGCCGAACTCGCTTACGGCGAAGGCCTGCAGGCGCATGCCCGCAGCGCCGAATACCGGATGCGGCAGAACGGCTAAGCGCGGCTGACCGCGACGAGCCGGAGTACGGAGCAGGCGGGCATCGAACCGATGTCCGCGAACCCTGCCGACGGATTTCGCGCGGTTTCCCGTTAAATAACGACAATACAGACCAACCTGGGGCAGTCCGCAAGCCGCCGATACCCGCCGGCGTCTCCCGCGCGGCCCGGTACACTGACTTATGACGACACCTCAAGACATCATCCGCCGCGACGTGCTCGCGATGACGAGCTATCCGGTTCCGGACGCCACGGGCTATATCAAGCTCGATGCGATGGAAAATCCGTTTTCGCTGCCTCCGGTGCTCGCCGCCCATCTCGGCGAGCATCTGGCCGGCGTTGCGCTGAACCGTTACCCGGCGCCGCGCCCGGAAGCGCTGATCGAAAAGATCAAGCGCGTGATGGGTGTGCCCGCGGGTTGCGACGTGCTGCTCGGCAACGGCTCGGATGAAATCATCAGCATGGTGTCGGTGGCGTGCGCGAAGCCGGGCGCCAAGGTGCTCGCGCCGATGCCGGGTTTCGTCATGTATCAGATGTCCGCGAAGCTGGCGAATCTGGAATTCATCGGCGTGCCGCTGAAGCCCGATTTCACGCTCGACACCGAAGCGATGCTGGCGGCGATCGCCGAGCATGAACCGGCGGTCATCTATCTGGCCTACCCGAACAACCCGACCGGCACGCTGTACGACGGCGCGGATATGGAGCGCATCATCGCCGCGGCGAACAAAAGCCTGGTGGTGATCGACGAGGCTTATCAGCCGTTCGCGCAGCAAAGCTGGCTGCCGCGCGCCGATGCCTTCGACAACGTCGTCGTGATGCGTACGGTGTCCAAGCTCGGTCTGGCCGGCATCCGCCTGGGTTATCTGGTCGGCAAGCCCGCCTGGCTCACCGAATTCGACAAGGTGCGGCCGCCCTACAACACCAACGTGCTGACGCAGGCCGCCGCCGATTTCCTGCTCGACCACGTCGACGTGCTCGACGCCCAAGCCGAGCAACTGCGTGAAGAACGGACGAAACTCGCGCAAGCCGTCGCCCAATTACCGGGCGCCGAAGTGTTTCCGAGCGCCGGCAACTTCCTGCTGGTGCGGGTGCCTGACGCATCCGTTATGTTCGAAACGCTGCTGGCAGCACGGGTTTTGATCAAAAACGTGAGTAAAATGCATCCATTGCTGGTCAATTGCGTGCGTTTGACCGTGGGTTCACCGGAAGAAAACGCCCAATTGATCGCTGGACTGAAACTCGTGCTGCATTGAACGGCGAGCTGAATGGCCGCGTGAGCGCTTTCCCCTACTGCGAAAAGTGCGCGCGGTCCGCCGTGTTCCCATCCCACACTACTATCGCTTTCTAGCTAGATTCGAGGAATTACCATGCGCCTTGCGGAAGTCGTTCGCAACACAAGCGAAACGCAGATCCGTGTGAAGATCAATCTGGACGGCACCGGTCAGCAGAAGCTGGCCACCGGTGTGCCGTTTCTTGATCACATGCTCGACCAGATCGCACGCCACGGGTTGTTCGATCTCGACATCGAAGCGCATGGCGACCTCGAAATCGACGACCACCACACGGTTGAAGACGTCGGCATCACGCTCGGCCAGGCCGTCGCGAAGGCAATTGGCGACCGCAAGGGCATCCGTCGCTACGGTCATTCTTACGTGCCGCTCGACGAAGCGCTGTCGCGCGTCGTGATCGATTTTTCCGGACGCCCGGGTCTCGAATTCCATGTGCCGTTTACGCGCGCGCGCATCGGCACCTTCGACGTCGATCTCTCCATCGAATTTTTCCGCGGCTTCGTCAATCACGCCGGCGTCACGCTGCACATCGACAACCTGCGTGGCCTGAACGCCCATCATCAGATGGAAACGGTGTTCAAGGCCTTCGGGCGTGCATTGCGTATGGCCGTCGAGATGGACGAACGCGCGGCGGGACAGATTCCGTCGACCAAGGGCAGCCTTTAAGCGCTCATTTACCAGCCTCGTGACCAGGACCGGCTGCGCTTGCCCGCACCCGGTGTGCGATGGATATTCTGAAGTCGTTTATTTCGCTGCTGGCGTTGATCAACCCGGTCGGCGCCATCCCGTTCTTTATGAGCCTGACGGCGCTTCAGAGCGACGTCGAGCGGCGCAGAACCATCCGCATCGCGGCAATTTCGGTGTTCTGCGTGATTGCGGTGACCACGCTGCTCGGGCAGCAGATCATCAGCTTCTTCGGCATTTCGGTCGGGTCGCTCGAAGTGGGCGGCGGGATCATCATGCTGCTGATGGCCATCAACATGCTGAACGCGCAGATCGGCAACAGCCGTTCGACGGAGGAAGAGCGCGATGAGGCCGAGCAGAAGAACAACATCGCGGTTGTACCGCTGGCGATCCCGCTGTTGACCGGTCCGGGCGCGATCAGCACCACGATCATTTATGCGGCCGGCTCGGCGCACTGGTACGACCGGCTGAGCCTGGTCGCGATCGGTGCGGTGCTGGCGGCGATCTGCTTTTTTTCGTTGCGCCTCGCCGAACCGATTGCCCGTTGGGTCGGTCGCACGGGTATCAACATCGGTACGCGGCTCATGGGTTTGATGTTATCGGCGCTGGCGGTGGAATTCATCGTCGATGGATTGAAGGCATTGCTGCCTAACTTGAAATGAAAACTTCGATAGCGATTGTGGATTACGGAATGGGCAACCTGCGCTCGGTTGCCCAGGCGCTACGCAAAGCCGCGCCGGAGGCGGACGTGGCGATCGTCGATCAGCCGGAAGCGATCCGCTCGGCCGACCGCGTGGTGCTGCCCGGCCAGGGCGCCATGCCTGACTGCATGCGCAGTCTGGCCGAATCCGGCCTGCAGGAGGCGGTCATCGAGGCCTCGCGCAGCAAGCCGCTGATGGGCGTGTGCGTCGGCGAGCAGATGCTGTTCGACTGGAGCGCCGAGGGCAATACGCCCGGTCTGGGTCTGTTGCCCGGCAAGGTGCTGCGCTTCGACCTGGAAGGTCAGGTGCAGGACGACGGCTCGCGCTTCAAGGTCCCGCAAATGGGCTGGAACCGCGTGCGCCAGGCGCAGCCGCATCCCTTGTGGGACGGCGTCGCGGATAACGCGTTCTTCTACTTCGTGCACAGCTACTACGTCGTGCCGGACAACGCCGCCCATACCTCGGGCGAAACGGTGTACGGTGTGCCCTTTACCTCGGCGGTGGCGCGGGATAACATCTTCGCGACCCAATTCCACCCGGAAAAGAGCGCCGAAGCGGGGCTGCGCGTGTATCGCAACTTCGTGCACTGGAAGCCGTGAGCGCCTTTCTTCATCCTGTTGTCCTACGCCGTTCCGCCATAAGCGGGGTGTTGGCGGTGCGCCACAACCGCAGCAAGACGATTCCGCTCCATGCGTTCCAATACGGCGCTCCGCAAGGGCGTCGAAAGAGTTGTACTAAACTAGCGAAACGGCGTTATGGCGGGCTGGCTTGTCAGCCGCTGCCGCCGACCTTCAACCACCTCCCAGACAACACCCGATTGCTATGCTGCTGATTCCCGCCATCGACCTGAAAGATGGTCACTGTGTACGCCTCAAACAGGGCGATATGGACCAGGCGACGATATTTTCCGAGGAACCGGCGGCGATGGCCCGGCATTGGGTCGATCGCGGCGCCCGCCGTCTGCACCTCGTCGACCTGAATGGCGCGTTCGCCGGCAAGCCGAAAAACGAAGACGCGATTCGCGCGATCATCGAGGAAGTGGGTGGCGAGATTCCCGTCCAGCTGGGCGGCGGCATCCGCGATCTGAACACGATCGAGCGCTATCTGGACGACGGTTTGTCGTACGTCATCATCGGCACGGCTGCGGTGAAGAATCCCGGCTTCCTGCAGGATGCGTGCACGGCTTTCGGCGGCCATATCATCGTCGGTCTGGATGCGAAAGACGGCAAGGTCGCGACCGACGGCTGGAGCAAGCTGACCGGCCATGAAGTGGCCGATCTGGCGCGCAAGTTCGAGGATTACGGCTGCGAGTCGATCATCTACACCGACATCGGCCGCGACGGCATGCTCCAGGGCATCAACATCGAAGCCACGGTGCGCCTCGCCCGCGCGGTGAAGATTCCGGTGATCGCGAGCGGCGGTTTGTCGAACCTCGCGGACATCGAGTCGCTCTGCGAAGTCGAGGACGAAGGCATCGAAGGCGTGATCTGCGGTCGGGCAATCTACTCGGGCGATCTGGACTTCGCGGCGGCGCAAACCCTCGCGGACCGGCTGCGCGAATCGGACGACGCTTAAGGCTCCAGGTTCGAGGCGTCGTGTTCGACTCGGAATCGACGCAGCAGCGGACTTGGACTGGACTAGAAGCGGCGGACGCAACGGCGCGTCCCGAAAGCGCGTCAAGCCGCTTGCTGGTGCCTTCGGCACATTTCCGGCTTCCGGCCTGACGCGGCGAGCAGCGCCGGCACAGTGCCGCTCGTGAAGATTCAGGCGAGCGGCCTCATCAGCGGTATTGGCAGAATTGCACGATTATGGCTCTAGCTAAACGCATCATCCCCTGTCTCGACGTCACGGCTGGCCGCGTGGTCAAGGGCGTCAACTTCGTCGAACTGCGCGATGCGGGCGACCCGGTCGAAATCGCGCGCCGTTACGACGACCAGGGCGCCGACGAACTGACCTTCCTCGACATCACCGCCACCTCCGACCAGCGCGATCTGATTCTGCCGATCATCGAAGCGGTCGCCTCCCAGGTGTTTATTCCGCTGACGGTCGGCGGCGGCGTGCGCGCGGTCGAAGACGTGCGGCGGCTGTTGAACGCGGGCGCGGACAAGATCAGCATGAACTCGTCGGCGGTCGCGAATCCGCAACTCGTGCGCGACGCGACGGACAAATACGGCTCGCAATGCATCGTCGTCGCCATCGACGCGAAGCGCGTCTCGGCGGACGGCGAACCGCCGCGCTGGGAAGTCTTCACGCACGGCGGGCGCAAGGCTACTGGTCTCGAAGCCGTCGAATGGGCGCGCAAGATGGCCGAACTGGGCGCGGGCGAAATCCTGCTGACCAGCATGGACCGCGACGGCACCAAGAGCGGCTTCGATCTCGCGCTTACGCGGGCGGTGTCCGATGCGGTGTCGATTCCGGTGATCGCCTCGGGCGGCGTCGGCTCGCTGCAGCATCTGGCCGACGGCATCAAGAGCGGCCACGCGGACGCAGTGCTGGCCGCCAGCATCTTCCACTACGGCGAACACACCGTGGGCGAGGCCAAGCGCTTCATGGCCGATCAAGGCATTTCGGTGAGGTTGTGACGTGGTGAATCCCTCAGCAGTAGAGTGGCTCGACAAGGTCAGGTGGGACGCGAACGGCCTCGTGCCGGTGATCGCGCAGGAAGCATCGACCAACGACGTGCTGATGTTCGCGTGGATGAACCGCGAAGCCTTGGCGAAAACCGTCGAAACCGGCCGCGCGGTGTATTTTTCGCGCTCGCGCCAGCGCTTGTGGTTCAAGGGTGAAGAGTCCGGCCACGTGCAGCATGTGCATGAAGTGCGGCTCGATTGCGACGAAGACGTCGTGCTGCTGAAGGTCGAGCAGGTGTCGGGCATTGCGTGCCACACCGGCCGCCACTCATGCTTTTTCCAGAAATTCGAAGGCACGGTTGAAGATGGCGACTGGGTCGCCGTCGATCCCGTGTTGAAAGATCCCGAACACATCTACAAATGACGCAATCCACGCAATCCACCGAATCGGCTTCGTCTACCAAGGACACGCTGCTGCGCCTCGCAGCCATCATCGACAGCCGCAAGGGCGGCGATCCGGACGTCTCGTACGTGTCGCGCCTCTTCCACAAAGGCGATGACGCGATTCTCAAGAAGATCGGCGAAGAGGCCACCGAAGTCGTGCTGGCCGCCAAAGACACTCGCCACGGCGGCGCGCCGAAAGCGCTGGTCGGCGAAGTGGCGGACCTCTGGTTCCACTGCCTCGTGATGCTGTCGCATTTCGACCTGAGCCCGGCTGACGTGCTTGCCGAACTCGAGCGCCGCGAAGGCCTGTCGGGCATCGAAGAAAAGGCGCTGCGCAAGAGCCGCGAGCGCGAAGAGAACGGCGACTGATTGTCGCCACCTTGACGTTACCTTGTCCGCCGCGTGTTGAAGTGGCGAACGTCGGCACCCACATTGCACTGAACGAATAGGATCGCATCCTCGGGAGGACGCAAGCATGGAACAGTCGCAAGGAAATTATCCGCCGCCGGCCTACCGCAACGCGATCGAGCCAGAGCGCGAACGCAGTCTGCGCACGCTCACGCATGTCCTGTACGCGCTGTATGCGGTTCACTGGCTGACGGGTGGTCTGACGATTCTGATCGCGATCATCATCAACTACGTGAAGCGGCCTGATGTAGTGGGCACGCCCTACGAAGCGCATTTCGAGTGGCAGATCCGCTCGTTCTGGATGGCCTTGCTGGGTTATGCGATTGGCGCTGTGCTGCTGTTCGTGGTGATCGGCATTCCGGTTCTGTGGGCCGTCAGCATCTGGATGTTGTACCGTATTATCAAGGGCTGGCTGTATCTGTACGATAACAAGCCGCTCGCGAACCCGCGTGGCTGGTTCTGAGTTGGGTCCGGCTGCGGCCGGGCCGGATATGAGCCGTGCCGCACGACGCTTCGCGCTCTAGCCATACTGTGTCAGGAATACGATGAGCCACGACCCGAACTGCCTTTTCTGCAAGATCGCCGCCGGCGAGATTCCGTCGACCAAAGTCCACGAGGACGAAGAGTTTGTTGCCTTCCGCGACATCCGCCCGGCCGCTGAAACCCATGTACTGGTGATTCCCCGCAAACACGTCGCCACGCTGTCGAATTGCACCGAAAGCGAGGCACCGCTGCTTGGTAGAATGCTAGTTCTGGTGGCGCGTCTGGCCGAGCAGTTGGGCGTGGCGTACACCGGTGGCGAAAGCGGTTTTCGCACGGTAATCAATACGGGACCGGGAGGCGGGCAAGAGGTGTATCACCTACATGCGCACATTCTCGCCGGGCCGCGTCCGTGGCAGCGCATGGGCTGACAGGTTGGGCTCGTAAATAACCGCCGGCTGCGAGGCGCGCAGCGAGTTTTGGCCGCTGACAATAGCGGAGCCGTTGTTTTTGCTGCACTGTAACGACGCCGACGCGATCGTCAGGTCAAATGGCACACCGTGTCGCGGGTTGAATCGAAACAGCTCGCGGCAACGTATAGATGGAGCGTACGCGCTTCGATTCACGCCGCAAGGCGCACGAGTTTTGCCGCATCACGTGCGGTGTCGGGGTTAAGGAGAGTAGTCATGGGTTCGTTGAGCATTTGGCATTGGCTGATCGTGTTGTTGATCGTGGCGCTCGTGTTCGGCACGAAGAAGCTGCGCAATATCGGCACCGATCTGGGTGGCGCTGTGAAGGGCTTCAAGGAAGGCATGAAGGAAGCCGAAACGCCCGCAGGCGAAGCGCAGCAGCGCGAACTGCCGCGCAATGGCACGGTAGATGTGGATGCGAAGGAAAAGACGCCGCGTTCCGGCGATTACCGCTAAGCCGCGGCCCAACCGCGTTACTGACGGACACTCCACTTCATGCTGGACCTCGGTCTAACCAAGATGGCGCTGATTGGCGTCGTCGCGCTGGTCGTACTTGGGCCTGAGCGCCTGCCTCGCGTCGCCCGCACGGCCGGCGCGTTGTTCGGCCGCGCGCAGCGGTATATCAACGACGTGAAGGCCGAAGTCACCCGTGAAATCGAACTCGACGAATTGCGTCGCATGAAAACCGAGTTCGAAGCGGCGGCGAGCAACGTCGAAACCAGCGTTCAGGACAATCTGCGCAAGCATGAAACCGAACTGAACGACGCGTGGAATAGCGGCACGTCGGTGTCGCCAAGCATTGCCGGCGGTGCGCTTGAAGATGCCGGCAATTCGCCGTGGCAGACCACCACGCCACCGGCAGGCGCTAAACGCAAGAACTGGCGCGTCAAGCAGACCGCCATGCCCACCTGGTACAAGCGCGCCACCACGCGCCGCACGCGTGTGCAGTCGGGCGCTGCGCGCGTGGCGCGGCATACGCCGGCCAGCATGCGTCGCCCGACGCGGTTCTTCTGATGATCAGAACGACAATCTCTAACCGAGGGCCGGTGTGAGCGACCCCCAGCAAACCCAGGACGAAGGCACTGAAGAGACCTTCATTTCCCACCTCGTTGAATTGCGCGACCGTATCATCCGCGCCGGCCTTGCCGTCATCGTGGTGTTTGTCGGGCTCGTGTATTGGGCGCCGGATATCTTCCGGCTGCTGGCGCGGCCCTTGATGCAGAATCTGCCGAAGGACGGCAAGATGATCGTCACCGACGTCACCGGCTCGTTCTTCGTGCCGATGAAGGTGACCATGATGGTCGCCTTTGTGATTGCGCTGCCGGTCGTGCTGTACCAGATCTGGGCATTCGTCGCGCCGGGTTTGTACCAGCATGAGAAGAAGCTGGTCGGGCCGCTGGTGGGCAGCAGCTACACGCTGTTCCTGTGCGGCATGGCGTTCGCGTACTTCGTGGTGTTTCCGACCATCTTCCGCGTGATGGCGCACTACAACGCGCCGCTCGGCGCGGAGATGAACACCGATATCGACAACTACCTGAGCTTCGTGCTGACCATGTTCCTCGCGTTCGGGGTGACGTTCGAAGTGCCGATTGTCGTGGTGCTGTTGGTCCGCATGAACGTGCTGACCATCAAGAAGCTCAAGGAAATCCGTCCGTATGTGGTCGTGGGCGCGTTCGTGATTTCAGCGGTGGTGACGCCGCCGGACGTGTTCTCGCAGCTCATTCTGGCGATTCCGCTGATCGTGCTGTATGAGGCGGGGATCATTGCGGCGCGGTTGATTGTCGGCAAGCAGAAACCCGTGATTGCGGAAGACAGTCCGCCGGGTTGAACGGCAGCACAGAGAGACAAACAAAAAGGGCAGTCCATCACGGACTGCCCTTTTTGTTTTGCGGTGCCCACACCACTGGCCGCTATCTATCGCTTCTCAACCGCCGTCGTCGTCCTGCTGATCGCCGCCGCCGTTATCTTCTGCCGGTTGCTTCGGCGGAGGCGGGCGCTTGCCGATGGTCACGTCCAGATCCATCGTGTGGCTCTTGCGCACCAGGTGAACCTTCGCAGCCGTGCCCGGCTTGATCTGCGCGATGACGTTCAGCAGACGTGTGGTGTCGGTGATCTCCTGGCCGTTCACGCTTACCAGAATGTCACCCGGCTTGATGCCAGCACGGTCGGCCGGCCCGTTCTTCAGCACGCCCGCGACAATCGCGCCCGACTTCTGCTCGAGCCCGAACGATTCGGCGATTTCAGGCGTCACGTCCTGCGGCTCCACGCCGATCCAGCCGCGCGTGACCGAGCCCGTCGTGATGATGCTCTCCAGCACGCTGCGCGCGGTCGAGACAGGAATCGCAAAGCCGATGCCGAGCGAGCCGCCCGAGCGCGAATAGATGGCGGTATTGATGCCGAGCAGATTGCCGTTCACGTCGACCAGCGCACCGCCCGAGTTGCCCGGGTTGATGGCCGCGTCGGTCTGAATGAAGTTTTCGAACGTGTTGATGCCGAGGTGATTGCGCCCGAGCGCGCTGACAATGCCCATGGTCACCGTCTGACCGACGCCGAACGGATTGCCGATCGCCAGCACCACGTCGCCCACGCGCGTCTGGTCCATGCGGCCGAGCGTGATGGTGGGCAGGTTGGTCATGTTGACCTTCAGCACGGCCAGATCGGTCTCAGGATCGACGCCGATCACCTTGGCGTTGGTGGTGCGGCCGTCGGCAAGCGCGATTTCGATCTGATCGGCGCCGTCCACGACGTGCTGGTTCGTTAGAATGTAACCTTCCGAACTCACTATCACTCCCGAGCCCAGATTCGACGCGGGTTGTTCCTGCTGCTTGCCTTTGTTCTTGTCACCGAAGAAATAGCGGAACAACGGATCTTTCGCGCGCGGGTCGGGCGGCAGTGAGCCATCCTTGCTGGAGAACACATTGACGACCGCGGGCATGGCTTTTTGCGCGGCGTCTGCATAGGACGCCTGTGCAGGACCCGTGCCGATGCCTGGCGCCACTTCCCGAAGGGCGACGATCGGTTCGGCGAGTTGCTTGCCGAATTGCCCTTGACGCTGGAGCCACTGCGGTTTGAGGGTCGCAATGATGAACATCAGCGCCAACAGCACAGTCACCGCTTGGGCAAAGAACAGCCAAAAGCGTCTAAGCATCTGAAGACTAGAGGTTTATATGGATCGGATCGAACTTGAATTGTACTTGAACAATCTCCTTGAAACCGCGCGCTTCAAGGACTATTGCCCCAATGGATTGCAGGTGGAAGGGCGCCGCAGGATCAATAAGCTCGCGACCGGCGTGACGGCTTCAGTGGCCTTCCTCGAGGCCGCGCTCGACTGGGGTGCGGACGCGGTGCTGGTCCATCACGGCTACTTCTGGCGCAACGAGGCGCCGCAGATCACCGGGCGCAAACACGCGCGCCTGAAGCTGCTGATTGCCAACGACCTGAACCTGTTCGCCTATCACCTGCCGCTGGACGACCATCCCGAGTTCGGCAACAACGCGCAAATCGGCGCGAAGATGGGCTGGATCAGCGACGCGCGCTTCGGCGAGAACGATCTCGGCTGGCTCGCCACGTTGCCGATGCCGATCACGCTCGCGCACTTCACCGCGCAAGTCGAGCAGACGCTCGGCCGCACGCCGCTCGTGTTCGGCGACCCGGATCGCGAATTGCGCCGCGTGGGCTGGTGCACGGGCGCCGCGCAAGGCATGTTCGACGCCGCGATCAATGCCGGCGCTGATGTCTACCTGACCGGTGAAGTGTCGGAGTCGGTGATGCACACCTCGGCGGAAAGCGGCGTGGCGTTCCTCGCGGCCGGCCATCACGCCACCGAACGTTTCGGCGTGCAAGCGGTGGGCAAGCATCTGTCCGAGCAGTTCGATATCGAACACGTGTTTATCGATATCCCCAATCCCGTCTGAATTGAAAATCGGCATTAGAGAAGAAAAAGGCACGAATAACGCAGAGGGCACTTAAAAGGAGATGCGAAAAAGTTTGCGATCCGTACGGAGAAACCCTGACTTATCAAGGGCTTCGCACGGTTTTTGGCAATGGGGCCTTGTAAATGCCGACTCCATTCGCGCAAACTAGCGGCGGTAGAAGCGACGTGAAGGAAAAATCCAACTCAGAAGTGGGGCGTGTAATGCGAGACAAGGAAGATGAACGCGTCGACGGCGGCCGCCGTACCTGGCTGATAGCGACGACCGTAGCAGGTGGCATTGGAGGCGTTGCCACTGTCGTACCCTTTGTTAGTTCGTTTGCACCATCTGAAAAGGCCAAGGCGGCAGGCGCCCCGGTCGAAGTCGATATCAGTGATCTCAAGCCCGGCGACATGAAGACCGTGGCCTGGCGCGGTAAGCCGGTGTGGATCATCAATCGCACTGACAGGATGCTCGCCGATGTCCAGAAAGCCGATAAGGAAGTAGCGGATCCTCTCACCAAGAATCCTTTTTCGATGCCGTTGCCGGAGTACTGCAACAACGAATTCCGTTCACGCACCGACCACAAGAACCTTTTCGTCGCCGTCGCCGTGTGCACCCATCTGGGCTGCACGCCGACGCCGCGCTTCCAGGAGGGCGCGCAGCCCAATCTTCCCGACGACTGGCCAGGCGGCTTCCTGTGCCCTTGCCACGGCTCGACCTATGACATGGCCGGCCGCGTCTTCAAGAACAAACCTGCGCCGCAGAACCTCGACATCCCGCCTTACATGTTCACCTCGGCCACGGGCCTCGTGATCGGCAAGGACGAGAAAGGAGAAGCGTAATGGCGATCGAACACGAAGTAGAGACGACCGGGCTGGTCGGCTGGATCGACCGCCGGTTTCCCATGACGTCCACTTGGAAAAAGCATGTTTCCGAGTACTACGCGCCGAAGAACTTCAACTTCTGGTACTTCTTCGGTTCGCTCGCGCTGCTGGTGCTGGTCAATCAGATCGTCACCGGCATCTTCCTCACGATGAACTACAAGCCCGACGCGACGCTCGCGTTCTCGTCGGTCGAGTACATCATGCGCGAGGTGCCGTGGGGCTGGCTGATCCGCTATATGCACTCCACGGGTGCGTCGATGTTCTTCGTCGTCGTGTATCTGCATATGTTCCGCGGACTGATGTACGGCTCGTACCGCAAGCCGCGCGAACTGGTGTGGATCTTCGGCTGCGCGATCTTCCTGAGCCTGATGGCCGAGGCGTTCTTCGGCTACCTGCTGCCGTGGGGCCAGATGTCGTTCTGGGGCGCGCAGGTGATCGTGAACCTGTTCTCGGCGATTCCGTTCATCGGGCCGGATCTGTCGCTGTGGATTCGTGGCGATTACGTCGTCTCGGACGTCACGCTGAACCGCTTCTTCGCTTTCCACGTGATCGCGATTCCGCTGGTGCTGATCGGGCTGGTGGTCGCGCACCTGGTGGCGCTGCATGAAGTGGGGTCGAACAACCCGGACGGCATCGAGATCAAGGCAAAGAAGGACCCGGACGGCATTCCGCTCGACGGCATCCCGTTCCACCCGTACTACTCGGTGCACGACTTCATGGGCGTGTCGGTGTTCCTGATCATCTTCGCCGCGATCATCTTCTTCGCACCGGAGATGGGTGGGTACTTCCTTGAAGCGAACAACTTCATTCCCGCCAATCCGCTGCAAACGCCGCAGGAAATTGCGCCAGTGTGGTACTTCACGGCGTTCTATGCGATGTTGCGCGCCACCACCGATCCATTCAAGATCGTGCTGATGATCATCGTCGCGCTGCTCGGCCTGTTCGCGCTGGTGCGCGCACGCGGCAAATGGAAGCTCGGCTTGCCGGTGCTCGCGGTTCTGGTGGTTCTGGCCATGGCGTTCACCGAATCGAAATTCTGGGGCGTGGTGGTGATGGGCAGCGCGGTGATCTCGCTGTTCTTCCTGCCGTGGCTCGACCGCTCGCCGGTGAAGTCGATCCGTTACCGGCCGTTTTTTCACAAGGTGTTCTACGGGATCTTCGTGCTCGCTTTCCTGACGTTGGGCTTCCTCGGCACCAAACCGCCGTCGCCCGCCTCGACGTTGATTGCTCAGGTGTGTGCACTGATCTACTTCGCGTTTTTCCTCGGTATGCCGGTCTGGACGCGGCTTGGCACGTTCAAGCAGCCGCCCGAGCGGGTGCGGTTCAAGCCCCACTAATCGCGAGCCCGGAGAACACGAAATGAAAAAACTGCTTTCGACGTGCGCGCTGATCGGCGCGACACTGCTCGCGGTGCTGGCCGGAGCGGTGCACGCGGACGAGAATTTCCCTCTCGACCGCGCGCCCGATAACGCGGAGAATTTTGCTTCGTTGCAGCACGGCGCCCAATTGTTTGTAAACTACTGCCTGAATTGCCATAGTGCGAATCTGATGCGCTACAGCCGGCTGACCGATCTCGGCATTACGCCGAGCGCGATCCAGTCGAACCTGCTGTTCACCACGGATAAAATCGGCAACACCATGACCGTGGCGATGCGCCCGGACGACGCGAAAGCGTGGTTCGGCGCGAGTCCGCCGGATTTGTCGGTGGAAGCGCGGGCGCGCGGCAAGGACTGGCTGTACACGTACCTGCGCAGCTTCTATCGCGACAATACGCGGCCGACCGGCTGGAACAATCTGGTGTATGAAAACGTGAGCATGCCTCATGTGCTGTGGCAGCTTCAGGGGCAACGTACCGCGAAGTTCGGTGACGAAACCGACGAAAAAACAGGCGAAACGGTGCACAAATTTGTCGGCTACCAACAGGTCACGCCGGGGACGATGTCGCCGGTAGATTATGATTCTGCTGTGGCCGACCTCGTGTCGTACCTGTCATGGATGTCCGAACCGACGCAGAAAACCCGCAGACAGCTTGGCGTGTGGGTGCTGCTGTTCCTCGGCATTCTGAGCTTTTTCGCCTGGCGACTGAACGCTGCGTACTGGAAACATATCAAATAATCACGCCGTTACCCGGCGTGGGGCCGGCGCCAGGAAAAACCTGTTGAACGGTTTTTCCGCGCGCTGGCCTTTCAGCTTTTTGAGGAAACGTAAACATGATGGTTCTGTATTCCGGCACAACTTGCCCGTTCTCCCAGCGCTGCCGGCTGGTGTTGTTCGAAAAGGGCATGGACTTCGAGATCCGCGACGTCGACCTGTTTAACAAGCCGGAAGACATCGCTGTGATGAATCCGTATGGTCAGGTGCCGATTCTCGTCGAACGGGACCTGATTCTGTACGAATCGAACATCATCAACGAGTACATCGACGAGCGCTTCCCGCACCCGCAACTGATGCCGGCCGACCCGGTTCAGCGCGCCCGCGCCCGTCTGTTCCTGCTGAACTTCGAAAAGGAACTGTTCGTTCACGTCGGCACGCTCGAAAACGAAAAGGGCAAGGCTGCTGAGAAGAATCACGAGAAGGCACGTCTCGCGATCCGCGATCGCCTGACGCAGCTCGCACCGATCTTCCTGAAGAACAAGTACATGCTCGGCGAAGAGTTCTCGATGCTGGACGTCGCGATCGCGCCGTTGCTGTGGCGTCTGGATCACTACGGCATCGAACTGTCGAAGAACGCTGCACCGCTGATGAAGTACGCCGAGCGCATTTTCAGCCGCCCGGCTTATATCGAAGCGCTGACACCTTCGGAAAAGGTGATGCGTCGTTGAGTTTGGCTTTGGGGTGAGGGCGCCGCGTCTCGATTGTTTTCCGCGCGCGCCCCAACCCGGTAAGAGGACTGTTGATGCAAGAGATTTCCACCAAGCCTTATCTGCTGCGCGCGCTGTACGAGTGGTGCACGGATAACGGCTACACGCCGCATATTGCGGTCCGGGTCGACAATCAGACGCGCGTGCCGCGGCAGTTCGTGCGCGACAACGAGATCGTGTTGAACATCAGCTTCGAGGCGACCAACCAGTTGCAGATGGGCAATGAATGGATCGAGTTCAGCGCGCGCTTCTCCGGCAAGTCGCACAAGATCGAAGTGCCGATCGCCAATATTCTCGCGATCTACGCGCGGGAAAACGGGCAGGGCATGGCGTTCCCGGTCGAGTCGGCAGGCGGCGAGGCGCAGGATTCAGGCGCCGATGCGGAACTGGCGGACGAGACCGAAGCACCGGCCGCGCCCGTCAGCGTGGCGCCGCGTGCGGTCGAACCGTCGTCTGCCGCGGATGCCGCCAAAGCGGAAACCGCGACGGACGGCCCGCAGCCTGACGATGATGGATCGAAAGGTGGCGGAAGGGCTCGCCTCAAGATCGTGAAATGAAGTAGAATCACGGCCTCATGCCGGCTTAGCTCATCAGGTAGAGCGCTTGACTTGTAATCATGAGGTGGCGGGTTCGAGTCCTGCAGCCGGCACCAGTAGTGCGAAAGCGGGTTTCTGAATAATTTCAGAAACCCGCTTTTTTATTTGGGGCGGGGATTTCGCAGGCTGGATGAGAGGCGGAAACGGCTCATTTTTGCCAGATCTCATTCACCTTGTCGATTGTGGACATTTTAGTCTACGAATTGCCCGCAGACCGCCGCAAAGGGCGGTGGCATCGGCCTTGTTCAGGCATCCGCCCACAGATACCGCCCCGCGAACCCGACTGGGAGAGGTACTATTCGGGCGTCAGTCGGCATCACGATCAGTCACTCCGGCGGGCAACGCCCCCGAGACGCGAGTTTTCACCGCGTCACTCCCGCAACACAGACCCCACCTTCATCATGACCAGCCCCGCAACCATCACCTGGCCCGAAGCCGACGGCCCCCGCACTGCGCGTTGGCGCTCCGAAGCCGCGGTGCCGCCGCCCAAGCGCGTTGTGGTCGCCGATGACCGCACCACTGCCGACTCTGCCTATCGTCTCGCGTGCGAAGGCACCGCCCTGCTCTGGAACGGCGACTTTCAGAACGCCCGCCAATTGCTGCAGGCGGTCACGCGCCGGCTGGAGCGCAAACCGCGCAAGCACGGCGAAACGCCGATCGACGCGTTCAACCTGCATCGTCAGGCTCAATCGCAACGCGCCCGCACGCTCGGCATGATCCTGATTCCGCTCGACGCTGCGTACGCAATTCCGCTGCGCCGCGCGCCTGAAGTGCAGCAGGCCTGTATCGAAACCTATGGGCCGTCTACCGACGAACCCTCGGTCGTGTCGCTGCGCGAATTGCTCGGTCTGATCGGTGCGCACGAGTGGCGCAAGAAGGGTGTGGAAATTCCCGTGCTGGGTGAGCGCATCCATCCGCACTACGGCGTGTTTTCGCCGGTGCGCGGTGAATATGCGGATCTGGTGGCGCGCACGCCGCTGCCGTCATTGAACAAGGCGTTCGATATCGGCACCGGTACGGGCGTGCTGGCTGCGCTGCTCGCCAAACGCGGTGTGAAGAAAATCGTCGCGACCGACCAGGACCCGCGAGCGCTGGCCTGCGCGCGCGAAAATCTCAAGCGTCTCGGCTACGATCAGCAAGTCGAGGTCGTGCAAGCCGATCTGTTTCCGGAAGGCCGTGCGCCGCTGGTGGTCTGCAATCCGCCGTGGGTGCCGGCGCGGCCCGCCTCACCGATTGAATACGCGATCTACGATTCGGAAAGCCGCATGCTGCTCGGTTTTCTGGACGGGTTGGCGGAGCATTTGTCGCCGGGCGGGGAAGGCTGGCTGATCATGTCAGACTTCGCCGAGCATCTCGGCTTGCGTACGCGCGAGTGGTTGCTTGCCGCCATTGAAAAGGCGGGGCTGACCGTGGTGGGTCGCGAGGATATTCGTCCACGGCACCCGAAGTCGACTGATGAAACCGACGCGCTGCATACGGCGCGCAAGGCTGAAGTGACGTCGCTCTGGCGTCTGAAGGCGCGCTAAACGGTGGCGCTCGAAGGGAGCGCGATGCCGCGTAATGAGGCGCGGCTGAAGAACGGCGTGTCAGACCGGCACGCCGCGCGCCTTGAGATACGCTAATGCGCCGCGTCCGGCCGCGAGGCCACTGGCGAAGCAGGCGGTCAGCAGATAACCGCCGGTTGGCGCTTCCCAGTCGAGCATTTCACCCGCGCAGAACGCGCCGGGCAGATGCTCGATCATCAAATGTTGATCAAGCGCTTCGAAGGGGACGCCGCCTGCGGTGCTGATCGCTTCCGCGATAGGCCGGGCGCGCGTGAGTCGCACCGGCAACGCCTTGATCGCGTGCGCGAGGCCATTCGCATCGGCGAAGGCTTCCTTCGACAGAACCTCATGCAATAAGGCCAGTTTTACGCCTCCAATGCCGACTCTGCCATGCAGGTGAGTCGACATGGAGCGCGAACCGCGCGGTCGCGTGACCTCGGCCACGACACGCTCCAACGTCAAGCCTGGCACCAGGTCCAGCTCGATCGTGACGTCGCCATCGGCAAGAATCCGCTCGCGGATGGCAGCCGACAGCGCGTAAATCAGGCTCCCTTCGAGGCCGGTTTCGGTCAGAAGTATTTCACCTTGTCGATTGTGGACTTTATTGTCTACGTCAGTGAGCGTGATGACCACGGATTTCACCGGCTGACCGGCGAAACGCTCGCGCAGATAGGGACTCCAGTCCGCATCGAAGCCGCAGTTCGCGGGCCGCAACGGCGTCACCGGCACCTCGCGTGCGCTCAGGAGCGGCACCCAGGCGGCGTCCGATCCGAGCCTCGGCCAGCTTGCGCCACCGAGTGCGAACACCACGGCATCGCAGGTCACGCGTTGCTCGCCGTCGGGTGTTTCGAAGCGCAACGTGTGCGTCGCGGTGTCGCCGTCGCCGTTGTCCCAACCGGTCCACTTGTGGCGCATGTGAAAGCGCACGCCAGCTTCTCTCAACCGATGCAACCACGCTCGCAGCATCGGCGCCGCCTTCATATCGGTCGGAAAAACCCGCCCCGAACTGCCGATGAAAGTTTCGACGCCAAGCTCATGCAGCCAGGCCCGCAAGGCGTCGGGACCGAACAGGCCGAGTAGCGGCGCGATTTGTTCGCGGCGTGCGCCATAGCGGCCAAGAAACGGCTCGAGCGGTTCCGAATGCGTGATGTTCATGCCGCCTTTGCCCGCCATCAGGAATTTGCGGCCGACCGATGGCATCGCGTCGTAGACGTCGACTTGCACGCCGTGCTGGGCGAGCGCCTCGGCGGCCATCAAGCCGGCGGGGCCGCCGCCGATCACGGCGACGCGGGCGGAATCGAAGGAGGATGACATGCGGTCCTGCGGATGAGCGGGGGGCGGCGCGTTGGCCTGATCTGACAATCGGGCGGCGCGAAGGGCGCTATTTTCACACCGCCGGCAACTCAGGGCAAACGGCGCGCGGCGAACGGGTAACGAGCTAACGTGCCAGCGCGAGCCAGCGGCCGAAAAGAGCTGGGTTCGGGCGTGTCGCAATCCCCTGCGCTCACGTTTGCTCCTTCGCTATTCACTCGCGCGAACTATACTTTTCAAACAGCTTCCACTGGACGCGGTCCGCTTCTTTCCCGCGTCACACTACCCCACCGCTCTCATTTCGCCGGGCACGGCCAATGCAGCCGCGTTGCGGCTGGCAACGTGGTCTGCGCGCCCGCTGTTTGTCTGGATGTTTCGACGTTTGATCAGGAGATTGCCATGACTCGCAAATACATCGACTGCCGCGAGTTTCCGAGCGAAATGAATTGCACCGTTGCCCTGTCCGCCGACAGCGAGAGCGAATTGCTCGACGCGGCCGTGCAGCATGCGGTCTCGGTGCACAAACATACGGACTCGCCGGAACTGCGCTCGCAGCTCAAGACGCTCTTTCATGAAGGCAGTCCGCCGATCGAGGCGCCGCGAGGGTGATTCGTTGTCCTTTTCCTTGAGGATGAAGGCCTGCTGACCAGCACGAACGGCGGCGCGCCGCTCGTGCTGGTCGCGGCGTTGTCTGGGCGTCCTAACCGGGATATGCCTCATCCACCTTCAGTCCGGCGAGCTTGAAAATCACCCGCAGCGTTTGCGGTTTGATGTCGCGACGCGAAGCGAGCGTCGTCATCACGAAGTCGAGTACTTTCGCGTACTTCAGCATCGTCAGGCACGTTTCCATGTCGACGCTGCCGTCGCGCATGACTTCGGCCAGCCGCAGCATTTCGGTGGAAATGTCGCGTGCCATTTCCAGTTCGAGCTGCTGCTTTTCCGACCACGCAGGGGTGGCGGTGAGCTTCGCCAGCATTTCCTGAAACTTCTGCTCGACGTTTCCGTTGGGTACCGTGTCCATTGCTGCCTCTTCTATTTTCCAGGCGCGCGTCCGTTTGAGATCGCGGCGCGCTGCTGGTTACGTAACGTTCGGTCCGTGTTCCGGGACCGTCCTCCCCACATGCATTCGGTTCGCGTGATCGAAGCCACGGCCGGCAGCTTGTTGTTATGCGCGGCACGGCTTACGCCATCGGGTGAGCCGGCCCGCAAGATGCTTTCAAGCCACATCGGAATACGTCCCGCATATTGCGTTTTGAGCAGGAAGTGTTCCAGGTTTGTGGCGTTTCTCGCAGGGTCGACGCGACTCCTCAGGTGAGCGGGCTGCGCTTTGGGTAAACTGGCAGCAACTTTTCCTTTTTTCCGTCATCTGTCGCACGTTCGCGTTGCAATCGATGGCGGTCTCCCACGATGTCCAGCAAAACCCACGAAATCCGTCCGAACCAGTCCGTCGAGTTGTTGAAGGAGCTTCACATCCTCACGCGCGACGGCAAGATGAACCAGGACAGCCGCCGCAAGCTGAAGCAGGTCTACCACCTGTTCCAGTTCATCGAGCCGCTGCTGAAAGACCTCAAGGACCAGCAGGGTGCGGTGACGCTCGTCGACCATGGTGCCGGCAAGTCATACCTAGGTTTTATCCTGTATGACCTTTTCTTCAAGGAGTTTCAGGACGCCGCTGGTGGGGCGTCGCACATTTACGGCATCGAAACGCGCGAGGATCTCGTGACGAAATCCGAGGAGCTGGCCGGGCGGCTCGGCTTCAAGGGGATGTCGTTCCTGAATTTGTCGGTGGCGGAGTCGATTACGTCAGACCGTTTGCCGGCGCAGATCGATATCGTGACGGCGCTGCATGCGTGCAATACCGCGACTGACGACGCGCTCCGGTTTGCTCTGGAAAAGCGTGCGAAGTACATCGTGGTGGTGCCGTGTTGCCAGGCCGAGGTGGCGGGGGTTTTACGGCAGAACAAGAGTAAATCGCTGGGGAATGCGTTGACCGAGATCTGGCGGCATCCGTTGCATACCCGGGAATTTGGCAGCCAGATTACTAATGTGTTGCGCTGCCTGCAGCTTGAAGCGCATGGCTATCAGGTGAGTGTGACCGAGCTGGTCGGGTGGGAGCATTCCATGAAGAATGAGCTGATTATTGCCCAGTTCAAGGACCTGCCGAGACGGCGGCCAACGGAGAGGCTGAATGAAGTGATGGAGACGCTCGGGATCGAGGAGCTGAAAGAACGGTTCTTTGTCTCGGCCTGATCCGTCCTGCGGCGGTGGCTTTTTCGTAGCCACCGCGCGAATTACTTTTTCATCAATTCATTCCAGCCTTTAAGACCAATTCGCCGAAGCGTCTCCTGATTCCGCTCATAAATAGCTTCCGCGTCGGGAAAAGCCTGAACGGCTCGTTCGATACTATCTTCGCGAAGCAGATGCAAAATCGGATAGGGCGCGCGATTCGTATAGTTCTCGATATCGTCGGGCTCGCTGCCTTCAAACTGATAATGCGGGTGAAAGCTGGCAATCTGAATAATGCCTTCCAGCCGAAGTTGCTTGATCATTCTTTCGGAAAAAAACAGGCAATCGTTATAGTCGAGAAAATCGCTGAGCGCGCCCGGTATCACCAGAAGCGTGGTATCCACCGCGTCAGGATTCGCCGCGACGAGTGTCTGAATCTCGGTTTCGAGATCGGCTAACACTCCTTCCATATCCACGGCATCGCTCACGGCATAGCGAATCTGCCCCTTCACATGCACGGCTTTGGCGAAGGGGCACAAATTGAGCCCGATCACGGCCTCCGTCAGCCAATGACGAGTGGCGGCGATAACAGCATCATGAGATTCGGCGGGCGACGACATGGCAAGCAGCGAAAGAGGAAAGTGCCATTCTAACGGCGCGCAACGGCACCGATCCGCACGCGGCCACAACAGGACGGCCCAATCCTCACCTCGCTTGCGTCCCGCGGCACGCCGCGGCGATCAACTGCGCCGCCACCTTCGGTGCGGCAAGAATCGGCCCGCAGCCCGGGCCGTAGGTCTGGCTGGCCGCGTACACGCCTTCGATCATCAAACCCAGTCCGTTGGCCAACGCCACCGGATCGTCGGCGCCTGCCGCGGTTGTCAGTTCCAGAAGCCGCGCCATCAGCCGTTCCTTGTTGCGAAACACGAATTGCCGCGCCGGATGCGTCGTGTCGGAAAACTCCACCGACACGTTCACGAAAGGACAGCCGCGGTAATCGTCAACCGATGCGCGCACCGCCAGGTCGTCGAAATATTGCTGAAGCTGCCTCGCCGGTTCGCCTGGATGCTTGGCAAAGCTTTTCTCCACATAGCCGAAAAACTGCTCGTCCTTGCGTTCCAGATACGCCATCACCAATTCGTCCTTCGACGAGAACTGGCGGTACAAGCTCATCTTGTTCACACCCGCGCGCTCGACCACCGCGTCGACGCCGACCGTTCGCACACCCTCGCGATAGAACAGTTCGTCCGCGGCGCGCAGCAGATGCTGCTGCGCCTCCGGGCCGGCCGTCTGCGTGCCGCGTGCTCGCCGTGCGCCGGTTGGCTTGAGGGTTTCACTATCGGACATGGATGCCACCTGAATTGAATTGATGCCTTGACATGTTACCGACCAGTAACTAACATCGCAACACCATTGTGACAGATCTGTCACAAGTCCTTTACCGAAGTCGTAACAATGCGAGCGGCGCGGCCTGCGGGGCAGGCGTCGATTGGAGAACTGATGAACTGGGCAGCGAGACTGATTGGCGGACGTTTCCACTACGGCTGGTTGACCGTGGCGGTGGTATTTCTGGTGCTGCTGGCGGCGGCGGGCACGCGCGCCACGCCGAGCGTGATGATGGTGCCGCTGGAGCACCAATTCGGCTGGAGCCGTGCGACGATTTCGCTCGCCATCTCCGTGAACATCGCGCTGTACGGCCTGATGGGGCCGTTCGCGGCCGCGGCGATGCAGCGCTTCGGCGTGCGTCCTACTCTGCTGATCGCTCTCGGCACGATGGCGGCGGGTGTGGCGTTGTCGTCGCTGATGACGCATCCGTGGCAGATGGTTCTGATCTGGGGCGTGATGGTCGGCGGCTCGACGGGGGTGGCGGCGCTGTCGCTGTCGGCGACGGTGGTGACGCGCTGGTTCACCACACATCGCGGCCTCGTGATGGGGATTCTCACGGCCAGTTCGGCGACCGGCCAACTGGTGTTCCTGCCGATGCTCGCGGCCATCGCCGAGCACTACGGCTGGCGCCAGGTGGTGTGGGTCGTCGCGGGCGCGGCGGCGGTTGTATTGCCGCTGGTCGCGTTCCTGTTGCCGGAGCGGCCCGCGGACATGAAGTTGCGCCCGTTCGGCGAACCGGGCGACTCGCCGATTTCCAATTCCGTGACCAAGCAGAATCCGTTGGCCATCGCCTTCGGCACGCTCGCGATGGCGAGCAAGACGCGTGACTTCTGGCTGCTGTTCTTCAGCTTCTTTATCTGCGGCGCGAGCACCAACGGTTACGTCGGCACGCACCTGATCGCAATGTGCGGCGACTACGGCATGAGCGAAGTGCAGGGCGCCTCCTTGCTCGCCGCCATGGGCATCTTCGATCTGTTCGGCACGACGCTGTCGGGCTGGCTGTCGGACCGTTTCAATAGCCGCGTGCTGTTGTTCTGGTATTACGGTCTGCGTGGTTTGTCGCTGATGTATCTGCCGCACGCCTTCGGCATCGATTTCTTCGGGCTGCCGTTGTTCGCGGTGTTTTATGGACTCGACTGGATCGCCACTGTGCCGCCCACCGTGCGTCTCGCAACCGATGTCTACGGCAAGGAAGCGGCGCCGGTCGTGTTCGGCTGGGTGGTCGCCGGCCACCAGCTCGGTGCGGCCTTCGCGGCGCTCGGCGCGGGCATGCTGCGCGCGAGCCTCGGCACGTACACGGTGGCGTCGATGATTTCCGGCGGGCTGTGCCTGGTTGCCGCAGTGATCGTGCTGCGGATCAACCGGCCAGCCAAGGTGCCGGAGCCGCAAGCGGCGTAAAGCTGCGGCCCTGTGCACTGCGAACAAAGCGCCCTAGAGCAAACGGCCTCATACGAGGCCGTTTGCCATTGCAGCAGAAGTGAAAACTAAGTGTGCACTTGTTGGAGCGCTAGCGGCTCAGCCCGGTTATGCTATGAAGCCCCGGGCAGCCGCCCGTCGATCATGAATTTCGACCGAGAGAAGCGCATGACCAACAAACCCGCCCCTACCGCAGTTGCTATTCACGAGCTGATTGCAGGTCGCTGGAGCCCGCGCGCCTATTCGAGCGAGCCGGTGAGCCGCGAGGATCTGCATTCGGTGCTCGAAGCGGCACGCTGGGCGCCGTCTTCGTATAACGCGCAACCGTGGCGTTTCCTCGTATTCGACCGTAGCGTCGATGAAGTCTCGTTCAAGCAGGCTTTCGCCACGCTGGTGCCGTTCAACCAGGGTTGGAATGCGTCGGCGCCGGTGCTGATCGCGGTGACCACGCACACGCTCACCAACAAGGGCGAAGTGAACCGTTGCGCGCCGTACGACGCGGGTGCCGCCGCGATGGCGCTGGTGCTGCAGGCGCATGCGCTCGGCCTGGCTGCGCATCAGATGAGCGGCTTCGATCCGAACGCGTTCCGCACGGCGTTCAAGCTGCCGACCGACGTCGATGTGATCGCGATCATTTCGCTCGGCCATTACGGCGACGTCGATAAACTCGATCCGGTGCTGCGTGAGCGCGAGAAGTCGGTGCGTCAGCGTTTGCCGCTTGCTGACATCGCTTATGGCGGTGGCTGGAAGAAGGCGTTCTGAGCATCTTGCAGCCTTGGTGGTGACAAAAACGCGCGGCGCTGACCGCGCGTTTTTCATTCCGGATTGTCAGCGGCGTTCTAAGACACGTCGTTCGTTTCCCTGCATCTGAGTCGTTCGAGGCGCGTGCTTCATTCCTCGCCGTCCGCGACGCTCGAAAGCGGCGTGGCGACGTTCTCAAGCGACTTGCGCTCCGCATCCACACCCCAGATCGCGGCGATCACCGCAGCGGCGAGCATCAGCCCCGAGCCGACCAGATAGCCCACAAACACTTCGCTGCGCTGATGTGTATCGATCAGCCGGCCGAAGAACGCCGGCCCGATGATCCCACCCAGCGCCGTGCCGAACGCGTAGAACACCGCGATCGCCAACGCGCGGATTTCCAGCGGAAATGATTCGCTGACAGTCAGGTACGCCGAACTCGCGGCTGCCGAGGCGAAGAAGAAAACGACCATCCACGCGATCGTCTGCGTCACGACGGTAAGCATGTGCTGCTCGAACAGATAGCCGCTCAGCGTCAGCAGGATGCCGGACAGCGCGTAAGTCGTGGCGATCATCTTGCGTCGCCCGATGACGTCGAAGAGCCGACCGAGTACCAGCGGTCCAAGAAAGTTGCCGAGCGCGAACGGCAACAGATACCAGCCGATATGTTCGCCCGGCACCTGATAGAACTCGGTCAGCACCAGCGCATAGGTGAAAAAGATCGCGTTGTAGAAGAATGCCTGCGCGGTCATCAACGACAGGCCGACCAGCGCGCGCCGTCGGTGCACGTTGAACAGCGTGTGAAACACCTCGCGCAGCGGCGTATGTCCGCGTGCCCGCAGTCTTAGCCGCGTGAGGTCGTCGTCGGCGAGTGCATGGCCTTCGCCTCGAAAGCGCGTTTCGATGCCGTCGACGATCGAATGCGCGTGACGTTCGCCGCCATGCGTCAGCAGCCAGCGCGGACTTTCGGGCACCCAGATGCGCATCGGCAGAATCCCCAGCGCCAGTACCGCGCCGATGAAGAAACAGGCGCGCCAGCCCCAGTCGCCCGGCAGCAGATTCGGGTCGAGCAGGATCAGGGAGCCCGCCGCGCCGAGCCCCGCGCCGACCCAGAAGGTGCCGTTGATGCCAAGATCGGTCCAGCCGCGCACCCGGGCGGGCGTGAATTCCTGGATCGTCGAATTGATCGCCGTATATTCACCGCCGATGCCTGCACCGGTGAGAAAGCGAAACAGCAGAAAACTGGCGAGATTCCACGAAAAAGCAGTCGCCGCGGTAGCGGCCAGATACAACGCGAGCGTGATGAAAAACAGCCTGCGACGGCCGAGCCGGTCGGTCAGCCAGCCGAAGCCGAGCGCGCCGAGCACGGCGCCGGCAATGTAGGCGCTGCCGGCGAGGCCCACGTCGGCGTTGGTAAAGCGCAACGATGGACTAGACTTCAACGCACTCGCGACAGCGCCTGCGAGCGTCACTTCGAGACCGTCGAGCAGCCACGTCACGCCCAGCGCGACGACGATCTGCGAGTGAAAGCGTCCCCACGGCAAACGGTCGAGCCGCGAGGGCAGGTCGGTTTCAATGACGGCGGCGTTTTTCTCGTGGACAGCGGCGGTAGGCGGCGCGCTCATTGCTGCAAGTCTCCTGATTATCGAAAATTGGCGCGTATCCTGTCGAATTCAGCAATTTTTGTTCCGTCGAGCGGACCTTGGTCAGTATTGCGGGCATCCCGGAAAGCGTCAGTTGATGCTGATTGGGCTTTCGTGATACAAAGCCGCTCCCCTTTCTGTCCGCGCCAGCCGTGAGCGGCGATTCCTGCCATGAACTATTGCGCGATTGACTTCGGTACTTCCAATTCGGCCGTGGCCGTCCCTGATGGCGCTGCGCTTAGGCTTGCGCCGGTCGAGGGCGCCTATACGACGCTGCCGACCGCCGTCTTTTTCAACACCGACGAAGACACCCGCGAATTCGGGCGCGCGGCGTTGGCGGCCTACATCGACGGTTTCGACGGCCGTCTGATGCGCTCGATGAAAAGTATTCTCGGCTCGCCGCTCGCCGAGAATTCGACCGATCTCGGCGATGGTTCGGCGATCAAGTACACGGACATCATCGCGATTTTCGTCGACCATCTGAAGCGCTCGGCCGAGAAAAGCACTGGCGGCCCGATCAGCCGCGCCGTGCTGGGCCGTCCCGTGTTCTTCGTCGACGACGATCCGCGCGCGGACCAGATGGCGCAGAAGCAGCTCGAAGCGGCGGCGCGGTCAGTCGGTTTGCGGGAGATTCACTTTCAGTATGAGCCGATCGCGGCTGCGTTCGACTACGAATCGCATCTGACGGAAGAGGGGCTCGTGCTGGTGGCCGACATCGGCGGCGGTACGTCGGACTTTTCGCTGGTGCGGGTGGGGCCGGAGCGGGTGAAGCGCGTCGAACGCAAAGACGACGTGCTGGCCCACCACGGTGTGCATGTTGCGGGCACGGATTTCGACCGCCGTGTCGAACTGGTGACGATCCTGCGCGAACTCGGCTATCAGACGCTCGACCCCGAAGGCCGTGAGATTCCGAGCCGTATTTATTTCGATCTGGCCACCTGGCACCTGATCAACACGGTCTACGCCCCGAAGCGCGTCAGCGAACTCGCGCTCATGCGGCATCTGTTCCTCCAGACCAAACATCACGACCGCCTGATGCGCGTTGTGGAACGCCGCTTGGGCCATGCATTGGCTGCTCACGCGGAAGAAGCGAAGATCGGCGTCGCGGCGGGTGGCGAGACCGTGATCGACCTCGACGAGGTGGAAGACGACCTGCGCCTGGCATTCGACGAAGCGCAACTCATCAAGGCCGGTCAGGACGAGACGCAGCGCATCGTGCAGGCGGCGCGCGATACGGTGCAGGCGGCCGGAGTGGCCCCGCGCGACGTCAACGCGATTTACTTCACGGGTGGCTCGACCGGATTAGCGTTTCTATCGGGCGCATTGGCCGCGGCATTTCCGGATGCCAAAGCGGTATTCGGTGACCGTCTCGCCAGCGTCGCGACAGGTCTCGGTATTCACGCGCGGCGTCTGTTCGGATAACCAAATTGATCAAACGCATACTGCGGAGATAATCGCCGCATACTGTTACGACGAATATAAAAAAAACCCCGCCGAGGCGGGGTTTTTTGCGTCCAGAAGGAAGCGTGCTTGCTTACACCGGCTTGATGTTAGCAGCTTGCTTGCCCTTCGGGCCCGTCTTCACTTCAAACGTAACCTTTTGGTTTTCTTGCAGCGTCTTGAAGCCTTCCGTGCGGATTTCCGAGAAATGCGCGAACAGATCTTCGCCGCCGCCGTCCGGCGTGATGAAGCCAAAGCCCTTTGCGTCATTGAACCACTTGACGGTACCGGTTTCCATATTACTTGTTCCTAAAGATGGTAAATAAGGCCGAAGCCCAATGGGTGCGCATGAAAATCAAGGAAGGGGGTAATGGGACCAACCGGAGTACCGTTGATGGGCGAACTACGAAAGACCAATTCACTCGCCGCTTGAAATCCTGCCCGAACGTTATACGGCGATTTCGGGCGAAGGTCAACACTCTTGTCCCAACTTTACAAGATTTTGATGGATTGGCGTAGAAGTTGCTTACAAAGCTTGCTATTCGTCCGAGAATTTTGCTAGGGAGAACCCTTAGTTTCGCTGCAACGTGCGGGTGCAACCGTTAAACTACGCGCCGCGCGTCGGTTGCACCTTATTTTGGGCCGTCGCGCACGCATGCGCGTCACCCCGTCCCCAACGCCACAAGCGATGTCACGCGGTGTCGGCATGGTTTAGATGCAATCTGCATGGGACCGGAGTAAGTGCTTAACCACCGGTTCCGGCCGACATAGGAGAAGATGTGAAAAGTTCTATACAACGGAACATCGGACCGGTCGCGCTGTTGCTGACCGGCTTGGGTTCCATCATCGGATCGGGCTGGTTGTTCGGCGCGTGGAAGGCTGCAAAAATTGCCGGGCCGGCTGCCATCTGTGCATGGGTCATCGGCGCGGTGGTGATTCTCGCGATTGCCTTGACCTACGCAGAACTCGGCGCGATGTTCCCGGAGTCCGGCGGCATGGTGCGTTACGCGCGCTATTCGCACGGCGCGCTGGTTGGGTTCATCAGTGCATGGGCCAACTGGATCGCCATTGTCTCGGTGATTCCAATCGAGGCAGAAGCATCCATTCAATATATGAGCACCTGGCCGTATCCATGGGCGCATGCGCTATTCGTGGATGGGTCATTAACGACCAATGGGCTATTGCTGTCCGCGGCCCTCGTGATCATTTACTTCTTGCTGAATTACTGGGGCGTGAAGCTGTTCGCGCGCGCCAATTCGGCGATCACGGTCTTCAAGTTCCTGATTCCGGGTGCGACGATCGCTGGTCTGATGCTGTCGGGTTTCCACAAAGAAAACTTCGGCGAAGTGAGTACCTTTGCGCCGTACGGCTGGTCGGCTGTGCTGACAGCCGTGTCGACGAGCGGCATCGTGTTCGCCTTCAACGGCTTCCAGAGCCCGATCAACCTCGCCGGTGAAGCGCGCAATCCGGCCAGAAGCGTGCCGTTCGCGGTGATCGGCTCGATCCTGCTGGCGCTGGTGATCTACGTGCTGCTGCAGATCGCGTACATCGGCGCGGTGAACCCGGGCGATGTGATGAAGGGCTGGAGCCACTTCAACTTCGCTTCGCCGTTTGCCGAACTGGCCATCGCGCTGAACCTGAACTGGCTGGCTATCCTGCTGTACGTCGACGCGTTCGTCAGCCCGAGCGGTACCGGCACGACTTACATGGCGACCACCACCCGCATGATCTACGCGATGGAGCGCAACAACACGATGCCGAAGATGTTCGGCAACGTGCACCCGTTCTACGGCGTGCCGCGTCAGGCGATGTGGTTCAACCTGCTGGTGTCGTTCATTTTCCTGTTCTTCTTCCGTGGCTGGAGCTCGTTGGCGGCGGTGATCTCGGTCGCGACCGTGATCTCGTACCTGACTGGCCCGATCAGCCTGATGGCGCTGCGCCGCGCGGCGACGGATCTGGAGCGCCCGCTGCACATTCCGGGCATGAAATTCATTGCGCCGTTCGCTTTCGTGTGCGCGTCGCTGATCCTGTATTGGGCGAAGTGGCCGCTGACCGGCGAAATCATTCTGTTGATGGTCGTCGCGCTGCCGGTCTACTTCTATTTCCAGGCGAAGTCGGGTTTTGGCGGTTGGGGGCGTGACCTGAAGGCTGCATGGTGGCTCGTGGCCTACCTGCCGATCATGGCGATTCTGTCGCTGATCGGCAGCAAGGAGTTTGGCGGCCACGGCCTCCTGCCGTACGGCTGGGACATGCTGGTGGTGGCCGTGTTCTCGCTGGTGTTCTACTACTGGGGCGTGAATAGCGGCTACCGTTCGGAATACCTCGAAGAACGTCAGACGCACGACGAAGTGCTTGAAGGCATAGGCGCACACTAAGGTGCTGCGCTGAGCCCTTCGCCGGATCGCCGGACCGCCGGATCGTCATGATTCGGCCCGGTATGAAAAAAGCCCGCCTGAGTTGCTCAGGCGGGCTTTTTTGTTGGCGGCGCTTTGGCCTTGGTTAGACCTTGCTTCGGCGTTACTTAGGCGTTGAATCAGGCGGTGCCGAACACGTAATTCGTCATGGCGAGCGAGCGCTGATAGGTTCCGAGCGACTGAATCGCCAGCGAATAATCGTCGTCCGCCGCACCCAGTGCCGCGAACACGGGCAGCAGATGCTCGTCGGTCGGATGCATCAGCACCGCGTGCGGCGCCTGGCGGCGGTAGTCAAGCAACGCGTCGATGTCGTGCGCGGCGAGCCTGGCCTCGAACCAGTCGGTGAATTCGGCCACGCGCGGATCGGCATCTCCCGGGCGCGCGGAAAAATCCGCAGCGCGCAGGTTGTGCGTGATCTGGCCCGAGCCGATCACCATCACGCCGTCATCTTTCAGCGAGCGCAGCGCGCGACCCACCCGGAAGTGATGGGCGGCGTCCATGTGCGGCTGGATCGACAGTTGCGCGACCGGTATGTCGGCTTCCGGGAACATCAACAGCATCGGCACCCAGGCGCCATGGTCGAGCCCGTGCGGCTGGGCGTCGGCAAGGATGCCGTGTTCGCCGAGCAGCACCGCGGCCCGGCGCGCCATATCGGGCGCGCCGGGAGCCGGGTACTGAATCTCATACAACTGACGCGGGAAGCCGTAGAAATCGTGGATGGTCTCAGGCGCCGTGGACGTGCTCACCACCGGTTGCGCCGTGCCCCAATGGGCCGACAGCATCAGCACGCTCTCAGGGCGCGGCAATTGCGCCGACAGTGCGCCGAATTCGGCGGACGGCAGGGAAGGGTCGATCGGCAGCGTAGGTGCGCCGTGGGAGAGGTAGAGCGACGGTAAGCGATTCATGGCAGCAACGCCGCCGCGGGAATGCGGCGCGGAAGTAGGGTTGCTATCAATATAGGTCTGTACCGGCGTTTGATAAACGGGTAAAAACGGAATTGATTGTGTCGTCGGTGTTGTTAATGGCCATGGAGCGATTGTGGCGCGCCGCTCGTTAGGCCGTGGCAATGCATGGCGCCTGCCTTCGCGCCACGCGCGGCGGCAGTATGTCGTCCTGCGAATTATTCCTGCGTGCCGCGCAAACCTTGCCACGCCGGCGACATGGCCGGCCCCAACGCGAATAGATCCAGCACGCGCGCCACCGTGTGATCGACCATTTCGTCGATCGTCGTGGGTTGGTTATAGAAAGCAGGCAAGGGCGGAAAGATCACGCCACCCATTTCGGTGACAGCCGTCATATTGCGCAGATGCGCGAGGTTTAACGGCGTTTCGCGCACGAGAAGCACGAGCCTGCGGCGCTCTTTGAGCGTGACATCGGCGGCTCGGGTGATCAGGTTGTCGGAAAAACCGTGTGCGACGCTTGCCAGCGTCTTCATCGAGCACGGCGCGATCACCATGCCATCGGTCGCAAACGAGCCGGACGCGATACTTGCGCCGACGTCGCGCACCGAATGGACGACATCCGCGAGCGGATGCACGTCTTCTTTGCTCAACTGGAGTTCGTGCTGGATATTGAGCCACCCAGCGCTCGAAATCAGCAGATGGCTCTCGACGCCGCCCAGCCTGCGCAACGTCTCAAGCAACCGGATGCCGTAGATGGCGCCGGTCGCGCCGGTAATCGCAACGATCAGCCGGCGTGGCGCCGCAGCACGTGTTTCCATGGCTCGCGGCGCCTTATCGGAGGACAACAAAGGTTCGGACAGCGGCTGCTTAGGCCGCGGCGAACAGTTGCTGCAGTTCGCCCGATTCGTACATTTCCATCATGATGTCCGAGCCGCCGACGAATTCGCCCTTCACGTAGAGCTGCGGAATGGTCGGCCAGTTCGAGAACTGCTTGATACCCTGGCGGACTTCGTCGTCTTCGAGCACGTTGACGGTCTTGATTTCGCCGACGCCGCACGCCTTCAGGATCTGGATGGCGCGGCCGGAAAAGCCGCACATCGGGAACTGGGCGGTGCCCTTCATGAAGAGCACGACGTTGTTTTCGTCGACGATTTGCTTGATGCGTTGTTGCGTATCCATGACTGACCTTGCGGTTCCGTTATGTGTAGGGAATAGGCTGAAATGATAGCGGATTTCGGTAAGACCGGCCGAGGGCAGCTTTGCCACCTCGGCGATTAGGGCCATTTATCGAGGTCAGCCGGGCCATCGTCCGCCGCTGATTCGCTCGATGCCGGCGAGATCCTGCTCCGAGCGGACTTGCGTAAAACCCTGCACCGTCAGTAGACCGCGCACGGCTTCCGCCTGATCGTACCCGTGTTCGATCCACAATACGCCGTTGGCGGCCAAACGTGTGGGCGCGCCCGCGACGATCTTGCGGATCGCGCTGAGGCCGTCGGCTTCGTCGGTGAGCGCGCCGCGCGGTTCGAAGCGCAGATCGCCTTCCGACAAATGCGGATCGCCGCTCGCGATATACGGCGGATTGCTGACGATCACGTTAAAGCGCAATGCTGCGTCGAGCGAGCTGTACCAGTCGCTTTGCTGCAAGTCCACGGCGCTACCGGGGCGTTTGGCATCAAGCAGGCGCGCGGCATTACGTCTGGCCACCACCAGTGCTTCGGCGGAACGGTCCAGCGCCCAGACCTGCGCGTCGGGCCGCATCGACGCAATGGCCACGGCAATGGCGCCGGTGCCGGTACCCAGATCGAGCACGCGCGGCCGCGAGACGTTTTCCATCGCCGCCAACGCTGTTTCGACCAGCAATTCGGTTTCGGGACGTGGAATCAGCACGTCCGGCGTCACTTCGAAATCAAGCCCGAAAAATTCGCGCGCGCCGACCAGTTGCGCCACCGGCTCACCGGCGACACGCCGTGCCTCCAGAGCCCGGTATCGTTCGATTACCGGGCCGTCGAGAGCCTCATCGCTGCGCGTAATCAATTGCGTATGCCGCCAGCCGAGCACGTGCGTGAGCAGAATCCGCGCTTCGAGTGACGGCAGTGGCGAGGCGCGCAACAGCGCGGCAGGTGTGACCAGGTCCATTCGCGCTTAGTCCGCGTCGCCCAGCGATGCCAGCAACTCGGCCTGATGCTCGCTGACCAAGGCCGCGATCAATTCGTCGAGATCGCCGTCCATGATTGCGTCGAGGCGATACAGCGTCAGATTGATCCGGTGATCCGTCAGCCGTCCTTGCGGGAAGTTGTAGGTGCGAATCCGCTCCGAGCGATCGCCCGAGCCGATCAGGCTCTTGCGGGTCGCGGCTTCCTTCGCCTGCTGCTCGTGCGACTGCTTGTCCTTGATGCGAGCGGCTAACACCTTCAGCGCACGATCCTTGTTCTTGTGCTGCGACCGGTCGTCCTGACATTCGACGACGATGCCGGTCGGCAAGTGCGTCACCCGCACGGCCGAGTCTGTCTTGTTGATGTGCTGCCCGCCCGCGCCGGACGCGCGGAACGTGTCGATGCGCAGATCAGCCGGATTGATCTCGACTTCGCCGATTTCGTCCGCTTCCGGCATCACCGCGACCGTGCACGCCGAAGTGTGAATGCGGCCCTGCGTTTCGGTGGCCGGCACGCGTTGCACGCGATGGCCGCCCGACTCGAACTTGAGCTTGGAATAGGCTGCTTCGCCGGCGATCCGCACGATCACTTCCTTGTAGCCGCCGAGGTCCGATTCGCTCGCCGACATCATCTCCACTTGCCAGCGATTACGCTCGGCAAAGCGCAGGTACATGCGCAGCAAATCGCCGGCAAACAGTGCGGATTCGTCGCCACCGGTACCGGCGCGGATTTCGAGGAAGATGTTGCGGTCGTCGTTCGGGTCTTTCGGCAGCAGCATTTTCTGCAATTCGGCGCCGAGTTTTTCCATCCGCTCGCGCGCCGCGCGAATTTCTTCTTCCGCGAAGTCGCGCATCGACGCGTCCGCCAGCAGTTCCTGCGCGGTCGCCGCGTCGTTCATCGCCAGGCGCCACAGCGCGTAATGCTCAACAACCGGCCCGAGCTCGGCGTGTTCACGCGTGAGCTTGCGGTATTGGTCGAGATTCGAGGTGATGTCCTCGCGGCTCAACAGGTCGTTCAGTTCGGCCAGCCGGGTAGTGAGCTGGTCGAGCTTGCGTTGCATGCTCGTTTTCATCGGACGGGTATCGGAGCGGACTCCGGCAAAGACGACGACTAGGGGAGTGGGCAGATGCCCTGGTCAGAAGCATGTCGCGGGCCACTCAGTGTGGCGCGGACGGTGCGGCGGTGGCTGCGCCGCTAACGCTCCGTAGAACCGGAGTGTTTGTAGAAACCGCTCATCAATTCGATAAGCGTGTCACGGTTCTCGCTGCTCGCACGATTAAGCGCGTGCGTGGGGCCGTGGATCAGTTTGTTGGTGAGCGATTGCGACAACGCTTCGAGCACCGCTGCCGGGTCCTCGCCGCGTGCGAGCATTTTCTGCGCGCGTTCGACTTCGGCGCGACGCAGCACGTCGGCCTGTGTATGCATGTGGCGGATCACCGGCACGATGCTGCGTGCGTCGAGCCATTGCATGAAGTTCTGCACACGCGTTTCGATGATCGCCTCGGCCTGCGCGACCGCGGCTTGCCGCGACGCATTGCCTTCGCGCACGATCGCGCCGAGATCGTCGACGGTGTACAGGAAAACGTCTTCGAGCTTACCGACTTCGGGTTCGATATCGCGCGGCACGGCCAGATCGACCATGAAAATCGGCCGGTGACGGCGCGCTTTCACGGCCCGCTCGACCGCGCCCAGACCGATGATCGGCAGGGTCGACGCGGTGCACGACACGATGATGTCGAACTCGTGCATGCGGGCAGGCAGTTCCGAGAGCGGAATGGCCCGGCCGTTGAAGCGTTCAGCGAGGCGGGTGCCGCGCTCGGCCGTGCGATTGGCGACGACGAGTTCGCGTGGCTGCTGTGCCGCGAAGTGCGTAGCGCACAACTCGATCATTTCGCCCGCGCCGATGAACAGCACGCGCTGGTTTGAAATCTTGTCGAAAATCCGTTGTGCGAGCCGCACGGCGGCTGCCGCCATGGAAACCGACTGCGCGCCGATTTCGGTAGTGCTGCGCACTTCTTTCGCAACGGCGAAGGTGCGCTGGAACAACTGGTTCAGATAGGTGCCGAGCGCACCGGCTTCAGACGCCGTGCGCACCGCGTCCTTCATTTGTCCGACGATTTGCGTCTCGCCCAGCACCATCGAATCGAGTCCCGAGGCAACGCGGAACGCGTGGCGCACGGCTTCCGACTGCGGCAGCGCGTATACGTGCGGCGCGAGTTCGTCGACGGGGAGGTTGTGGTACTTCGAGAACCACTGGATCGCGGCTTCACGCACGGCCTGGTCGTCGGTCGCGCAGTAGAGTTCGGTGCGGTTACAGGTGGACAGAATCGCAGCTTCCGGGGCCGTGCGGGCGGTGCGGCCAAGCCAGACGCTCTTGAAGGTGTCCAGTGCAGGCTTGATCTGTTCGAGCGGAAACGCCACGCGTTCGCGCAAGGCGACAGGCGCAGTGTGGTGATTGATTCCGATCGTTAGAAGCTGCATATGGGGAGCTATGGTTTAGCTCAATATTATAGCGTTTCCACAATTCTTACATTGTGGATGCGTCACCCGGCCCCCACAATGGCGTCCGGCGGGATGGCGTCGAGTTGGTAGCCATAGCCGTAGAGCGGTGTCAGGCAGTACCCGTGCTCGGGTCGCAACTGCAACTTGGTCCGCACGCGCGATGCGTGGGTGTCGACGGTGCGCGACTGTACGTCGCGGCGGCGAGTCCAGACCGTTTCGAGAATATGCGCGCGCGACACCGGCCGTGACAGATTGGAAAACAGCAGCAGCGCAAAGCGGAACTCCTTCGGCGTCAGGGCGACCGTCTGATTACGGAAGCTGACGGCGAACTGCGCCGCGTCGAACGCATAGCCGCCGATCGTGTCGCGCCGCCGGTTGGACGGTCGCCGCAGGCCCGCGCGCCGTAGCAGCGCGTCCACTCGGGCCAGCATTTCCGGGCCGCGGACCGGTTTGGTCAGACAGTCGTCGGCACCGGCGTGCAGCACGGCGACAATCTGGCTCTCGCGTGGCTCCGACAGCAGCACGATCACCGGCAAGTTCGGCAGGATCGAGCGGGCGCGCGGAATCAGGTCTTCGGCGCAATGGTCGCCGGCCCAGTTTTCAGTGATGAGAAGATCGAAGAATTCGTCGGCGGCGCGATGAAGAAACGGCGTGCTCGCTGTGAAGTACTGGCACGCATGGCCGCCGGCAAAGATCAGCCGGCCGACCAGGGTGGCGTGCCGTAAATCCGGCTCGATAAGGGCGATTCGCATGGCACGCTTTCAGCTTGGCAATTACCCGGACTAGGTTTCTCCGTAAGGCTTACAGCTTGCCTAACATCACCCCGACCCCTAAACTCAACCGCTATGCGGAAAGCGCCGTGCTGAACCTCTATAGTTAATGAGACAAAAATGCTATCTGTGTTGGCCTCTTGCGCCCATGAGACGAATCTGAAATTGCGCGAGACCTGGCGCTAATGGGGTGGCCCGGAATCCTGGTGTTGGGCGCGGTGATTGGCCTGGCGGGTTGGTGGCTGCATCCGCTGCGCCGCTCGAGCCGCGCCTTATGGTGGGTGGCGCTCCTGACCGGCGTGCTGGGCGCGGGTGTTGCGCGCATGGCCGGCAACGTGGTTGGTCTCTTTCATGATGGCGATACGCTCGAATGGCCGGTATGTACCGCCATCGCGCTGGTCGCCGTTGCCGTGACGGTCGGCTTGCTTTCCCGTCGATGAATACTTGCAGGTGACTCCGATGAATGCCCGACTTCCCGAAACTTCCTCCATCCCCGAACGGCTCGCGACATTGCGCAATGCGATGGCGCACGAAGGTGTAGCCGCCTATCTGGTGCCGTCCGCAGATCCGCATCTTTCCGAATATCTACCAGGGCGCTGGCAAGGCCGGCAGTGGTTGTCGGGCTTCACCGGCTCGGCCGGCACGCTCGTCGTGACCGCCGATTTCGCCGGCGTGTGGACCGACAGCCGCTATTGGGAACAAGCCAACGCACAACTGGCCGGCACCGGAGTTCAGTTGATGAAGATGACCGGCGGCCAGCAGACCGCGCCGCATTTCGAATGGCTGGCGCAGAACGTCGCGACCGGCGACACAGTCGGTGTGGACGGTGCCGTGCTCGGTGTATCGGCGGCGCGCGCTTTGAGCCAGACGCTTGCCGCGCGCGGCGTGAAGCTGCGCACGGACGTCGATCTGTTCGACGCGATCTGGCCGCAGCGCCCGTCGCTGCCCGCCGCCGAAGTGTTCGAGCATGCCGCGCCGCACGCGAGCGTCGCCCGTTCGGAAAAGCTCGCGCAGATTCGCCGTGCGATGGCGGAAAAGGGCGCGCAGTGGCACTTCATTTCCACACTCGACGACCTCGCATGGCTTTTGAATCTGCGCGGCGCCGACGTCAGCTATAACCCGGTGTTCGTGGCGCATGCGATGATTGGTCCGGAAAGTGCGTCGCTCTTCGTCGCCGATGGCAAGGTGCCCCAAGCGCTGGCCGATGCGCTCGCACGCGACGGCATCAGCGTCGAGCCCTACGCGAAGGCCGCAGAAGCGCTGGCCGCGCTGCCGGCCGGAAGCACGCTGCTGATCGACCCGCGCCGCATTACCTATGGCTCGCTACAGTCGGTGCCGGCCACGGTGAACGTCGTCGAGGCGGTCAATCCGTCCACGTTCTTCAAGTCGCGCAAGACCGAGGCGGAAGCGGAGCATGTGCGCGAGACGATGGAACAGGATGGCGCGGCGCTCGCCGAATTCTTCGCGTGGTTCGAAGGCGCGCTGGGGCGCGAAACGATCACCGAACTGACGATCGACGAGCGCCTGACGGCAGCCCGTGCGCGCCGTCCGGGCTTCGTGTCGCTGAGCTTTGCGACGATCGCTGGCTTCAACGCGAACGGTGCGATGCCGCACTACCGCGCGACCAATGAGTCGCATTCGGTGATCGAGGGCAATGGCCTGTTGCTGATCGATTCGGGCGCGCAGTATCTGAGCGGTACGACCGACATCACCCGCGTTGTGCCGGTCGGCACCATCAGCGAGGCGCAGCGGCGCGATTTCACGATCGTGCTGAAAGGCACCATGGCGCTGTCGCGCGCGAAATTCCCGCGCGGCGTCCGTTCGCCGATGCTCGACGCGATCGCCCGCGCGCCGATCTGGGAAGCCGGCGCCGATTACGGTCATGGCACCGGTCACGGCGTGGGCTATTTCCTGAACGTGCACGAAGGCCCGCAGGTGATTTCGCACTACGCGCCGGCCGAACCGTGCACCGCGATGGAAGAAGGCATGATCACCTCGGTCGAGCCGGGTATCTACCGGCCGGGCCAGTGGGGCGTGCGGATCGAAAACCTGGTGCTGAACGTGCCGACGGAGAAAACCGAGTTCGGCGATTTCCTCAAGTTCGAGACGCTGACGCTGTGCCCGATCGATACACGCTGCCTCGACCTGTCGCTGTTGCGTGACGACGAGCGCGCGTGGCTCAACGCCTATCACGAGATGGTGCGCACGCGCCTGTTGCCGCATGTGTCGGGCGAGGCCAAGGCGTGGCTCGAGTTGCGTACGCAAGCTATCTGATCTCATCGCCACGACCTTACTGACGGAGCGTGCATGGCCATCAAGGCAGTCGTGTTCGATTTCGGCGGCGTGCTGATCGACTGGAGCCCCGAGTACCTGTATCGCCGGTTGATCCCTGACGAAACGCAGCGCCGCTGGTTTCTGACGCACGTTTGTTCGATGGATTGGGTGATCCGTCAGGACGGTGGTCAGCCGATCGTCGAGGGGACAAACGAGCTGATCGCGAAGTTTCCCGATCACGCGCCACTGATCCGCGCGTTTTACGAGCGCTGGCACGAGATGGTGCCCGGCGTGCTGGAAGAGGGCGTGGCGATCATGGGAAAGCTCGAAGCGGCCGATGTGCCGCTCTTCGGGCTGACGAACTGGTCGGCGGAGACGTTTCCGTATGCGTGGGAGCATTTCCCCGTGCTGCGGCGTTTCCGCGACATCGTCGTGTCGGGCCGGGTGAAGCTGGTGAAGCCCGATCCGGCGATCTTCGCGGAAATGCGTCAGCGGATCGAGGCGCAACTGCCGGGCATCCAGCCGGGCGAACTTGTCTTCATTGACGACAATCTGAAAAACGCCGAGGCCGCGACGACACTCGGCTGGCACGGTGTGCATCACACGAGCGCCGCAAAAACGGAAGCAGGACTGCGCGAATTGGGCTTGCCGGTCTAAGCGCGAGATGCCGCGTTCCGGGGATGCCGGTTAAAGCGGCGACGCATGGCGCGTCTTCGCTTTAATGGCACCGCCTGCGTCGGCCCAAGTCTGCCTACTGACCGAGCAGATTTTTCAACGCGTTACCCAATCCTTTCACTGTCTCCCCGGCGCCCTTCGCCAAGCCTTCGACGCTCACGCCCATCGCTTGCGCAAAACCGGCGCCAAGGCGCGTCATCAGACTTTCCTGCACCGAAAACTTCGGGTCGCGCAAATTCCCATCCAGGACGAAATGTAGCGTGATGTCGCCGTTGTGCATCTTGAGCGCGGCGATGGCGGCTTGGGTCGGAATCGACATGAAGGTGTCGAGCGGGTTGTCGCTGTCGGCGAGTTGCAGATGGTGGATCGTCACCGTGCCGGGTGCATGCAGTTGAAAGTTGCGCACCGTCGAGTCGACTGTCAGGTCGACTGTGCCGCCCGTCACTTGCGCCTTCGCGCCGGTTTTTTTCAACAGGTACGGATCCAGCATGACAACATCGACGCCGCGCAATGTGCTGGTGGTCTGCGAATCCTTGCTGGCAATCTTGATCCACCCGCCGAACGAAACGGTGCCAGTATGCGTTGGGCCCTTGATCGAGCCGGTGACGCTGACGTTGGTCGGTTCGGTGAGCGCGGGCAGATGCAGGTGATCGACAGCTGCGTTGGCGTTGCTGACCGTCACTTTGAATGCCGGCGGGCCGACCGTCATGTCGTAAAAATGAAAGTTGCCTTGCTCGAAGCTAACGTGATCGACCAGCTTTTCGCGGGAGCCGGGGGTTGCCGCGCCGCTGGCTCCCTCGTCGTTCGAGCCGTTGATCGGGCCGTTGATCGATTGCCGCAGATTCGGCATCAGGCGGATCGCACCGTCCTTGGTTCGCAGTACGGCGATGTCGAAGCCGCGCACCACCACGCTGCGAATATGCATGCGCCGCGCGAGCAGATCGCGGATGTCGGGCGTGATGGTGATTTCGTCGGCACGTAGCGGATCGCCGGCGGGCCAGCCGGGCGGCGCCTTGAGCAGAACGTTGGTGAGATGGACGGAAGTGAGGCCGACCCGGATGCTTTCGGCGCTGCCTAATGGTCCGAGCGCCACAATGATGCGTTCTTTGACTTCGCGCTGCGCGAACTGCAGCGCACCGACCGCGACGACGATCAGCACCAGCAGCAGGCCACCTGCGGCAATCGCCCAGCGCTTGCCCTTCGACATCGCCATGCTTGCCTCCTCGTCGCCGCGCTGGGCGGCGTGGGTGTGATCGGCCGGTGTGTGCGCCCGTTGGACGCACAATTATTTGATAGGGCGAAGTTCCTGCATCCCGCCGGGACGACGTGTATCACCGCCGTGGCACGCAAGGCGTGTGCCCTACCACCTATCCGCAAACGAACGGTAATTGCGGCGTACAACGATGAGCAAAATGACCGGGCAAATGGCTGGCCAAACGGCCGGCAAAACGCGCCGACCGGGCGGTCAGCAAAGTGGCTCACAAAATGTCAGCAATAAAGAGACCCGCAAAACAGCCCGCTCATCAGCCAACGAGCGGGCCGTCAGGCTAGCGATTTATCGTGCGATCGGCTTGTAGCGCAGACGCTTCGGACGTGCGGCTTCTTCACCGAGGCGGGCACGCTTGTCCGCTTCGTATTCCTGGTAGTTGCCGTCGAAGAACGTGATTTGCGAATCGCCTTCGAATGCCAGGATGTGTGTCGCGATCCGGTCAAGGAACCAGCGATCGTGCGAGATCACCATGACGGAGCCGGCGAACTCGAGCAACGCGTCTTCGAGCGCGCGCAGCGTTTCGACGTCCAGGTCGTTCGACGGTTCGTCCAGCAGCAGCACGTTGCCGCCCGCGATCAGCGTTTTCGCCAGATGCAGCCGGCCGCGCTCACCGCCCGACAGATTGCCAACGGTCTTCTGCTGATCGCCACCCTTGAAGTTGAAGCGGCCGATGTACGCCCGCGAAGGCGTTTCGTACTTGCCGACGGTCAACACGTCCGCACCGCCGGAGATTTCTTCGAACACGGTCTTCGAGCCGTCGAGCGCGTCGCGGCTCTGATCCACGTACGCGAGCTTGACCGTCGGGCCTTGCACGATCTCACCCGAATCCGGCTGCTCACGGCCGGTGAGCATGCGGAACAGCGTCGACTTACCGGCGCCGTTCGGACCGATGATGCCGACGATCGCGCCCGCCGGAACCTTGAAGCTGACGTCGTCGAGCAGCAGGCGATCGCCATACGACTTGCTGACGTTCTTGAACTCGATGACTTCATTACCCAGGCGGTCGCCGACCGGGATGAAGATTTCCGAGGTCTCGTTGCGCTTCTGGTAGTCCTGGCTGTTCAGTTCCTCGAAGCGGGCGATACGCGCCTTCGACTTTGCCTGACGGCCCTTCGGATTCTGGCGCACCCACTCCAGTTCCTTCTTGATCGCCTTCTGACGCGCCGATTCCGACGACTCTTCCTGCTTCAGGCGCTCTTCCTTCTGGTCGAGCCAGCTGCTGTAGTTGCCCTTCCAGGGAATGCCGTGACCGCGGTCGAGTTCGAGAATCCACTCGGCGGCGTTATCGAGGAAGTAGCGATCATGGGTGACGGCGACGACGGTGCCCGGGAAGCGTGTGAGGAACTGTTCGAGCCAGTCGACCGATTCCGCATCCAGGTGGTTGGTCGGTTCGTCGAGCAGCAGCATGTCCGGCTTTTCGAGCAGCAGCTTGCACAACGCGACGCGGCGCTTTTCGCCGCCCGACAGATGTTCGATCTTCGCGTCCCACGCCGGCAGACGCAGCGCGTCGGCGGCGATTTCGATCTGTTGTTCGGCGCTGCCGTCGGTGGTGGCGAGAATGGCCTCGTACTTCGCCTGCTCGGCGGCGAGCGCGTCGAAGTCGGCGTCCGGCTCAGCGTAGGCTGCGTAGATTTCGTCCAGTTTCTTTTGTGCGCCGAAGACGTCGCCGAGACCTTCCTCGACCGCTTCACGCACCGTCTTGGTCGGATCGAGCTTCGGTTCCTGCGGCAGATAGCCGATGTTCAGGTTCGGCATCGGCGTGGCTTCGCCCTCGATGTCCTTGTCCACACCGGCCATGATGCGGATCAGCGTCGATTTGCCCGAGCCGTTCAGGCCCAGCAAACCGATCTTCGCGCCGGGGAAGAACGACAGCGAGATGTCTTTCAGGATTTGACGCTTGGGCGGCACGATTTTGCCGACCCGGTTCATGGTGAAGACGTATTGGGCCATTTGCTTGCAATAGACGTTGACGACGCCGGCCGCGTGGGGGCGGGCGGTCGTGGGTGGATGGGTAATGGGTGTTGTAGCCGGGCGGTGCGCCCGGTGCCAGCCGGCGCGGCGTCGAACTCGGCGTCGAACTTCGCGACGCCCCGCGCGCGGGCGGGTTGTGCAGATGGCATTGTACTTCGGGGCGGGGGTGGGGCGGCAGAGGGCACCCCTCGCGACGTCAGTTCGCGCGCCGTCCACTCCCCGGATCGAAGAAATGCAGATGCTGCGCGGGCAGCGAGACTTGCAGCGCTTCGCCAGCCGGGGGGCGGTGCGTGTGCGGCAGCCGCACGGTCACGTCGTGCTTGCCCCAGCGGCCGTGCGCGAGGTTGTCCGCGCCGAGCAGTTCGCAGGAATCGACGGTCAAGGTGGCGTTGGATGCGTCCGCTTGACCCGGCGTCATGTGCTCGGGGCGAATGCCGAGCGTCCATTCGCGGCCCTTCGCAACTTCCCGGCCGATCGATGCCACGCCTGTAAGCGGCAGCTTCGGACCGTTGCCAGCCACTTCAAACGTCAAGCCGTCGTCCGACACGCGGCCTTCCAGCAGATTCATCCCCGGTGAGCCGATGAAGCTCGCGACGAACACCGTCGCCGGCCGCTCGTAGACCTCGGTCGGCGCGCCGATCTGCTCCGCGTGACCCTTGTTCATCACGATTACGCGCTGCGCCAGCGTCATCGCTTCAATTTGATCGTGGGTGACGTACAGGCTGGTCGTGGCAAGCCGTGCATGCAGGCGCTGGATTTCGAGGCGCATTTGCACGCGCAGGCGTGCATCGAGATTGGACAGCGGCTCATCGAACAGAAACACCGCCGGCTCGCGCACGATCGCGCGGCCCATGGCGACACGTTGTCGTTGCCCGCCGGACAACTCGCGCGGCTTGCGTGCGAGCAGCGGACCAAGCTCGAGAATCTGCGCCGCAGCGTCCACGCGCTTCGCAATCTGCGCGCGATCGACGCCCGCAATCTTCAGCGCGTAGCCCATGTTTTCGGCGACGCTCATATGCGGATACAGCGCGTAGTTCTGGAACACCATCGCGATGTTGCGATCTTTCGGCTCCAGGCGATTGACCACTTTGCCGGAGATCGAGACGGTGCCGTCGGAGATGCCTTCGAGCCCGGCCACCATCCGCAGCAAGGTCGATTTGCCGCAACCCGACGGACCGACCATCACGACGAACTCGCCGTCCGAGACGTCCACATCGATGCCGTGCAACACGAACTGTTTGCCGTCGTAGGTCTTTTTAACGCCTTGCAGAGTCAGTGCAGCCATGCTGTTTTAGCCTTTTCGTTGCTTGCCGCGCGTGCCACGCTTTGCGCGGCGTTCTTTATTTGTCCAACGCCGAAGCTCGCCCAAGCTGCGCGAGTTACTTCTCCGAGTCCACCAGTCCGCGCACGAACCAGCGTTGCATCGTCAGCACGACGGCGAGCGGCGGCAGCATCGCGAGCAGCGTCGCGGTCATCACGAGATGCCATTCGGTTGCGGTATCGCCGGAGGCGATCATGCTTTTGATGCCGACCACGGCCGTGGTCAGCGATTGCTGGCTTGTAATCAGGATCGGCCATAGATACTGATTCCAGCCGTAAATGAACGTGATGACAAAGAGCGCCGCCATGTTCGTTTTTGACAGAGGCAGCACCACGTCCCAGAAGAATCGCATAGCGCCCGCGCCGTCGATACGCGCCGCTTCCATCAGTTCATCGGGCAGCGTCATGAAGAATTGCCTGAACAGGAACGTGGCGGTGGCCGATGCGATCAGCGGCAACGTCAACCCGCTATACGTATTGCTCATATGCATCGACGACACGACTTGCACGGTCGGAAAGATGCGCACTTCGACCGGCAGCATCAGCGTGACGAAGATCAGCCAGAACGACAGATTGCGAAACGGAAAGCGGAAAAACACGATCGCATACGCGGAGATCATCGAGATGGCGATCTTGCCGATCGAAATCACCAACGCCATGACGAGGCTGTTGAACAGCATGCGGCCGAACGGCGCCGCCGCATTGCCGCTGCCATGCGACCAGACCGTCGAGATGTTCTCGAATAGATGCGTACTCGGCACTAGTGACAGCGGCACGCTGAACACCTCGTGCTCGCTCATCGTCGCCGCGCAAAACGCGACGTACACCGGAAACACCACCAGCACGACGCCGAGAATCAGCACCGCATGGCAGAAGAGGTCGAAACCGCGGCGGTTCTCGATCATGAGTATTGAACCCTGCGTTCGATGAAGCGGAATTGCACGACCGTCAACGCGACGACGATCACCATCAGGATGACGGACTGCGCACCCGAGCTGCCGATGTCCAACCCCTGAAAGCCTTCGGCGAAAATCTTGTAGATCAGCGTGCGGGTGGATTGCGCCGGGCCGCCGCCGGTGGCGGCGTCGATCACCGGGAAGGTATCGAAGAACGCGTAGGTGATATTGATCACCAGCAGGAAGAAGCTGGTCGGCGAAAGCAGCGGCAGGGCGATGCCGAAGAAGCGCCTGACCGGACCGGCGCCGTCGATGGCCGCCGCTTCGATCAGCGAACGCGGAATCGCCTGCAAGCCGGCATAGAAGAACAGAAAGTTATAGCTAACCTGTTTCCATACCGAAGCCAGGACCACCAGAAACATCGCCTGGCCCGCATTCAATGCGTGATTCCACACGATGCCGTACTTGGCGAGCGCATAGGTGACGAGGCCGATGCTCGGGTTGAACAGGAACGACCACAACACGGCGGCGATCGCGGGCGCGACCGCATACGGCCAGATCAGCAGGGTCTGATAAGCCTTGGCGCCGCGTGTCACGCGATCCGCGCAGACCGCCAGCAGAAGCGAAATCACCAATCCGAACACGGTGACGAGCGCACAGAAAATCAGCGTCGTATTGAACGACGACAGGTAAAGCGGATCGGCGAACAACTGCTTGAAATTGGCGAGCCCGACAAACTCGCTCGACGTGCCGAAAGCGTCCTGACTCTGCGTGGATTGCCACAGCGCTTCGCCTGCCGGCCACAGAAAGAACAGCAGCGTGATCAGGAGTTGCGGCGCGACGAGCAGGTAGGGCAGCACGCTGGTGCCGAAGCTGGAGCGCTTTTCCATCGAAGTTTCCTAGGTTCTGCTGCAACAACAGGTTTCGGTGCGGGCGCACCGAAACCTTGCCGGTTCGTGCTTGGTTAGTTACCGGCTTTCTCGAAGCGGCGCAGCAACTCGTCGCCACGCGACACCGACGAATCGAGCGCTTGTTGCGGCGTCTTCTTGTCCGCCCACACCTGTTCGAGTTCTTCGTCGATCACGGTGCGGATCTGCGGCATGTTGCCCAGACGCAAGCCTTTCGTGTACGGCAGCGGCGGTTTGTTGAGCATCTGCTTGATCGCGGTATCGCTGCCCGGATTCTTCTCGTAGAAGCCTTGCTGCTGGGTCAGCTGATACGCGGCGGTTGTGACCGGCAGATAGCCGGTGTCCTGGTGCCACTTCGCGGCAACCGGCGCCGACGACAGATAAGACATGAATTTCGCCACGCCCTTGTACACCGCCGGATCTTTACCCGACAGCACCCACAGGCTCGCTCCGCCGATGATCGCGTTCTGCGGCGCGCCCTTCACGCTGGCGTCGTACGGCATCATGCCGGTGCCAAAATTAAACTTCGCGTACTTCTTGATCGTGGCAAGCGAGCCCGACGAGTTCGTGATGATCCCGCAGTCACCGCTATAGAACTTCGACACCGGTTCGTCCTTGCGGCCGACGTACGTGAAGGTGCCTTCCTTCTGCATGTTCTGCAGGAACTGGATGTGCGCGACCTGCAGCGGCTTGTTGAATTCGAGCTGCGCGTCGGCGCCGTCGAACCCATTGTTCTTCGACGCGAACGGGGCGCCATGCCAGGCGCTATAGTTTTCGAGCTGAATCCAGCTCTGCCAGCCCGACGAATAACCGCACGCCATGCCCGACGCCTTCAGCTTCTGTGCGTCCACCTGCAATTCGGCCCAGGTTTTCGGCGGCTGATTCGGATCGAGCCCGGCTTTCTTGAACGCGTCCTTGTTGTAGTACAACACTGGCGTCGAGCTGTTGAATGGCATCGAGATCAGTTCGCCGGTCTTGGAGTCGCTGTAATAGCTGGCGATGGTCGGCACGAAGGCCTTTTCGTCGAGCGGTACGCCGGCTTGCTTGAATACTTCCGAGACCGGGATCACGGCTTTCTTCGCCTGCATCATTGTCGCGGTGCCGACTTCGTAGACCTGCAGAATGGCCGGCGCGTTGCCGCTGCGATAAGCCGCGATGCCGGCGGCGAGGGTTTGGTCGTAGCTGCCCTTGAACACCGGTACGATCTTGTAGTCGCTTTGCGACGCGTTGAACGCGTTGGCGATGTCGTTCAGACGCTCACCGAGGGCGGCTTCCATGGCGTGCCAGAACTGGATTTCAGTGGCGGCATGGGCTGCCTGGCTAATGCCGAGGCTCAGCACGGCGGCAACGGAAAGTGAACGGAATAACGGCTTGCAACGCATCGATTGATCTCCTTGTCGGAACGGGCGCAGATGGGAATCGCGCGATTCTATTTGTGTTCGATGACAGTCCGGCGTCAGGTGCCTGGCGGAGGCCCGCTTTTTGACAGGCGCCGACTGCCGCAATTTAACATCGGCTGTCACGAAACGGAAACAATGCACGCTTGATCAGCGTGCTTATTAATCAGGATTCCAGATGCAGAGTTCAGTACGATTGGCGGTTTTCGGCTCGATAGCGAGTCTCATCCTGCTCGCGGGATGTGCACTGACGCCCACCACGACGAATAACGGGCCGTCGACGGTGACCTCGTTGCCGAAGATCATCGCGCATCGCGGCGGCACTGGCGACGCGCCCGAAAACACGCTCGAAGCGATTCGGCAGTCGATCGCCCATCGTGCCGACGCTATGTGGCTTACGGTTCAGTTGAGCAAGGACGGCGTGCCGGTGTTGTACCGCCCGGCCGATCTGTCGGCATTGACCGACACGAAAGGGCCGGTGTCCGCATTCACGGTGGCAGAACTCGCGCGTATGAACGCCGGCTGGAATTTCCGCCGTGGCGACGCGTATCCCTATCGTGATCACCCGATTGGTATTCCGACGCTGCGGCAAGCGTTGCAAGCAATTCCGCCCGCCATGCCGATCATCCTCGATATGAAAGCGCTGCCCGCCGCGCCGCAGGCGCTGGCGGTGGCACGTGTGCTGGACGAAGAAAACGCGTGGCCCCGCGTATCGATCTATTCGACGGAAGCGGACTATCAGCAGAGTTTCGCCGTATATCCACATGCCAAGCTGTTCGAGTCGCGGGACACGACACGGGCGCGGCTCGTGCGCGTGCTGCTCAACCAGGGTTGTGTGGACGCGCCGGCTGAACACACCGCCACGGCGTTCGAATTGCACCGGCAGATGACGGTGGTGGAAAAATTCACGCTTGGCGAGGGACGCTCGGATGTGCAGGCAAGCTTGTGGACGCCCGCGACGGTCGCGTGCTTCCGGCAGAAGCCCGATGTGCGGATCGTCGCGATCGCGGTGAACGACCCGGACGATTATCGGGCGGCGGCCTGTCTGGGGATCGACGCGGTGCTGGTCGATTCGCCGCTGCAGATGGCGGCAGTCAAGGCAAGTATGGCTATGCCGCTGCGATGTGAGGCCCGGCAGGGGGCGCAGAGCAGGCAATAAAAAAGCCCGCATTTCGCGGGCCTTCTTCTTCCATTACGGCGGAGTTCAGCCTTTCGCTGGCCACCGCCTGACGCCGAGGCGAAGCCTCAAACGTTGAACAGGAAGTTCATCACGTCGCCGTCATGGACGACGTATTCCTTACCTTCCGCACGCATCTTGCCGGCTTCCTTCGCGCCTTGTTCACCTTTGTAGGTGATGAAATCGGTGAAGCCGATCGTCTGCGCGCGAATGAAGCCGCGCTCGAAGTCGGTGTGAATCGCGCCTGCTGCCTGCGGTGCCGTGTCGCCGACATGGATCGTCCATGCGCGCACTTCCTTCACGCCGGCCGTGAAGTAGGTTTGCAGGCCCAGCAACTTGAAACCCGCGCGGATCACGCGGTTCAGGCCCGGCTCGTGCATGCCCATGTCGGCGAGGAACACTTCCATATCCGCTTCTTCGAGGTCGGCGATTTCCGCTTCGATCGCGGCGCACACCGCAACGACCGGCGCGTTTTCCGCTGCCGCGAACTTCGACACCGCGTCCAGATGCGGGTTGTTCTCGAAACCGCCTTCCTTCACGTTGGCGACGTACATGGTCGGCTTGGCGGTGATCAGGCAGAACGGCTTGAGCGTGGCCTTTTCTTCATCCGACAGGTCGAGCGCGCGGACCGGCTTGGCCTGGTCGAGTTGCGCGCGCACCTTTTCCAGCACGGCGGCGTTCTTGATGGCTTCTTTGTCGTTACCCGACTTGGCGGCCTTCGAATAGCGCGACAGCGCTTTTTCGACGGTCGCGAGGTCGGCCAGCGCCAACTCGGTGTTGATCACTTCGATATCCGACAGCGGATCGACCTTGTTCGCGACGTGGATCACGTTGTCGTCTTCGAAGCAGCGCACCACGTGCGTGATCGCATCGGTTTCGCGGATGTTCGCGAGGAACTGGTTGCCCAGACCTTCACCCTTGCTCGCACCGGCCACGAGACCGGCGATGTCGACGAATTCCACCACGGCCGGCAGGATGCGCTCCGGTTTGACGATTTCGGCGAGGGCCTTCAAACGTGCGTCCGGCACTTCGACAATGCCGACGTTCGGCTCGATCGTGCAGAACGGGTAGTTTTCGGCGGCAATACCCGCCTTGGTCAGCGCGTTGAACAGGGTGGACTTGCCGACGTTAGGCAAGCCGACGATGCCGCATTTGAGGCTCATGGAAATCCTTCAGTGAATCAGTAAGTTGCGTGATGCGCTCGACGCTGTGTGCAGGATTCGGAAAGCCTTCGCGTTTGGCGGGGCGAAGCGAGTGCAGCGGAGCGGGACAAGACACCAGACCGGGGCGTTGCCTCGACGATTCTGGGCGAGTTTTGTCACGAAAAACGCAATTGTAACCCGTTCGGATGGGGTTCTTGATCTGCCTGCGGTAAAGCGGGGCGCTCGATCCGTCCCCCGCAACCCCCGCGGCTATAATGCGCGGATGAACGCACACCACCAGACCTTTGATGCCGCCGTGATCGGTGGCGGGCTCGTCGGCAAGACCGCGGCGCTGGCGCTGACGCAAGGCGGACTGCGCGTGTCGCTGCTCGCGCAACCCTGTGCGGCGCTGGCCGCCGGCGCCACCTTCGACTCGCGGGTCTACGCGCTGTCGTCGAGTTCACAGGCTCTGCTGGAGCGGTTGCGGGTCTGGCAGGCGCTCGATCTGTCCAGGCTCGGGCCCGTCTACGACATGCGCGTCTATGGCGATGCGCATGCTGAACTCCACTTTTCCGCGTTTCAGGCGTCCGTGCCGCAACTGGCGTGGATCGTCGAGTCGTCGGTGATCGAGCGCGCACTGGATGCCGCGCTGCGTTTCCAGCCGAATCTCACCTGGATCGACACGCGTGCGCAGGCGCTCGACTTTACCGCGGATGGCGCGAGCGTCGGTCTCGCCAACGGCAACGTGCTCGAGGCCGATCTGGTGGTCGGCGCGGACGGGGCGCATTCGTGGGTGCGCGCGCAGATTGGCTCGAAAATGGACCGGCGCGACTACAAGCAAACCGGCGTGGTCGCGAATTTCAAGGCCGAAAAGCCGCACAGCGAAACCGCCTATCAATGGTTCAGGGACGGCGAAATCATCGCGCTGCTGCCGATGCCGGACGGCCACGTGTCGCTGGTCTGGTCGGCGCGCACCGAGCACGCCGAGCAACTGCTCGCGCTCGATCCGGCGCAACTCGCGGCTGAAGTCGAGCGCGTGACGGGCGAGCAGTTCGGCGCTTTGGAATGCGTGACGCCCGCGCAAGGCTTCCCGCTCGCGCTGCAAACCGTCGATAAGCTCGTGGCGCCGCACGTCGCGCTGGTTGGCGATGCCGCGCATCTGATTCACCCGTTGGCGGGCCAGGGCATGAACCTCGGTTTGCGCGATGTCGCGGCGCTTGCCGAGACGGTCGCCGGCAAGGAAGCGTTCCGCGATCTCGGCGACATGGTGCTGCTGCGCCGCTACGAGCGTGCCCGCCGCGAAGACATCCGCGCGCTGATGATCGCCACCGACGGCCTGCAAAAGCTCTTCTCGGCGCCCGGTCCGTTTGCCAAGGTATTGCGCAATACCGGCATGGCATTTGTCGGCGCGCAGCCGTTCATCAAGCGCTGGCTGGTGTCGGCCGCGCTAGGGTAAAGCGGTCTACCCGGCATACCCAGCCGGCGAGACGGGTATCATGAACGGATGGACGCCATTCTGGTCAGACCAGAAACGTCCCAAAAAACGCGCGTCACGCGCGATCGAACTCCAGGAATTAAGCATGAAAAAATCCTTCCGCATCGCGGCCGTCGCGCTCGCGATCGCTGCCGTGGCAATCGGCTGCTCCGCGCAGGCCGACCAAGCCACCGACAAGCTCAAAGCCACCCTGCAAACGCGTCTGACCGACGTGACGATCAAGAGCGTGACGAAGTCGCCGGTTGCCGGTCTCTACGAAGTGAATCTCGGCACGCAGATCATCTATAGCGATGCGAATGGCGATTACCTCATGCTCGGCGACATTGTCGACGCGAAGACCCGCAAGAATCTGACCGAAGCGCGTCTGGCGGAGACCAACCGGATCGACTTCGCGAGCCTGCCGTTCGCGAACGCGGTGAAGGTCGTGAAGGGCAACGGCGCGCGCAAGATCGCCGTGTTCTCCGATCCGAACTGCCCGTACTGCAAGCAGCTCGAAACCACGCTCAAGTCGATCGATAACGTCACGGTCTACACCTTCCTGTACCCGGTGCTGTCGCCGGATTCGACCGCCAAGTCGAAGTCGATCTGGTGCTCGACCGACCGCGCGAAGGCGTGGGAATCGTGGATGCAGGATCGTCAGGCGCCCACGGCAGCCGGCACCTGCGACACCGCCGCGATCGACAAGAACCTGGCGCTCGGCCGCGCGATGAACGTCGACGGCACGCCCACGGTGTTCCTCGCCGACGGTCGCCGCCTGCCCGGCGCCGTGCCGGCCGACCGGCTGGACAAGGAAATGTCCGCCGTGCGCTGAGCACGCAGCACCAGTCGAAGAAAGGAGGCGCGCAGTGCGCCTCCTTTCACATCAAGTCCGCACATCCCCGCCTGAAATCACCTAATCGCCGCCGATGAAGCCGATCCGCTACACCATCGTTCCGAAGCAACCCGCCGCCCACCTGTTCGAAGTCACCGTGACCGTCGCCGATCCCGATCCGGCCGGCCAGCGTTTCATGCTGCCGGTTTGGATTCCGGGCAGCTACATGGTGCGCGAATTCGCGCGCAACATCGTCACGTTGCGGGCTACCAATGACGCCGGCCGCAAGGTGCGTGTCGAAAAGACCGACAAGCACACGTGGCAGGCGGCGCCGGTCAAAGGCGCGCTGACGCTGCGCTACGAGGTGTATGCATGGGATCTGTCGGTGCGCGCTGCGCATCTTGATGACACGACGGGCTTCTTCAACGGCACCAGTGTATTTCTGTCGCCGCTCGGTCACGAGGACGCGCAGTGCGTGGTCGATATCCAGAAGCCGGAAGGCGCGGCGTATCGCGACTGGCGCGTCGCCACGGCGTTGCCGGAAGCGCGCGGCACGAAGCGCTATGGCTTCGGCGAGTATCGCGCGCAGAACTACGACGAGTTGATCGATCATCCGGTGACGTTGGGCGAATTCGCGCTTGCAACCTTCAAGGCGCACGGCGTGCCGCACGACATCGTGATCGCAGGTCGCGTGATCGGGCTCGATATGGCCCGTCTGTCCGCCGATCTGAAGCGTATCTGCGAAACGCAGATCGCGCTGTTCGAGCCGAAGTCGAAGAAAGCGCCCATGGATCGCTACGTGTTCATGACGCAGGCCGTCACCGATGGCTATGGCGGACTGGAGCATCGAGCCTCGACGGCGTTGATCTGCAACCGGGGCGATCTGCCGGTGGAAGGCCGCGACGCGCCCACCGAGGGCTACCGAACCTACCTCGGTCTGTGCAGTCACGAATACTTCCACACCTGGAACGTGAAGCGCATCAAGCCGGCCGTGTTCGCGCCGTACGACCTGAGCGTCGAAAACTACACGTCGCTGCTGTGGCTGTTCGAAGGCTTCACTTCTTACTACGACGATCTGATCCTCGTGCGCAGCGGCCTGATCTCGCAAGACGACTATTTCGGCCTGCTCGGCAAGGTAGTCGGTGGCGTGCAGCGTGGCAGCGGCCGTCTGAAGCAGACGGTGGCCGAAAGCTCGTTCGACGCCTGGGTCAAATACTATCGGCAGGATGAAAACGCGCCGAATGCGATCGTCAGCTATTACACCAAGGGCTCGCTCGTCGCGCTTGCGTTCGATCTGACGATTCGTGCGCAGACTAACAACCGCAAATCGCTCGACGACGTGATGCGCCTGCTGTGGCAGCGCTTCGGGCGCGACTTCTACCGCGGCAAGCCCGTCGGTGTCGAAGAAAGCGAGATCGAGGCGATTTTTGCCGAAGCGACCGGTGTGCAACTGGCCGAGTTGTTCGCTGAAGCCGTACACGGCACGCGCGATCTGCCCCTCGATACGCTGCTCGCGCCTTTTGGCGTCACGCTCGCACCCGAGCTCGAGAAGAATGGCAAGCCGTCGCTCGGCGCGCGCGTGCGCGGCGGCGCGGATTGCACGCTGGCGGCCGTTCACGACGGCAGCGCGGCGCAAAAGGCCGGCCTCTCGGCAGGCGACGTGCTGATCGCGCTCGACGGTCTGCGCGTAACCGGCTCGAATCTTGATTCGCTACTGTCGCGCTATCTGCCGGGTGCGAAGGTCGAGGTTCACGCCTTCCGCCGCGACGAGCTGCGCACCGCGCAAGTCAAGCTGGACGGGCCTGACGTGGCGCGCTACAAGCTGACCGTCAGCGATAAACGGCCTGCCGCGCGCAAGGCGCTGGAGCGTTGGCTGGCAAGCTGATCGTAATCCATGCTGTTGCTAATCGAAAGTTCATGGCGTGGGATTGTTCTATCAGTGCAACAATCCTTCGCTGCCGGATGGCTTTTTCCCGGGTCGGTTAAAAATCACAATGGCTCCACTCGCGCAAAACTGCGCGCCCCTACTGGAGTCAACCATGACCACGATCCTGCAAATTAACTCGGCAGCTCGCTCGCAAGGCGCGAACTCGACGCTTCTCGTCAACGAACTGACCGCAAAGCTGCAACAATCGAATTCGGGCGCGCAAGTCGTCGTCCGTAACCTGCAAGCTGAACCGCTGCCGCACCTGGACGACGCCGTCCTCGGCGCGTTCTTCACGCCGGCTGACCAGCGCACGCCGGAACAAGTCGCGATCGCTGCACGCAGCGAAGCGCTGATCGCCGAACTGCAAGCCGCCGACATCATCGTGATCGGCGCACCGATGTACAACTTCGGCATCTCGTCGCAACTGAAGACGTACTTCGACTTCATCGCACGCGCCGGCATCACGTTCCAGTACACGGCGAACGGTCCGGAAGGCCTCGTGAAGGGTAAGAAGGTTCACGTGGTTTCGGCACGCGGCGGCAAGTATGTCGGCACCCCGAACGACAGCCAAACGCCGTACCTGAAGAGCTTCCTCGGCTTCCTCGGCATGACCGATGTGAACTTCATCTACGCTGAAGGCCTGAACATGGGCCCGGACGCTGCGAGCGCCGCGTTGGCTGGCGCGCGTGAAGCGATCGCTGCTGCGTAAGGTGTGAGGTTTGTCTCGCGCGGCGTGATCGCGGCGCGGTGGAATGAAAAACGCCACGGGGTGTGAATGCCGTGGCGTTTTTGTTTTTGCGGCGGTGGTCTTTGGTAGCCGGTGTCGGTGCGCTTCGCGCGACGAGCGTTATGCCAGCATCTGCGCTTCGTCGGGCAAGCGCCAGTCGATCGGTTCGCGGCCGTGCTTCACGAGATATTCGTTGGCCGACGCAAAGTGCCCGCAACCGAGAAAGCCACGATGCGCCGACAGCGGCGACGGATGCGGTGCTTCCAGCACGTAATGCGACTTGCCGCCGAGCAGCGCGCGCTTGGCTTGCGCATGCGCGCCCCACAGCATGAACACGAGGCCGTCATGACGCATGGCCAGTTCGTGGATCAGCGTGTCGGTGCATTTCTCCCAGCCGCGTTTCGCGTGACTCGCGGCCGAATCGCGCTCGACGGTCAGCACTGTGTTCAACAGCAGCACGCCCTGTTTGGCCCATGTGTCGAGGCAGCCATGACGCGGCGGTTCGTGGCCGAGGCTCGCGGCGATTTCCTTGAAGATGTTGCGTAGCGACGGCGGCGTGCGCACGTTCGGCGCGACTGAAAACGCCAGTCCGTGTGCTTGCGGCGTGCCGCGGTCTTCGCCGTGATACGGGTCCTGCCCGAGGATCACGACTTTGACTTCGTCGGGACTGGTGAGGCGCAGGGCGCGGAAGACGTCGGCGGGATAGACGGTTTTGCCGGCCGCGCGCTCACCGTCGACGAAACGGCACAAGGGCTCGTAGGCGTCGCTTTCGATGAACGGATTGAGGTGTGTGCGCCAAGCCGGGGGCAGGGCGGCGAATTGGGCTTCGAGCGTCGGCGGCGGCGAGCCTGCGGCTGTGCGTGTCGGCTCCGGCTGCGCGGTTGCGCCGGCCGGCGTGGCAGAGGCGTCGCCGAACAACGAGGCTTGCGACGAATTGGAGCGGGTGCGGGAAGCTGAGGTCATGGCGGGGAAGTGTCGCAGCAAATGCGGGCTGGCTCAAGGTGTAGGTGCTGCTCGGGCGCTGTGTACCTCTTGATCACACACGCCGAGGGCTTAAGCCGCCCGCAACTGATACCCGCGTTGTGCCTTGCTAATGTTGTCCGGTGCAAGGCCGGTGACCTGTTTGCCGAGTTCGCTCGCGAGCGTGTTGAGTGCGGCTTCGTCGCCGGATTTCAGTTCGAGTTCGACTTCGGAGATCGGCGCGCGGCGGGTTTCACCGTTCACTTCGGCGAGCACGTCGCCCTGGTCGATCGCGGCTTCGACTTGCGAGCCGTCCAGCGAGACATTCCACAACGTGCGCGTGAAATTCGTGCGGAACAGTTCGATCAACTCCGGCGCCGCCTGACGCAAGGCCTCAGCGGCAGCGGGTTCGTCGCATGCGTGCAGCAGCGTGTCGATTTCGAGTTTCTCGCCCGCGACCGGCATTTCCCACTCGTGCCGGCTATGGAGCCCGTCTTTCGCGTTGCCCACCGTTTTGAACGTTTGCAGCCAGCCGTCCGGCGTATGCCGCAGCCGCAGCGCGCTTTTCGATGTAGCCAGCGCAAGCCCGGGCGTGTCGAAGTAGATATTCGCCAACTCGATCGGGCGACCCGCTTCGCCAGTGCGCGCGACAAACCACTGCGTCGCCGCTTCCACCTGACTCACCGGCAGTGCCAGCTTAATTTCACGTTCCATGCCCATCGTGTGCTCCGCTACGTCCGCTGAATGTTGAAATCGCGCTTAGAAAAACATCCGCGCAAGTTCCACACCCGGCTCTTCCGCACGCATGAACGCCTCGCCGACGAGGAACGTATGCACGTCCATCGCCCGCAGACGTTCGACATCCTGACGCGACAGAATGCCCGACTCCGTGACGACGATACGGTCGTGCGGAATCGATTCGAGCATGCCGATGGTCGTCTCGATCGACGTTTCGAAGGTGCGCAGATTGCGGTTGTTGATGCCGATCAGCGGCGTCTTCAACTTCAGCGATTCCATCAGTTCATTGTGGTCATGCACTTCGACCAGCACCGCGAGGCCCAGCGAATGCGCGAGCGCTTCGAGGTCCTGCATCTGCGAGGTTTCCAGAGCGGCAGCGATCAGCAGGATCGCGTCGGCACCCATCGCGCGGGCTTCGACGATCTGGTACGGATCCACGATGAAGTCTTTGCGCAGCACCGGCAGACTGCAGGCGGCGCGCGCCTCCTCGAGATACGCCACGCTGCCCTGGAAGAACTGGACGTCGGTGAGCACGGATAAGCAGGCGGCACCGTGCTTCTCATACGAACGCGCGATCTCGGCGGGGACGAAGTTTTCGCGCAGCACGCCTTTCGACGGGCTCGCCTTCTTCACTTCGGAGATCACCGCGGCCAGACCGGCCGCGTGTTTCGCGCGCAATGCGCCGACAAAATCGCGGATGTCGCGCGACGATGCTTCGAGGCGCAGCGCTTCGAGCGGCGCGCTCTGTTCAGCCGCGCGGACTTCTTCGCGTTTGACCGCGATGATGCGGTCGAGGATGTCGCTCATGAGTGTCTCGCTACGTAATTACTGCTTGAATTGCTGGGTGAAGCGGATCAGGTCGTCGACCTTCGCGCGTGCCTTGCCGCTTGCGATCGCTTCGCGCGCCAACTGGATGCCGTCCGCAATCGAGGCCGCCACATTCGCCGAATAGAGCGCCGTGCCCGCGTTCAGCGTGACGATCTCACGCGCGACGCCGGGCTTGTTGTCGAGCGCTTCGAGCAACATCACTTTGGATTCGGCCGCGTCGGCCACTTTCAGCGTGCGGTTCGACACCATCTGCATGCCGAAGTCTTCCGGGTGAATTTCGTACTCGTGGATCTGGCCGTCGCGCAGCTCGCCGACTTGCGTCGCCGCGCCGAGCGAGACCTCGTCCATGCCGTCCATACCGTACACCACCAGCACGTGCTTCGCGCCGAGGCGCTGCATCACGCGCACCTGAATACCGACGAGGTCCCCGTGGAACACGCCCATCAGTTGATTAGGCGCGCCGGCCGGATTGGTCAGCGGCCCAAGAATATTGAAGATGGTCCGCACGCCGAGTTCGCGGCGCACCGGCGCGATGTTCTTCATGGCCGGATGATGGTTCGGCGCGAACATGAAGCCCATGCCAGTTTCCGCAATCGACGCCGCCACCTGTTCCGGTTGCAGATCGATGTTCACGCCGAGCGCTTCGAGCACGTCTGCGCTGCCCGACTTGCTCGACACGCCGCGGCCACCGTGCTTCGCGACTTTGGCGCCCGCCGCGGCTGAGACGAACATCGTCGCCGTGGAAATATTGAAGGTGTGCGATCCGTCGCCGCCGGTGCCGACGATATCGACGAAGTTCGAGTTGTCCTGCACCTCTACGTGCCGGGCAAATTCACGCATCACCGTGGCGGCGGCGGTGATTTCGCCGATGGTCTCTTTTTTGACGCGCAAGCCGGTGATGATCGCCGCCGACATCACGGGCGACAGTTCGCCGCGCATGATGAGCCGCATCAGGTGCAGCATTTCGTCGTGAAAAATTTCGCGGTGCTCGATCGTGCGTTGCAGCGCTTCCTGGGGCGTAATCGACATGATTTCGTCTCTCTTTATCAAGCGGTGCGGTGAGCAGTCTTGGACTGCTTCACGAAGTTTTCGAGCAAGGCGTGGCCATGTTCGGACAGGATCGATTCCGGATGGAACTGCACGCCTTCAACGGCCAGTTCCTTGTGACGCACGCCCATGATTTCGCCGTCCTCAGTCCATGCGGACACTTCGAGGCAATCCGGCAGCGATTCGCGTTCGATCGCGAGCGAGTGGTAGCGGGTCACGACGAAGTGCTTCGGCAGATCGGCGAATACGCCTTTGCAGTCGGTTTCGATCGTGCTTACCTTGCCGTGCATGATGGTTTGCGCGCGCACCACGCGGCCGCCGAATGCTTCGCCGATCGCCTGATGGCCGAGGCATACGCCGAGAATCGGCGTCTTGCCGGCGAATTCGCGCAGCACGTCGAGGGTGATGCCGGCGTGTTGCGGGTTGCTCGGGCCGGGCGACAGGCAAATGCGCTCCGGGTTGAGCTTGGCAATTTCGTCCAGCGTGATTTCGTCGTTCCGATAGGTGCGCACGTCTTCGCCGAGTTCGCCGAAGTACTGCACCAGGTTGTAGGTGAACGAGTCGTAGTTGTCGATCATAAGCAGCATGGTGTGTCTCCGGTCAGAAGTCGCTATCGAGGCCGTCTTGAACCTGCTCGGCGGCGCGCAAGACAGCGCGCGCCTTGTTCTCGGTCTCTTGCCATTCGGATTCCGGCACCGAATCCGCGACTACACCCGCTGCCGCCTGCACGTACAGATTGCCGTTTGCGATCACGCCAGTGCGGATCGTGATCGCCAGATCCATTTCGCCGGTGAACGACAGATAACCGACGGCGCCGCCGTAGAGGCCACGTTTCACCGGTTCCAGTTCGTCGATCAATTCCATCGCGCGAACCTTCGGCGCGCCGGACAAGGTGCCGGCCGGGAAGGTGGCGCGCAGCACGTCGAAGTTGGTGGTGCCGGGCTTGAGCTTGCCTTCGACCGAGCTCACGATGTGCTGCACGTGCGAGTACTTCTCGATCACCATCTGATCGGTGACGACCACCGAACCGATCTGCGAAATACGGCCCACGTCGTTACGCGCGAGGTCGATCAGCATCACGTGTTCGGCGATTTCCTTCGGATCGTTCAGCAGTTCGGTGGCGAGTTCGGCATCGCGTTCCGGCGTGTTGCCGCGCGGACGGGTGCCGGCGAGCGGCCGGATCGTCACGATGCGGTCTTCGCCACGCTTTTCCTGGCGCACCAGAATTTCCGGCGACGCGCCGACCACGTGGAAGTCGCCGAAGTTGTAGAAGTACATATAGGGCGACGGATTCAGCGAGCGCAGCGCGCGATACAGCGACAGCGGATTGTCGCGGTACGGCTTGATCAGACGCTGGCCGACCTGCACTTGCATCAACTCGCCGGCGGCGATGTATTCCTTCGCCTGGCGCACGGCGGCCAGATAATCGTCTTTGGCGAACTCGCGGTAGGTCTCGGTGCGCACGCTGGCCGACGTGACCGGCGGCTGCACGGTCGTGCGCAAACGCTGACGCAATTCACGCAGACGCTGCTTGGCTTTTGTGTATGCCTCGGGTTGCGTCGGATCGGAGTAAACCACCAGGTAGAGCTTGCCCGCGAGGTTGTCGATCACCGCGACTTCTTCGGTGAGGAGCAACTGAATGTCCGGCAGGTTCAGATCGTCTTTCGGCGCGGTGTGCGCGAGCTTTTTCTCGATGTAACGCACTGCGTCATAGCCGAAGTAGCCCGCCAGACCGCCCGCGAAACGCGGCAGACCGGGGCGCTGCGCCACTTTGAAGCGGCCCTGGAATTGCTGGATGAACTCGAGTGGATCGCCCTCGTGCGTTTCGACGACTTTGCCGTCCCGCACCACTTCCGATACGCCGTTGCGGGTGCGCAGCAGCGTGCGCGCCGGCAAGCCGATGAATGAATAGCGGCCAAAACGCTCACCGCCCACCACCGATTCCAGTAGGAACGAGTTGGCGCCGTTGCGTTCGCTTTGCGCAAGCTTCAGGTACAGCGAGAGCGGCGTTTCTAGGTCGGCGAGCGCTTCGGCGATTAGCGGAATGCGGTTGAAACCCTCGTTGGCGAGGGACTGGAATTCGAGTTCGGTCATGTTCCGATCCTGTACGTACGTCAGACGGCACTATGCGTCGGACAAAGCGGGGCGTTACGCAGCCGGTCAGGCGTTCGTTCGACGTTTCGACACGATGATACCGACCGGCGCGAGTTTCCCATCGACGCATGCAAGGGGTTTCAGCGCACAGATGTACTTTGCGGGTACACGAACGCCAAATCAACCGATGCAGCGAAACAAGGTGATGGAAAAAACGCGTTAGCGCAGCGAAGTAAAAAACGGTTGCCGAAGACGAGCTTCAGCGTACCTCAGGCGAGGTTAGCGCGACCAGCGACGCCAGGGCCAGGCTCCCCGGTCGATGCTAATCAGACTCCGTTTTTTATTCAGAAACATGAGGATGAGGGACTTTTCAGGTCGTGGAATGGTGCGCTGCGATAGCCTTGGCGGCATCGAGCAGCGAGGCAACTATACCATCGGATTTTATTTCTTGTATAGCTCGGCCGTGGTTGTAGCCGTACGGCAGCGTCAGCGTTGCCATGCCCGCCGCGCGGCCTGCCAGTGCGTCGTTTTCCGAATCGCCGATGGCGACCGTGGTTTCCGGTGTGACGCCTAGCTGCGCCGCGGCGGTGATCATCGGCAGCGGATCCGGCTTCTTTTTCGGCAGGCTGTCGCCGCCGAGCACGACGCTGAAATACTGGCTGAGCCCGTATTGCTCCAGCAATTCGACTGCGAAGCGGTGCGGCTTGTTGGTGACGCAGGCGAGTTTGAGGCCGGCGTCGCGCATGGCGCTGAGGCCGGCTTCGACCTCGGGATACAGCCGCGTGTGCACGCCGTTGATCCTGGCGTACTCCTCCTGATAGATCGCGAGCGCTTCGTCGAAACGGTCTTGTGCGTGGTCCGTTTCGAAGCGCTCGGCCAGCACACGGCGAATCAGATTCTCCGAACCCTTGCCGATGTAGCCGACCACTTCCTCGCGCGAGGTTTCCGCCGCATCGAGTTGCGCAAGCATGCCGTTCAGGCCGGCGGTGAAATCGTCTGCGGTATCGATCATCGTGCCGTCGAGGTCGATGATCGCGGCTTGCAGGCGCGGGCCGGTGAAGGTCGGGGCAGGGAACGGAGTCGTCATCTTTAGTGCGGGATATCAGTGCTCGATCGGTGCGCGATCAGTGCTCGATGTTGGCGAGTGCGGCGCGCATCTTGTCGATCACCGCCTTGTGATCCGGCGCGCCGAAGATCGCCGAGCCTGCCACGAACGTGTCCGCGCCAGCCGCCGCGATTTCGGCGATGTTGTCGACCTTCACGCCGCCGTCCACTTCGAGATGAATCTCGCGGCCGGTCTTTTCCTTGTAAGCATCGATCCGCTTGCGCGCTTCGCGCAGTTTGACGAGCGCCTCAGGAATGAACGATTGACCGCCGAAGCCCGGATTCACCGACATGATCAGCACCAGATCGACCTTGTCCATCACGTAGTCCAGATGGTTCAGCGACGTGGCCGGGTTGAACACGAGGCCGGCCTTGCAACCGTGGTCGCGAATCAGCGACAGCGTGCGGTCGATATGGTCCGAGCCTTCCGGGTGAAAGCTGATCAGATTCGCGCCGGCCTTGGCGAAGTCCGGCACGATGCGGTCGACCGGGCGCACCATCAGGTGTACGTCAATCGGCACGTCCACGTGCGGGCGGATCGCTTCGCAGACGAGCGGGCCGATTGTCAGGTTCGGCACGTAATGGTTGTCCATTACGTCGAAGTGAATCCAGTCGGCGCCAGCGGCGACAACGTTGCGGACTTCTTCGCCGAGGCGGGCGAAATCGGCGGACAGAATGCTGGGGGCGATGCGGAATTGCGTCATGGCGGGGGCGGATGCAAGCGGGAAAACGCTATTTTACCGGTTTGTACGCTTCGGAACCGGCTTGCGGGCGAGTTGAGGCCGACACCGAAAACGCACGGCAAAAGTGACAAAACGCCTTAACGGCCCTTGGCCAGAGGGATTTGTCCGGTTGCGGGCATGCCCCGCATCAAGCAGAATGCCAAACCATAGGCGCCGCTTCGCCAATGTGCCCGCAAACCATTGGCGTTCGGGGCTTCCCGCGATTTTTCACACTCCGTTTCACCAGACCGGAATCAGGATGAGCCAGTACGAATTCAGCGTCTCGGCGCAGGTGCAGTTTCTGCCCGAAGAGTCGGACCCGGAGCGCCGCCAGTATGCGTTTGCATACACGCTGACCATCCGTAACAGCGGTCAGGTGCCCGCGCAGTTGATTGCGCGTCACTGGGTGATCACCGACAGCGAAAACAATGTGCAGGAAGTGAAAGGCCTGGGCGTGGTCGGGCATCAGCCGCTGCTCAAACCGGGCGAGCACTTCGAATATACGAGTTGGGCCGTGATCGCCACGCCCGTCGGCACTATGCGTGGCGACTATTTCTGCGTGGCGGAGGACGGCGAGCGCTTCGACGCACCGGTACCCGAGTTCATTCTGCGGATGCCGCGTACTTTGCATTGAACCGAGGGCGCGGCTCGCGGTCTTTAAAAAGCTTTACGGCGCAGCTTTACAGGGATTTTTGCTGCTTTTGCTGTTCATCGCTGGCGGCGCGGGCGGCCTTCTTCTTGCCGGACGACGTCCAGACAACGATAAAGACGAGCAGGAAGAGCGCGAGGAGCGATTCCAGCGCGAAGATGAGCATCGGGTATTCGTCGAACAGATCAGACATGGCGGTTTCCATCAAGAACGAACATTGTATGCGTTTTGTCCGCACGGCCGGAGCATGGCTCGGCGCGCTTTCGGTGGCGGTAATGCTGGCTTCCTGCGGTGGCGGCGGCGCAGTCCGGCCTTCGGTTTCGCCGCCCACGGGCGCCGCGATTATACCCGGGCAGATCGCCGCGACGCGGCTGACAGCCGTGGCCTGGCAGCAGGTGCCGGGGTGGCAGGACGATTCGCTGATCGGCGCGACGGCCGCATTGCGGCAAAACTGCCTGAGGCTTGCGCGTCAACCGAACTGGGCCCGTGCATGCGCGGCAGCCTCGCAGATCGACGATCTGGACGTCACCAGTGCGCGGGCATTTTTCGAAGCCTATTTCACGCCGTTCCAGTTAGCCAATAACGACGGCACGCTCGATGGTCTCGTCACCGGCTACTACGAGCCGTTGCTGCGCGGTTCGCGCACGCGGCATGGTGTGTATCAGACGGCGCTGTACCGCTGGCCATCAAGTTATCGCGCGGGTGCACCGCTGCCGGCGCGCGCGCAACTCGAGCGTGCGGGTGTGCTCAACGGCAATGAACTCGTGTGGGTCGACGATCCGATCGAAGCGTTCTTCCTGCAGGTGCAAGGCTCCGGGCGCGTCGTGATGGAAGACGGCAGCGTGATGCGGGTCGGATTTGGCGGCACGAACAATCAACCGTACAAGTCGATTGGGCGGTGGCTGCTCGATCGCGGTGAACTGACGCCGGCGCAGGCGACCATGCAAGGCATCAAGGCATGGGCGCGCGCGAATCCGACGCGGGTTGACGCGCTGCTCGATACCAATCCGCGTTTCGTGTTCTTCCGCGAGATGCCGTCCGGCGAGAGTGCGCCGAGCGGCGGTGCGGATGGGCCGATCGGTGCGTTGGGTGTGCCGTTGACGCCGGAGCGGTCGATCGCGGTGGATCCCACTTCGATTCCGCTCGGGACGCCGGTGTTCTTGCAGACCACGCGTCCGTTGACAAACTCGCCGATGAATCGCCTCGTCTTTGCTCAGGACACGGGTTCCGCGATCAAAGGCGGCGTGCGCGCGGATTACTTCTGGGGCCTCGGCGACGATGCCGGCGATCTGGCCGGCAAGATGAAGCAGGGCGGCCGGATGTGGTTGTTGTTGCCGAATTCGTGAAGGTTTGGCGAAGGGGCGGCGGCGGGTTTCCAGGTTCTTAGTTGAATAGCTGAAAACCGCCGCTTGGCTAATTCGCTTGGCATGTTGCGGTATCTGTTCGCGACAAAGCTTCCAGATACGGACTCTGCCGTTGGCGTTGGTTATCCCAGCGTTCGCTCGTTAGCCACGTGCTGTGCTTTGCTCACCGCACGGTTAATCCCGGTTCACGACCAGCACATTTGATAACGGCGCTGACGCCGATCAGCCCCGCTATCAAGCATCAACCTTCGGCGTTTCGGCGCATTGCTTAAAGCCCCGACTTCCGCTTGTCCACCACCCTCCGTGCTTTGCCCACCGAACGCTCGATCCCATTTACAGCCAGCACGTTTACAACTGCGCTCACACCGATCAACGCCTTGATGTCATAGGTCAACGCCTGCTTCGCCGTGGTCAGTGCAGCAGTATCCGGCGCTGATTCCGGGCACGGCTCGACGTTCAACGTCAATACATCGAGCGGGCCTTCCTTCGTCAGCACGATTTGATAGTGCGGCGCGAGGGCGTGTTGCTTGAGTAGCAATTCTTCGATCTGCGTCGGGAACACGTTGACGCCGCGCACGATCATCATGTCGTCCGAGCGGCCCGTGATCTTTTCCATCCGGCGCATGGTGCGTGCGCTGCCCGGCAGGAGGCGGGTCAGATCGCGCGTTCGGTAACGGACGATCGGCAGCGCTTCCTTGGTCAACGAGGTGAATACCAGCTCGCCGAGCTCGCCGTCCGGCAGCACTTCGCCGGTTTCGGGATCGATGATTTCGGGGTAGAAATGGTCTTCCCAGATGGTCGGGCCATCTTTGGTCTCGACGCATTCCGAGGCGACACCAGGTCCCATCACTTCAGACAGACCGTAGATATCCACAGCATCGATGCCCATGCGCTTTTCGATCGCCTGGCGCATGTCATTGGTCCACGGTTCCGCACCGAAGATGCCGAGGCGCAGCGAGCAATTCGCCGGATCGACGCCTTGCCGTTCGAGTTCGTCGGCGATCGACAACATATAGCTCGGCGTCACCATGATGATGTCGGGCCGGAAGTCCTGAATCAGTTGCACCTGCTTTTCAGTCTGACCGCCGCCGAACGGGATCACCGTCAGCCCGGCGCGCTCGGCGCCGTAGTGCGCGCCCAGGCCGCCTGTGAACAGACCGTAGCCGTAACTCACGTGAACCTTGTCGCCGCGCTTCGCGCCCGCGGCACGGATCGAACGTGCGACGAGATTCGCCCACGTATCGATATCGCGCGCCGTGTAGCCAACGACCGTCGGCTTGCCCGTTGTCCCGGACGATGCGTGGATCCGCGAAATCTGTTCCTGCGGCACCGCGAACATGCCGAACGGGTAGCTGTCGCGCAGATCCTTCTTGGTGGTGAACGGGAAGCGCGCCAGGTCCGCGAGAGTCTTCACTTCGCTCGGGTGAACGCCGGCTTCATCGAATTTTTGCCGATACACAGGCGAATTCTCATAAGCGTGGTTCAGCGACCATTTGAGCCGTTCGAGTTGGAGCGCGGCGAGTTCGTCGCGGCTGGCTGTCTCGATGGGATCGAGCGGAAGGGCGGTGGTCATCGAATGTCTCCTTGCTGCCTCAATGCTTGGGTCTGGGGTGCGGTGCGCTTGCGCGCAGAAACCGGGGACTCGCTGCTATCTACTATCTATATAGGTGCTGGCAATCGGTCGCGAACATATCGCGGCTCTGCCGTTCAATCTGCTGTTCAATCGCCGGTAGGAATCAGGTTGCCTTTGATCTGTGCCGATTTGCCGCGAAACATCGCCACGGTCTCCTCTGCGCGATTCGTGACGCGAATATCGTAAATGCCAGTGCGGCCGCTCAGGGTTTGCTCGACCGCTTCGGCAGTCAACACGTCGCCGCCTTTTACCGGCCGCAGGAACTCGATCGAGCAGCTCGCTGCGACGGTGTTGATGTTGTACGTGTTGCACGCGAAAGCGAACGTCGAATCAGCGAGCGTGAAAATCAGGCCACCGTGGCAAATCTGATGGCCGTTGAGGAAATCGTCGCGCACGGCCATGCGCAGGCGCGCGTATCCTGGGCGCACTTCTACGATTTCGAGGCCGAGCGCCCGGCTGCACGCGTCGTTTTCGTACATGGCAGCCGCGGTTGCGCGAGCGAGTTCGTCGGGTGTCATTTGGGCCGCGTGGTTTGCTTGTGCGGACATATCAGCGACCCTCGAAGCGCGGTGCGCGTTTTTCCACGAACGCCTGCACGCCTTCCGCGTAATCGTGCGAAGCACCGAGTTCGCGTTGCAGATCGCGTTCGAGATCGAGCTGCTGATCCAGCGTTTGCGTCGCGCCGGCGCGCATTGCCTGCTTGATCGCAGCGATAGCGCGCGTGGGCTGCTGCGCTAGTTGGGCCGCGAGCTTGCTTGCCGTGGCAGCTAGCTCGGTGTCGTCAACCGCTTGCCAGATCAGCCCCCAGCTTTCGGCTTTCTCCGCGCTCAGTTTGTCGCCAGTGATGGCGAGACCCAAGGCGCGGGCCATGCCGACGCGTTGCGGCAGGAACCACGTGCCGCCCGAATCCGGCACGAGACCGATCTTCACGAATGCCTGAATAAAGTTGGCCGAACGAGCGGCAAGCACGAGATCGCAAGCCAGCGCGAGATTGGCGCCGGCACCGGCGGCCGTGCCGTTGACCGCGGCAATCACGGGCAACGGCAGTGCTTGCAGGCGGCGAATCAGCGGATTGAAATGCGCGTCGATCAGTTCGCCCAGATCGGTCATCGCGCCTGGCGTGAAGTCGAGATCCGCGAGATCTTGTCCTGCGCAGAAGCCGCGGCCCGCACCGGTCAGCACGAGCGCGCGTGCGCCGGACGCTTCGACCTGGCCGAGTGCGTCGTTCAATTCCTGGTGCATCGCGCGGGTAAAGCTGTTGAGCTTGTCCGGGCGGTTCAGTGTGATGGTCGCTACGCGGCTCGATGTATCGATGTCGAGGCGAATCGCTTCATATGACATTGGGTGTCTCCTCAAAGTCTCTTTGATCGGCGGCGCAGTGGGCGAAGCGGCGTTAGTGTCAGAGCCGCTCGATTACCAGTGCAATGCCTTGGCCGACGCCGATACACATCGTGCAAAGCGCAAAGCGGCCGTTGATTCGTTCCAACTGATAAAGCGCGGTAGTGATCAAACGCGCGCCGGAAGCGCCGAGCGGGTGGCCGAGCGCAATCGCTCCGCCGTTCGGATTGACACGCGGATCGTCGTCGCGCAGGCCTAGCGTGCGCAAGACTGCCAGTCCCTGCGACGCGAAGGCTTCGTTCAACTCGATCACGTCGAAGTGCTCGAGTGTCATGTTCAATTGCTTCAACAGCTTTTGTGTGGCCGGCGCCGGGCCGATGCCCATAATGCGCGGCTCCACGCCCGCCGTTGCCATGCCCACCACGCGTGCGCGGCGACGCAATCCGTATTGATCGGCAGCTTCCTGATTCGCGAGCAGCAGCGCACACGCGCCGTCGTTCACACCCGATGCATTGCCGGCGGTCACGCTGCCGTCGGGACGGACCACGCCCTTGAGCTTGCCCAGACTTTCGAGCGACGTTTCACGCGGATGCTCGTCGAGCGTCACGCGTACGGGGTCGCCTTTCTTCTGCGCAATTTCAACGCCGACGATTTCCTGAGCGAGCGTGCCGTCGCGCTGCGCGCGAGCTGCTTTTTGCTGACTCGCCAGAGCAAAGGCGTCCTGATCCGCACGGCTTACGCCGAACTCGACGGCCACGTTTTCCGCGGTCTCCGGCATCGAATCGACGCCGTATTGACGCTTCATCAGCGGATTGATGAAACGCCAGCCGATAGTCGTGTCGTAAATATCGGCCTGCCGTGAAAATGCACTGGTGGCCTTACCCATCACGAATGGCGCGCGCGTCATGCTTTCGACGCCGCCTGCAATCATCAGCCGCGCTTCGCCGGCCTTGATGGCGCGCGCCGCAGTGCCGACCGCGTCCATACCCGAGCCGCACAGACGGTTGATGGTTGTGCCTGACGCAGCCGTGGGCAAGCCGGCCAACAAAGCCGCCATGCGAGCCACGTTGCGGTTGTCGTCACCAGCCTGATTGGCACAGCCATAGATCACGTCGTCGAGGGCTTGCCAGTCGACACTGGCATTGCGTTCGATCAACGCCCTGATCGGTACCGCGCCGAGGTCGTCGGCGCGGACATCCTTCAGGGCGCCGCCGTAGCGGCCGATTGGGGTGCGAATCGCGTCGCAAATGAAGGCGTCGTTCATGTGGGTTCCTGCTGGAACGGATCGGCGGGACTTGCCAACCCGATGTCTCATGTTAGTTAGGGTGCACGGCTCGGTCCATTCGGCCAAACGGCATAGGACGAAAGCCGTGCTTTTGTCTTATGCCATTCAGCCAGCTACCGCCGGCGCCGCTTTCGGTTCAACATGAACGCGACTTTGTACGACGCGGAAGCGGTTTGCGACGAAGGCTGCGTCGGCCAGCGCGGCATTTGCGGCCGGGTTTGCGCCCGTGCCGTGGAAGTCGGAGAAGGCCGCCGACTGATTGACGAATACGCCGCCCGTCAAATTGATCGAGAGTGCTACGCCGCCGCGGATCGATGCTTCGTGCGCTTCGTCGAGCACGGCTTCGTCCGTACTGTAGACCGACAGCGTCAGTGCGCCATGCTCAGCAGCGATTGCGCCGGCAAGGTCGAGCGACTGCGCGGTCGACTCCGTCGCGATCACGAATGAGATCGGGCCGAACCATTCTTTGGTGAACTGCGCGTGGTCGGTGGCGGCGTCCAGTTGGAGCACGAGCGGTGTGCGCACACGGGCGTCGGCAAAAGCCGGATGTTCCAGCGATTGGCTCTCTACTAGAACTCGGCCGAGCTTGCTGGCTTCCTCGATGCGCTGGGTGACACCTTCGTTCTGGATCGCACCGAGCAGCTCAACGGCGCGAGCCGGGTCGGCGACCAGTTTCTGCACGGCGCCGGCGATAGCCTGAGCGACTTCGTCGAAGCCGAGTGTGCCTTCAGCCGTGCGGATGCCGTTGCGCGGCACGTAGATGTTCTGCGGCGCGGTGCACATTTGTCCCGAGTACAGCGCGAGCGAGAAGGCGATATTGCGAGCGGCGGCTTTGATGTCGTCGACCGAGTCGATCACGATCTGATTGACGCCGGCTTTTTCGGTGTAGACCTGAGCCTGGTGTGCATTGCGCTCGAGCCAGGTGCCGTTTTGCGTGCTGCCCGTGAAATCGATCAATTTGATTTCAGGGCGCAGAGCCAGGTCCTGAACCAGCGCACCATCGTTCGGTTCGGTGGCCAGCAGCGTAACAACGTTCGGATCGAATCCGGCTTCGCGCAGTACATCGCGCGCGATGCGCACGGTCAGCGCGAGCGGCAGAATCGCGCCCGGGTGCGGCTTGACGATGACAGTGTTGCCGGTGGCCAGATCAGCGAAGAGGCCCGGATAGCCGTTCCATGTCGGGAAGGTGCAGCAGCCGAGCACGAGGCCCGTGCCGCGCGGCACGACTGTGTAGCGCTTGTGCATCGCAAGCGGTGGATTTTTGCCTTGCGGTTTTTCCCAGTGGGCGTCTGCGGGAATACGGCGCAATTGGTCCCACGCGTACACGACCGCTTCGAGCGCACGGTCTTGCGCATGCGGGCCGCCGGCCTGAAAGGCCATCATGAAAGCCTGGCCGGTCGTGTGCATCACGCTGTAGCCGATTTCGAAGCTGGCGCGATTCACGCGCGCGAGGATTTCGAGGCACACGCCGATCCACGCCTGCGGGCCGGCCGCGCGCCAATCGCGCTGTGCCGCGGCTGCTGCGGAGATCAACGTGTCAGGATCGGCCTTTGGATAGCGCACGCCGAGCGGGAAGCCGAACGGCGAGACCTCAGCGCCGACGGTTTCACCGGTCGACGGCTGGTCCAGTTCGAACGTCTTGTTCAGAAGCGCTTTGAATGCGGCTTCGCCGTCTGCGCTAGCTGTTTCCCCGTACACTTTCGGACTGGGCATCTCGACGAACGGACTCCAGTAGCCGCGCGTTTCGACCGCGGTGAGTGCCTTTTGCAGCGTGTCTTCGTGCTTGGTGAATAGCGGATGTGTCATGGCAGTGGGGCTTGGCTGTACGTTGGGAAAAGCCTGTCGAATAATTGACCGACCGGTTGGTTGGTGAATGGTAGCATTACTGAGACAGCCGCGCGAAGCGTTTTTTGCGCGCCATTAACTATTAGGAGGCGGCATGGCTTACGAAAACATTCTTGTTGAGACGCGTGGACGGGTCGGTTTGGTCACATTGAATCGCCCGAAGGCGTTGAACGCACTGAACGACGCGTTGATGGACGAACTGGGCGCAGCGCTGCGAGAGTTCGATGCCGACGACGCGATTGGTGCGATCGTGGTGACGGGCAGCGAAAAAGCGTTCGCCGCTGGAGCCGACATCGGCATGATGGCGACCTATACCTATATGGACGTCTACAAAGGCGACTACATCACCCGCAACTGGGAAACGGTGCGCTCCATCCGCAAGCCGATTATTGCTGCAGTGGCGGGCTTTGCGCTTGGCGGCGGTTGCGAGCTGGCGATGATGTGCGACATCATTCTCGCCGCCGACACTGCGAAGTTCGGCCAGCCGGAAATCAAGCTGGGCATCATGCCGGGTGCTGGCGGCACGCAACGGCTCCCGCGTGCGGTCTCCAAGGCGAAGGCAATGGATCTCTGCCTGACCGCCCGCTTCATGGACGCTGCTGAGGCCGAGCGTGCCGGATTGGTCTCGCGGGTGATTCCCGCGGCTTCGCTGCTTGACGAGGCGGTGGCTGCGGCCGCGACCATCGCTGAATTCCCGTTGCCGGCGGTGATGATGATCAAGGAATCGGTCAACCGCGCATACGAAACGACGCTTGCAGAGGGCGTGCATTTCGAGCGCCGCCTCTTCCATTCGCTCTTCGCTACGGAAGATCAGAAGGAGGGGATGGCCGCGTTCGTTGAGAAGCGCAAACCGGTTTTCAAGCATCGGTAATACGCTTGTCAAAATAACGCTTGCAAGGGGCCGTCCGGCTCGCTAGAATCTCGCTCTTTCGTGCTTCGGACTCCGGGGCACGGGGAGCGGGAGAGCCAGCAGTGGCAAGGCTTTGCGCGATGTGAGCGGGTTCAGGAAGTTAGAAAAACCTGTTGACGGCGTAGCGAAAGTTCTTCATAATCTCGTTTCTCTGCTGCTGATGCAGCGACGCAGAACGAAGCGGTGCCGGGTGGTTGTGATGTTGACGGTTGATGTCAATGTTGCGTGGTGCTGGTCCGGTAGTGAATGCGTAATCGATCTTTAAAAATTAACAGCCGATAAGTGTGGGCGCTTGATGCGCGACGCGCCGGTGGACTCTTCGGGGTCTGCCGGAAGCGAAAGTATCAAGTCTCACACGAGTATTAAAGGAAGGTTTTCCTGTCGGGGTGGATTCACGCCGGCAGGTTAATCATTCGTCAGTA
>NZ_JBNPVS010000016.1:0-168914 GCF_050434225.1 Paraburkholderia sp. GAS32 | reverse complement strand
CAGCACCTTAGGGTCTCGAAAGCACTTTATGGGATGCCGGTTGCGGCACGCGCAAAGCCGGGCGAAGACGGCGTATTTGAATTCTGGTTTGCCCACCATCGCATCCTCACCCTTGACCTGAGAAGCGAAAATCACTGACCATAAAGTGTCAATGATGTCCCCGCACGTCTGTCAACCATGTCCCCGGTCTATACACCGGCTGCAAAGAGAAGTAGGCAAGAGAAAGCAGCTCAAACCGCTCCTGCTAAGCGGGTCCCGTAGTTTGCAACGGGTAGTGGTGCATCTGGAATCCGTGTTCTCGCACATTCCGCGTTAGTGACAAAGGACTCATCAACTCCCACTCCGCACTGCGTGCGTCGCGGACGGGTCTGCATGGGAAACCACGGGCTTCGTTTGAGGTCCGTGGGGCCATCGGCTTCGCCTCGGCGACGCGCCTCTGCATTCACTCCGGAATCCCCTCTTCAAATGATGTGTCGGTGCGCTGCAATCACAGTCCCGGTCCCGGTTGCAGTTGCCGTTCCAATCACAATCACAATCCCGGTGGCGGTGGCGACGGTTACAGCGGTGCAATGACCAGCCACGGTCGGTGACGAGACGCGAGCGTCAAAACGTAGCGAGTGGTTTTAAGAAGTACTCTTCGGCGCGCGCAGCGTCGCCGGAAGTATGACGCCCTTGTCACTGGCGCCGAATGTGCGAGAACACAGATTCCAGATGCACCACTACCCGTTGCAGACCACAGGCCCCGCTTAGCAGTAGCGGTTTGAGCTGCTTTCTCTTGCCTACTTCTCTTTGCAGCCGGCAAAGAGAAGTAGGTGCCGCCCCGCACAGGGGCAACGCTAATAGACCACTAACAATGCAAGGAAAGGCACGAAAGCCAGAACAAGGAAAGGCACGAAAGCCAGAACAAGGAAAGGCCAAAGCCCTAAGAACACTGACAAAAAGCGCCGCGCGGACAAAAAACGCAAAAAACCAAAACCACTATCCACCACGAGGCGCCCGAGCCGCCTCATCAAACCGCCGATTAGCCTCAACAACCTCCGCCCTGAACTGCTGCAAAGCACTGACCTCCAAATCCGGCGGCATCAAAGCCGCCCATAAAACATCGATTAACTGACCCGCGGTAGCGTCAATATCGATATGCCGATTAGCCAGCGTAGCGTCCCACAGCACATGTTCCATCGGCCCAAACACCATCGACCGCAACAACCTCAACGGCATGTCAGCCCGAATCTGCCCAGTCTCCTGGCCCTGCGCCAACACCCGCATCAACGGCGCCGTATACCGCCGCTGCAATTCCGTCAGCGCCTCACTCAACTCATGATGCCGGGCCCGGCCCTCGGACAACACCAAAGCACACAGGTCCGTGCCATTGACCAGCATCAACCGCAAATGCGTCCGCACAATAAAAGCAAACTGCTGCCGCACGCTGCCATCCCGCGGCAGCCCCGACTCGATCGCTTCAATGATCTCGTCGTACCAGTCGCCAATCACCCGCGCGCATAACTCGCGCTTGCCGCGAAAATAACTGAACACCGTCGCCTCGGAAATCCCCAGGCGCTGCGCAATCTCCGCCGTCGTCGCGCGCTCGTAGCCCTTCTCGGAGAACACGTCGCGCCCCGCCTGCAAGATCTCCCTCACGCGCTGCTGTGACTTGCGCCCCGCCGGCTGGCGGCGCGAGGCAGGTAACTCAGCCTTCATGGCAACCGTCATATGAGTCCAGTTCAGATTTGTGAGGCCAATCGCCTCGGTCACACCCATTCCATCACTGTATAGCGGCTCCAGACACATGCCAACCGGTTTCTGAGTGATACTCAAAAATACCACTTGACGCTTACGTAAATCTGGCGTGAAATGCGCCTTGAACGTTTCGCGCCTCGTGCGGGGTGGTAAAGGCGGCCCATAAGGCCGCCGCCGTCCGCTGAGCCGCACTCAGACGGGCCGGCACCCACCCAGGCTAAGCCGGTCCGCCAACGAACTCTGGAGACACTGCAATGAGCAACCTGCCCGGTTTGCAATTCCCGCTCGGCGAAGAAATCGAAATGCTGCGCGACAGCATCGCCGGATTCGCCGCCAAAGAAATCGCCCCGCGTGCCGCGGAAATTGATCGCACGGATCAGTTCCCCATGGACCTGTGGCGCAAATTCGGCGACCTGGGCGTGCTCGGCATGACGGTCTCGGAGGAGTACGGCGGCGCGAATATGGGCTACACGGCGCACATGGTCGCGATGGAAGAAATCTCGCGCGCGTCGGCATCGGTCGGTCTCTCATACGGGGCGCACTCGAATCTGTGCGTCAACCAGATTCATCGCAACGGCACGGCAGCGCAGAAGGAAAAATATCTGCCCAAGCTGGTCTCCGGCGAACACATCGGCGCGCTCGCCATGAGCGAACCGAACGCGGGTTCGGACGTCGTCAGCATGAAGCTGCGCGCGGACAAGAAGGGCGACCACTACGTGCTGAACGGCACGAAAATGTGGATCACCAATGGCCCGGATTGCGACACGCTGGTCGTCTATGCCAAAACCGATCCCGAAGCGAATTCGCGGGGCATTACCGCGTTTATCGTCGAGAAGGGCATGAAGGGTTTCTCGGTCGCGCAAAAACTCGACAAGCTCGGCATGCGCGGTTCGCATACCGGCGAACTGGTGTTCCAGGACGTCGAAGTGCCGGAAGAAAATATCCTCGGCCAGTTGAACGGCGGCGTGAAGGTGCTGATGAGCGGCCTCGATTACGAACGCGCCGTGCTCGCCGGTGGCCCGACCGGCATCATGGTCGCAGTCATGGACGCGGTCGTGCCGTATATCCACGACCGCAAGCAGTTCGGTCAGCCGATCGGCGAATTCCAGTTGATTCAAGGCAAGGTCGCCGATCTGTACACCACGCTGCAAGCGTGCCGCGCGTATCTCTACGCTGTGGGCCGTCAACTCGATACGCTCGGCAAGGAACACGTGCGCCAGGTGCGTAAGGACTGTGCGGGCGTGATTCTCTACACCGCTGAAAAAGCGACGTGGATGGCCGGCGAGGCGATCCAGATTCTCGGCGGCAATGGCTATATCAACGAGTATCCGGTCGGCCGTCTGTGGCGCGATGCGAAGCTCTATGAAATCGGCGCGGGCACGAGCGAAATCCGCCGCATGCTGATCGGCCGCGAACTGTTCGCCGAAACGGCTTGAGCCAAGAGGAGAAGCCACGCAATGCCGATCATCGAATCAAAGCTGAATCCGCGCTCGGACGACTTCCGCACCAATGCGGCGGCGCTCGAAGCGCTGGTCGCCGATCTTCGCGCGAAGGTCGAGAAACTCGCGCTGGGCGGCGGGCAAGCGGCGCGCGACAAACACACGGGCCGCGGCAAACTGCTGCCACGTGAGCGCATCGAGAAACTGCTCGATCCGGGCACGCCGTTTCTCGAGTTCTCGCAACTCGCGGCCTACGGCATGTATCACAACGATGCGCCGGGCGCTGGCGTCATCACGGGCATTGGCCGCATCGCGGGGCAGGAGTGCGTGATCGTCTGCAATGACGCGACCGTCAAAGGCGGCACCTACTATCCCGTCACCGTGAAAAAGCACGTGCGGGCGCAGGAAATCGCCGCTGAAAATCATTTGCCGTGTGTCTACCTGGTCGACTCGGGCGGGGCGAATCTGCCGAATCAGGACGACGTGTTCCCCGATCGCGATCACTTCGGCCGCATCTTCTTCAATCAGGCGAATCTCTCCGCGGCGGGCATTCCGCAAATCGCCGTCGTGATGGGTTCGTGCACGGCAGGCGGCGCCTACGTGCCGGCCATGAGCGATGAATCGATCATCGTCAAGAATCAGGGGACGATTTTTCTCGGCGGCCCGCCGCTCGTCAAAGCCGCAACCGGTGAAGTGGTGAGCGCGGAAGACCTCGGTGGCGGCGATGTGCATACGCGTCTGTCGGGCGTGGTCGATCATCTCGCGCAGAACGACGCACATGCACTGGGTATTGCGCGCAGCATCGTCGGTAATCTGAATCGCACGAAGCGGGTGCCGGTGGCATTGCAGGAGCCGAAGCCGCCGCGCTACGACGTGAAGAGCATGTACGGCGTGATTCCCGTCGATACGCGCAAGCCGTTCGATATCCGCGAGGTAATCGCGCGTATTGTCGACGATTCCGCTTTCGACGAATTCAAGGCCCGCTACGGCACCACGCTCGTGTGTGGCTTCGCGCATATCTGGGGGCACCCGGTCGGCATCATCGCGAACAACGGCATTCTGTTTTCGGAGTCGGCGCTCAAGGGCGCGCACTTCATCGAACTGTGCTGCCAGCGCAAGATCCCGCTCGTGTTCCTGCAGAACATCACGGGCTTCATGGTGGGCCGCAAGTACGAAAACGAAGGCATCGCGCGTAACGGCGCGAAGATGGTGACGGCCGTGGCCACGGCGAAGGTGCCGAAGTTCACGGTGATCATCGGCGGTTCGTTCGGGGCAGGCAACTATGGCATGTGCGGCCGCGCGTATTCGCCGCGCTTCCTGTGGATGTGGCCGAACGCGCGCATTTCGGTGATGGGCGGCGAGCAGGCGGCGTCGGTGCTGGCCACGGTCAAGCGCGATGGCATCGAAGGCAAGGGCGGTTCGTGGAGCGCCGAAGAAGAAGAGGCGTTCAAGCAACCTATCCGAGACCAATACGAGCATCAGGGTCACCCGTACTACGCAAGCGCTCGTCTGTGGGACGACGGCGTGATCGATCCGGCGCAAACGCGCGATGTGCTTGGCCTCGGCCTCTCGGCGACGATGAACGCACCGATCGAAGACACGCGTTTCGGCGTGTTCAGAATGTGACAGAGCGCAAAGCGCAGGAGCTGCAACGATGCAATACGAAACGCTGAATGTCGCTTTCGCCGGGCAGATCGCCACGGTCACGCTGAATCGGCCGGACGTGCGCAATGCGTTCAACGAAACGATGATCGCCGAAATCACCTCGGTTTTCACGGCCTTGAACGTGCGCGACGACGTGCGCGCAGTAGTGCTCGCCGCGAACGGCAAGGCATTCTGCGCAGGCGCCGACCTGAACTGGATGAAGAAGATGGCCGGCTACTCGGACGACGAGAACCGTGCCGACGCAATGCTGCTGGCGAACATGCTGTCGTCGATCTATCGCTGCAGCAAACCGGTGGTTGCACGGGTGAACGGCGACGCATACGCGGGCGGCATGGGTCTGATCTCGGCGTGCGATATCGTCGTTGCGGTAGAGAGCGCGCGTTTTTGCCTGTCGGAAGCGCGTCTCGGCCTGATCCCGGCGACCATCGCGCCGTACGTGATCCGTGCGTTGGGGGAGCAGGCGTCGCGCCGCTACTTCACGACCGCTGAGCAGTTCGATTGCGCGACGGCATTCCGCCTCGGCCTGGTTAGCGAAGCAGTCAGTGCGGAACAACTCGACGCTACCGTGCAGCAGATCGCCGAGACGCTTTGCGCAAACGGTCCGCAAGCGGTGCGTGCCTGCAAGCAGCTCGTGCAGGACATCGCTGGCCATGAGTTGAACGAGGCCATGATCGAAGACACGGCGGCGCGCATCGCCCGCACGCGAGCCGGTGCGGAAGGCCGTGAAGGCGTCGCGTCGTTCCTCGAAAAGCGCACGCCGTCCTGGCGCGATTGACATGCCGTTGAAACGTAACTGAAGCGCACCTGAAGCGCGGGCAAGCCTCCACTCCAGGGCGCTGTCCGGCCTTCGCCAGAACAACACAGCCCCGAACGGGACACTTCACCGAGACACCTCATGTTCAACAAGATCCTGATTGCCAACCGCGGCGAGATTGCCTGCCGGGTCGCCGCGACCTGCAAGCGGCTCGGTATCGCGAGCGTGGCCGTGTATTCCGATGCGGACGCCAACGCGAAACACGTGGCCGCCTGTGACGAAGCGGTGCATATCGGCGGATCGACCGCGGCGGAAAGCTATCTGCGGGTCGAGCGCATCATCGAAGCCGCGCGTGCGACCGGCGCACAGGCGGTGCATCCGGGTTACGGTTTTCTCTCTGAAAACGAAGACTTCGCGCACGCCTGCGAAGCGGCCGGCATCGTATTCATCGGACCGCCGGTCGAAGCGATCGCCGCCATGGGCTCGAAGGCGGCCGCGAAGGCGCTGATGCATGCGGCGGCCGTGCCGCTCGTGCCGGGTTATCACGGCGACGATCAGGATCCTGAGTTGCTGCATCGCGAAGCCGATGCGATCGGTTATCCGGTCTTGCTGAAGGCGAGCGCGGGTGGCGGCGGCAAAGGCATGCGCGTGGTCGAGCGCACTGAAGATTTCGCGGCGGCACTGGCGTCGTGCAAACGCGAAGCGGCCAGCAGTTTCGGCAACGACCGCGTGCTGATCGAAAAGTATCTGACGCGGCCGCGTCACGTGGAAGTACAGGTATTCGCGGACCGTCACGGCGGCGCGGTGTATCTGTTCGACCGCGATTGCTCGGTGCAACGCCGTCACCAGAAGGTGCTGGAAGAAGCGCCGGCGCCGGGCTTGTCCGCGGAAGTCAAACGCGAGATGGGCGAAGCGGCCGTGGCCGCCGCGCGTGCGGTGAATTACGTGGGCGCGGGCACGGTCGAGTTCATCATGACCAGCACGGGCGACTTCTACTTCATGGAGATGAACACGCGCCTGCAGGTCGAGCATCCGGTCACGGAAATGGTGACGGGCCAGGATCTGGTGGAATGGCAACTGCGCGTCGCCGCCGACGAACCGCTGCCGCTTTCGCAAGAGCAACTGAAAATCGACGGCCACGCGATCGAAGCGCGTATTTACGCCGAGCATCCGGCCCGTGGCTTCCTGCCGTCGACGGGTACGCTCAAGCATTTGCGCATGCCCGAAGGCGTCGAATTCACCATCGGCGCGGCCGGCCTAGGCGAGCCGGACCGCAAAGCGCCCGTGCGCATCGACAGTGGCGTGCGCGAAGGCGACGCCATCACGCCGTTCTACGATCCAATGATTGCCAAGCTGATCGTCCACGGCGCGACGCGTGAAGAGGCGCTCGCGCGGATGAATCGTGCGCTGCGTGCCTGCGAAGTGGTCGGCCCGCATACCAACGTCGAGTTCCTGCAACGCATTGTCACGAGCGAACCGTTTGCGACTGGCGATCTCGATACGGGTTTGATCGAGCGTCATCACGATGCCTTGTTCGCGCCCGTGAAAAAGCCCTTCAAGGAAGCCCTGGCGCTCGCTTGCGCCGCATTGTTGACGCGTGAAGGCGGCACGGCGCACGGCGCGTCGCCGTGGGATGCACTATCGCACTGGCGTCTGAACAGTGGCTATACGCAGACGCTCGGCTGGCGTGACGTCGAAAACGAAAGCGTTTTCACGGCCACGTTTGCTCGCGACGGCGCCACGCAAACGCTCGAACACGACGGCGTGCGCGAAGGCTTCACCTGGTCGGAAGGCACCGGTCAGCACGAATACCGCGCGACGATCGGCGACGCGCGGGTCACGGGGCGTGTTTTCGTCGACGGCGACACGTTCCACGTGTTCTGCCTCGGCGAGGCGCTGGCGTTCGAGTGGCAGAACCTGCTCGCCCATGCCGCGGATGCTGAAGGTGGCGAAGGCCGCTTGACCGCACCGATGCCGGGCAAGGTGATCGCGCTGCTGGTCGAACCGGGCACGGTGGTGGAGAAGGGCACGCCGCTGATCGTGATGGAGGCGATGAAGATGGAGCACACCATCGGCGCACCGGCGGCAGGCACGGTAAAGGAATTCCTGTATGCGGTTGGCGATCAGGTTGCCGACGGGGCGCAGCTTCTGGTGCTGGATGTGGGCTAACGGCCGTGCTTAAGCGAGGCGCGCGTAGCCGGCGGCGCGCGCTTCGTTTTCGAGTTGCTCGATCCGTGCGTAGTCGGTGAGCGGCAACGCGGAAAAACCCTTCAAACGCAGGCGTTTGGCACGTTCTGGCTGGGCACGGTGCGCTTCGTTGAGTGCCTCGCGCAGCGTCTCGATCGTCGCGGACGGCACATTGTTGGAGGCAATCAAAGGCAAACCCGGCGATGCAGCGGTCAAGCCGATTTGCCGAACCTTTTGCGCCAATTCTGGCAATTCATCGCAGACAAAGGCGAACGTCACGCAGTCGATTGCGGCGACGTCCGCCCGATTGTCGACCACCGCCCGCAACGATCCGAGATGCGAGCCGGTGCGCAGGACCGCGCTGAAAAACGCACCGTCGCGCGCAAGCGGCGCCACCGCGTGGCGAAACACATTCATGCCGCTATTCGAATCGTCCTGATTGTAGGCGGCACGCGCGCCACGGCAAGCCGCAATTGAATCGAACTGCGCATCCGCCCGCGTCACCAGGACGCTCGAATAATCCGCCCCTGCGCAGCCCGGCGCATCGAATTGCGGCGTAGCGATCACCTGAACCTGCTCGTTCAAGCCATGCACCAATGGATAGCCGCAGGTTTGCGAGAGCAGTACGTTGGGGCGCCGCCAGAAACCATGCAGTTCTTCGTCGGGCTCGACGATGCGGCAGTCCGGGCTCACCATGCGCAAGACGTCGTCTAACCACTCGCGCCACACAGTGGCAAGCGCGGGCGTCACGTTGTACATCGGCAGGGCGGCGATCCAGGTCATGGACGCGATTCTGGCATACCTACTGTCTGACCATTCGAAATTCGTCGAGCCCGAGGCGCACGGGCTCGGTCTGTTTGAACGGCCATTTGCACTCCACCACCTTCAATATTTCCAGTTGTGCGTCTTCGAACGCGACGAGCAAATCCGTGCGCCGCTTGCTCGCGGCCCCACAATAGGTCATCAACGCCTCGGCGCTGACCTCGAAGACCTGCACCCGATCGTCATAACAGACGCGGAAGGCGACGGTTGCGCATTCCGTGACACAGGGCCTGAATCCTTCATCGACATATACCGACATGACAACCTCCCGCCGCACGCCCGAGTCATCAGGATGACTGGCCGTAAGCTTTCGGTATGTGGGAAAACCGGCATTTGCTGTAAAAATGCCGGGCACCCGCTTGATCTTACCGATCGGAAACAGTAGGCACCTGCGTGGCCGCATGCGTAGTCCGATTTTGCCTCAGGACGGCGGGCCCGTCATTCAGAGTTCCAGCGACAGTCCGTCCGTCGCGGCGACGTCGTCGGCGACCGGCCGCCCCATGCAGATGAGGGCATGGCCTGCGTCGATGGGGGCGTCCGTGGGTTCTTCGTAGGCGACTCGCCCGTTTAACACGCGCGTGGAGCATGTCCCGCACATCCCGGACCGGCAGCTCGACGGCGCGGCGATCCCGCATGCCTCGGCGAGGTCGAGAAGCGTGCCGTTCTTCGGCAGCCATTGAACCGTGCGCTGCGATCGCGCGAACGTTACGGGTATGCCTGCTCCATCGTTTGCCGGCACGTTTGCGGGGCGCGAGCTTTGGGCGTTTTCCGCCACCGCCGCTGGGATTGCAGGCGTGCGTTTGACGGTTGCCGGTCCAAACGCCTCAAAGCGGATTCTGTTATCGCCGACGTTGAGCGCGCGCAATCCTTCATACAGTTCACGCATGAACGACTCGGGGCCACACAGATAGAAGTCGTAGTCGTCGAAGGGCAGTGCGCGCTTGATTTCCGCTACGCTCACGCGACCGGGCAAGGTGCCGGAAGGCGCGTGGGTGGCTGGATCGGTGGCGCTGTCGAACAGGTGCATCGAGACCGCCTGATGGCGCGACGCGAGGTCCTGCAGGTGCGCACTGAACGGCCGATCGACGTCGCGTCGCGCGCCATGGAAGAAATGCAGCGGCCTGGGCGGACTAAGCGGCTCGCGCGCGGCAATGGCGTGATGCAGCATCGTGATCATCGGCGTGATGCCGATACCCGCCGAAATGAACACGGCGGGGCGCAGGCTGGCTGAATCGTAGGTGAATGCGCCACGCGGTGCCATCGCTTCGATCTGCATACCGGCGGCGAAGCGGTCATGCAGCCAGGCTGAGCCGACCCCGTCGCGTTTCACGGTGATCCGGTACTGCCGCCGGTTGCTCCCGTCGGACAGCGTATAGGTGCGCGTCAGCGGTTTGTCCAAGCCGTCGATCGGCACGCGGATCGGCAAGTATTGCCCGGGCTCGTACGCCGGCAACGGTGAGCCGTCCGTCGATTCAAAATAGAACGAGCGGATCATGGGCGTTTCTTCGTGCACGGCGGAGATCCTGAGCTTCTTCCACGGCGATTCGAGCGTTGAAGCAGGCAGGGAATCGAGCGGTGAGGCCGACAGGGAATCAGGCAACGAAGCAGGCGGTGCAGCGGGCACCGAAGCGGCCAGTGAAGCCGGCGCCACGAACTGTGGCGCATAGCCGACTTCCGACCAATGAAACGGTAACGCCTGGCGGCTGCGCCGCACTTCGGTAATACGAAAGCGCACCAGCCGCTCGGCCAATGGAAACTCAGCCAGTTCCGGACCGTCCCAGACGATTTCGGCGAGCGCCGCGACGTATAGCAGGTCGCCGCTCGCGAAGTCTACGAACAACAAGCCGGCGCGCGGATCGTGGAGCAGATTGCCCAGCGTGTTGAACAAGCGGTTGCCGCTGAAATCGGGCGTTGTCAGGGTGGTCGCGTCGTCAATGCGCACGAAGCCCGGCATGCCGCCGCGATGCGAAACATCGGCGCCGCGAGCCGGGCCCGCATCCTCGCTGACGTTCGCGCTGGCGATAAAAAAAGTATCCGTGTTGGCCAGCAATGCGCGGTCCGCTGCGCTGAGTTGGGTCGACGTTTCAACGGGTGTCCGCGTGCCGGTTGCGCCGCGCGCAACGAAGGTCGGCGTACGGCTTTGAATATATTTTGCGCAGTTGCCAAAGCTTTGCATGACCTCGAGCGTGACCGTATCGCCATCTACCGACGACACGACGCCGTTGACGCGATTGCGCCGCCGGGTCTGCGCTTGCAGCCCCAGGCCACCGATCATCATGCCGGGCTGCCAGTACCCAGCCAGTGGATCGCCCGGTAAAACGCCGCCCTCGATCCGCAACGTGCGCGGATCCGGGGACGATACAAAGCCCGGTTCGGCCGCGCGCAACGTTGCCCACGGCTGGCCGTTTGCGTCGAGCCCGCCGAACACCATGAATGGCTGTTCGGCGTAAAACTGCCGATGCTGGTCCGGCATATACCGACGGATGCCTCGACGGCCAATCGACTCCGCCTCTTCGTTTACTCCCACATGTTGCTGTACCAGGAGTTCGGCGGCGTGAAACGGCGACTCGGCGGCGTCCCAGCCGCGCGGCGCGCCGGAAGAATGCTGGGACATATCGGCCTCTGCCCGTCAGGGCGTACGCATTTCTCTGGTTAAGCGGCGAGCAGTCCGGCCTTCGTTGCAGGCATCGCGATGAAGCGTGGCAGCGCTTCGACACGGCGGAGCCACGCCCGGATGTTCGGGTACGGCTCGAGCGAGACGCCGCCTTCCGGCGCATGGGCGATGTACGTATGCGCGGCGATGTCGGCGATGCTCACATGGTCCCCCGCGGCGAAATTCTTGCCGGCAAGCTCGGCGTCGAGCACGTCGAATAGCTTGTGGGCGATCTTCTGCGCGGTGTCGAGATTGAGCGGCGCACCGAATACCGTCACCAGCCGCGCTGCGCACGGTCCGTAAGCGATCTGTCCGGCGGCGAGCGAGAGCCATCGTTGCACGGCGGCGGCGCCAAGCGCGTCTTCCGGCAGCCATGACGGGTCGCCATAGCGTTTCGCCAGATAGACGAGGATTGCGTTCGAATCGAACAGCACCGTCTCGCCATCTTCGATTGTCGGCACCTGGCCGAACGGGTTGAGCTTCAGGTATTCCGGGCGACGATTGTCGCCGGCAGCCATGTTCAGTTCGATCACTTCAAAAGGCAGATCGAGTAATGTCAGGAACAACTTCACGCGGTGCCCGTGCCCGGAGAGGAGCGTGGTGTGAAGGCGGATCGGCTGGGCGGGTTTGGCGGCTGACATTGAAAGCTCCTGGGGCGGGGAAAGCCGACAACCGTCGACTGGAATGGGGTAAGCGTACCGGCTCGCGGCACCGCGCAGAAGACTGCTAAGCTAGAAAACATAATCAATCAAAGATGGACAATGGGCGAATGGCAGATCTAAAAGATGTCAATCTGAACCGCCTTGCGATTTTTGTTGCAGTGGTGGAAGCGGGCTCGTTTACCGCGGCGGCCGCGCGTCTCGGCCTCACGAAAACGATGGTCAGTACGCATCTGCAGCGGCTCGAGCGCGAAATCGGCGCGGGTCTGCTGGTCCGAACGACGCGGCGGCTCAGCGTGACCGAAAGCGGGCGTGCTTTCTACGAGGCAAGTTGCAAGATCTTGCAGGCGGCGGAGGAAGCGCTATCGGCCGTATCGGGGGAATCTGCGCCGTTACGCGGCACGTTGCGCGTGAATGCGCCGATCGACTACGGGGCGTTGGTGGTGACGCCCGCGCTAGTGGAGATGCGCCGTGAGTATCCGGAACTCGACATCGAACTGGTCTGCAACGACCACTATGTGGATCTGATCGCGGAAGGCATCGACGTGGCCATCCGTCTGGGGCAACTTGCCGACTCGGGCTACCGTGCCGTGAAGCTCGGTGGTTACGTCAAATGGATCGTCGCGAGTCCGGAATTCATCGATACGTGGGGTAAGCCGAAGACGCCGGCTGCGCTCGCTGCCATGCCTCATGTCGCGCTATCTGTCTTGCCGCATCCGCTGACGCTTGAGTTGCAGCGGGCGAAAGGCACAAGACAAAGCGTGCGCTGCGAGAATGTTCTGCTGGTGAATACAGCCGATGCCGCCCGTGCGGCGACGCTAGCGGGCGGTGGCTTCGGATTGCTGACGGATTTTTCGATCGCGGAAGACGTGGCGGCGGGTCGGCTGGTCCGCCTGTTGCCGGATTGGGCCGGCAAGCCCAAGGGCATCTACGCGGTGTTTCCGCCTACCCGTTATCCGACGGCAAAGGTACGCGCGTTGATCGACGTGATCAGGAGAAGGCTTGAGCCGCCTGTGGACGGCTAACGCCGGACAGAGCATGGAACGCGCACTGACTCTCAACGCAGTTTTTCGTCGTTATGCTTTAGCCTGCTAAGCATAGTTAAAACGCTCGCTTATCCATGCGATTCGGCGTTGTTACGATCGCGGTTTGATCGTATTGACCAGACCGGAATTTCGAGCCTTGACCTTTTCTATCTTTCGTTTGCTCGCTCGCGCGGCGCTGTCTTCGCTGCTCGTCGTGAGTGCCGCTCACGCGCAGACCGCTGCCAATTCTTCGCCACGGCTCACCCCGATGTGATCAGCATCCTGGTCGCGCAGTTGACGTCGGCGGGGGTGTGGGTTCGCAGCCATCCCGACGATGCGGCGAAGCTGCTCGCGCCGATCTGGGGCTTGGACGCGGCCCGCAGCGCGTTAAAGCATCGGGTTTATCACTCCAGCAGATAACCGTATCGGATTTGCTTCGTTGTCGCCGCGCGCATGCACCGGTAAATTCGTCTGACTTCGCCTTAGCCGGCGTCCTTCGAACAGATTCGACGAAGAGTTTCCTGTGACGACTGCCTTAACACCCACCGCCGCCAGCGCCACTGGCCATATCAATCAAGCCCGGCACATCGAAATTCGCGCTTTCGACGGTCCCGTCGGCGCTGAAGTTCTGGGTCTCGATCTCAGCGAGCCGCTGGGCCAGGAGGATTTCGCACGCATTCACCGTGCGCATCTGGACCATCACGTGCTCGTGTTTCGCGATCAACGCATCACGCCGGATCAGCAGATTGCCTTCAGCCGACGCTTCGGCCCGTTGCAGATTCACGTGCTGCATCAATTCCAGTTGCCGGGTTATCCGGAGGTGCTGGTCGTCTCGAACATCGTCGAGAACGGTCAACCGATCGGTCTCGGCGACGCCGGTCATTACTGGCACTCCGATCTGTCGTACAAGGAGAAGCCGAGCCTCGGGTCGCTGCTCCATGCGCAGGAACTGCCTTCGGAAGGCGGCGACACGCTGTTCGCCAACATGCACCTCGCGTGGGACACGTTGCCGGCGAACCTGCGCAACGCGGTGGAAGGGCGTTCGGCCGAGCACACATATCTCGCGAAATACGCGGAATTGCAGAAACGCAGCCCATGGCGGCCGAATCTGTCGGCAGAGCAGATCGCACAAGTGAAACCAGTCGTGCAGCCGATTGTGCGCACGCATCCTGAGACCGGCCGCCGCGCGCTCTTCGTCAGCGAGCATTTCACGACTCGCGTGATCGGCTTGCCGGAAGACGAGAGCAATTCATTACTCGAAGAAATTTTCGCGCATAGCGTGCGCCCCGAGCATCTGTACCGGCATCAATGGGCCGAACACGACATGGTGTTCTGGGACAACCGCTCGTTGATGCATCTTGCGGCCGGCACGCCAGATCATCTGCGCCGCAAACTGTATCGCACGACGATTGAAGGCGACGTGCCGTTCTGACGGCAACGCCGCCCGCCATAACCACTATCACATGCTGACCGGAGTTCCGATGCTTGCCAGGTTTCGCCCGACCGCTCTTCGGTCGTCTTTTTCCCGTCGTTTGACCGCAACGCTGCTTACTTTGTCGATGGGTGTCGCCGGTTTCGGCGCAGCCGTACCCGCGCACGCCGAAGGGCAGATCCGCATCGCCGAACAGTTCGGCATCGTCTATCTGCAGCTGAACGTGGCGCGCGACCAGCAATTCGTCGAGAAAGAAGGGCGCAAGCAGGGCCTCGATATCAAGGTCGACTGGGTGAAACTCTCGGGCGGCGCCGCCGTCAACGACGCGCTGCTCTCCGGCGCGGTGGATATCGCCGGTGCGGGCGTCGGCCCCTTGCTGACTATCTGGGACCGCACGCACGGCAAGCAGAATGTGAAGGGCGTGGCGTCGCTCGGCAATCTGCCGTACTACCTTGTCAGCAACAATCCCAATGTCAAGACGATCGCCGACTTCACCGAGAAGGACCGTATCGCGTTGCCGGCGGTGAATGTGTCGGTGCAATCGCGCGTGCTGCAATACGCGGCGGCGAAGCGCTGGGGCGACAAGGATTACAACCGCCTCGACAAGTTCACGCAGGCGCTGCCGCATCCGGACGCGGCAGCGGCGATCATTGCGGGCGGCACGGAAATCACCGGACACTTCGGCAATCCGCCGTTTCAGGAGCAGGAACTCGCCGGCAATCCGAAGGCGCACATCGTGCTGAATTCGTACGACGTGCTGGGCGGCCCGAGCTCGGCAACCGTGCTGTACGCAACAGAAAAATTCCGCGACAACAATCCGAAGACCTATCGCGCCTTCGTCGATGCGCTGGCGGATGCCGCACGCTTTATCTCGGCGAATCCCGACGCCGCAGCCGATATCTACATCCGTACGAACCAGTCGAAAATCGACCGCAATCTGCTGCTGAAGGTCATCAAGGATCCGCAGGTGCAGTTCAAGGTCGCACCGCAGAACACGTTCGGACTCGCGCAGTTCATGTATCGCGTCGGCGTCATCAAAAACGAGCCCAAGTCATGGAAGGATTATTTCTTCGACGATCCGGCAACCGCGTCGGGAAGTTGAGCGTGATTTTCTTCTCGAGCTTCGCCGGCTATTCCTCGGCGCGTGCGGTCGGCTTACAGGGAGCGATCTGATGGTGGCCAATCCTACCTCGCTGTTTCCGAACGATGCTGAGCAGGCCGCTCCGGTGACCAGCGAAAGACTGCTCGCGGTCGAACACGTCAACCTCGAATACCGCACGCGTGAACGGATCGTTCGCGCGACCCACGACGTGAGTTTCGACGTGTACGGGGGCGACCGCTTCGTCCTGCTTGGCCCCTCGGGTTGCGGCAAGTCGACGCTGCTCAAAGCCGTGGCCGGCTTCATCCAGCCGACGTCGGGCAGCATCTCGCTCGAAGGCGTTGCCGTGCGCGGTCCCGGCGCTGATCGTATTGTGGTGTTTCAGGAGTTCGACCAGTTGCCGCCGTGGAAGACGGTTCTGCAGAACGTGGCTTTCCCGCTGCGGGTGGCGAAGAAGCTTTCACGCACAGAAGCCAAAGAACGCGCGCTGCATTATCTCGACAAGGTGGGGCTTGTTTCGTTTGCCAATGCCTATCCGCATACGTTGTCGGGCGGGATGAAGCAGCGCGTCGCGATTGCCCGCGCGCTGGCGATGCAACCGCGCGTGCTGCTGATGGACGAACCGTTTGCCGCGCTCGACGCGCTGACCCGCCGCAAGATGCAGGAGGAACTGCTGCGCCTGTGGGAAGAGGTGAACTTCACGCTACTGTTCGTCACGCATTCAATCGAAGAGGCGCTCGTGGTCGGCAACCGGATTCTGTTGCTGTCGCCGCATCCAGGCCGCGTGCGCGCCGAGCTTAACAGCCACCAGTATTCGCAGGATAGTTTCGGGCGCAGCGACTTTCAGCACAGCGTTGCGCGTATCCATCACCTGTTGTTCGAACAAACGGAGGCCGTTCAATGAGCACGCCCACCGTCCTGCTGCCGCCGGTTCGTGAGGAGTATGAGCGCCCGCTCGAACCGCTCGGTGAACTTGTTCTCGAAGCGCCGCTGCCTCTCGGCAAGCGCCTCTTTGCGCAAGGCTGGTTGCGCAAGACGCTGATTGCGCTGGTGTTGATCGCGATATGGGAAATCGCAGCGCGCGCGGTCGACAACGATCTGCTGCTGCCGACTTTCGGCGCGACGTTCAGCGCCTTCGTACAAGGTGTCTGGTCGGGCGAACTGCTGCAGAAAACGGCAGTGTCGATGTCCGTGCTGCTGCGCGGCTATCTGCTTGGCGCCGCACTCGCCTTTGTTCTGACGTCGCTGGCCGTATCGACGCGTATAGGCCGAGATTTTCTGTCGATGCTGACCGCGATGTTCAACCCGTTACCTTCCATCGCGCTGTTGCCGCTCGCTTTGCTCTGGTTCGGACTCGGCACCGGCAGCCTGCTGTTCGTGCTGGTGCACGCGGTGCTGTGGCCGCTTGCGCTCAACACGTACTCCGGATTTCAATCGGTGCCGGCGACGCTGCGTATGACGGGGCGTAACTACGGCCTCACCGGTATGCGCCATGTGCTGCTGATCCTGGTACCGGCCGCATTGCCGTCGATTCTTGCAGGCTTGCGCGTGGGCTGGGCCTTTGCGTGGCGCACGCTGATCGCCGCCGAACTCGTATTCGGTGCGAGTTCCGGCAGCGGTGGGCTTGGGTGGTATATCTTTCAGAATCGCAACGAGTTGTATACGGATCGCGTTTTCGCCGGGCTGGGTGCGGTCATCGTGATTGGCCTGCTGATCGAGCATCTGGTGTTCGATACGCTCGAGCGTGTGACCGTTCGGCGCTGGGGCGTGCAGCACTAACGATCCGATGGCGCGACAATGAGAGTGCAGCAACGCGCTTAAGTATGACGAAATGCGAAGCGCGCTGAAGTTGGCGAAACAACCGGTCGCTCCAGCCGCGACCGGCCCCGAACCAGATCGACAGGAGACCCCGTCATGGGAATGCGCCCAGATCCTACGTTCCACGCATCGCCGAAACTTGCCATGGATGCGCCAGCGGAAGACTTCGCTTACACGCTGCTGCTCAGCCCCGATTTCTCGCAGCCTGATGCACTCGCCGTCGTCGATGTGAAGCCCGGATCGCCGACCTACAGCCAGGTGGTTCACACGGTGCCGGTGCCGAACAAGGGGGACGAATTTCATCACTTTGGATGGAATGCCTGCTCATCGTCACTGTCGCCGCTGACCGGCCACGCCTTCCTCGAACGGCGTTATCTGATCATTCCGGGGATGCGCTCCTCGCGCATCTACATCGTGGACACCAAGCCCCATCCGACCCAGGCGAAAATCCACAAGATCATTGAACCCGAGGAAATCTTCCGCAAGACGGGCTACTCGCGTCCCCACACCGTTCATTGCGGACCGGAAGGAATCTACATCAGCACGCTCGGCGGCGCTGGGAAGGATGGCACAGATGGCCCCCCGGGGATCTTCATCATGGACTGCGAGACTTTCGAGGTTCTCGGCCGCTGGGAAATCGACCGTGGGCCCCAGGAAAAACACTACGATTTCTGGTGGAACCTGCCGCGCGACTACATGGTGTCGAGCGAGTGGGCGTTGCCGCCGCAATTCGAGAATGGGATCGTCCCCGAAGATCTTCTCTCGAACAAGTACGGGCACCACATCCACTTCTGGGATTTGCGGGCGAGGCGCAACGTGCAGACGATCGACCTCGGCGCCAACCATCAGATGGCGCTCGAAGTGCGGCCTGCGCACGATCCCAGCCGCGAATACGGCTTCATTGGCGTGGTGGTGGATACGACGAACCTTGAAGGATCGATCTGGACCTGGTGGCGGGAGGGCGGAAAGTTTCACATCGAGAAGACCGCGACGATTCCGCCCGAGCCCGCTGCCACGGAACTGCTTCCGCCCTTGCTGCAGGGATTCGGCGCGGTGCCGCCGCTCGTCACCGATATCGATCTCTCCATCGACGACAAATTCCTGTACGTCGCCTGTTGGGGAACCGGCGAAATGCGCCAGTACGACGTGACGGAACCCCGTAAGCCGAAGCTCACGGGATCGGTCCACATCGGCGGGATCGTACGGCGCACGCCTCACCCGAACGGTCAAACCTTCGCGGGTGGTCCGCAGATGGTCGAGATCAGTCGCGACGGGAAGCGTGTCTACTGGACCAACTCGCTCTACTCGACGTGGGACAACCAGTTCTATCCGGACGGTGTGCCGGCGGCACAGGTCATGGCCCGGGCGGAACCTGGTGGCGGCCTTGCGCTGGCCGACGACTACTGGGTCGCCTTTCCCGACGGATACCGGGCTCACCAGATCCGGCTCGAAGGCGGTGACTGCTCGACCGATTCGTTTTGCTACCCGTCGGTGGGAACTTGATTGGTAGTGGCTGGCCGCAGATCGCCCTTTGGTTAGCCGTCGCGGCGAGTGGCCTCTATCACGGGCTCAACCCGGCGATGGGATGGCCGCTCGCCGTTTCGAGCGGGCTGATGGACAAACGTGCACGGGCGCTGTTCTCCGCACTCCTGTATCTCGCGGCGGGGCACGTGTTGGCCATGTTCGTGGTGATCGTGCCCTTCGCCATGCTTGCGGTCCTGCTCGCCTGGCAGCGCGAGATCCAGATCGGCGCGAGCGTGCTGGTCATCGGCTTTGGTGTCTTCCTTCTGATCTGGCGGCGCCATCCGCGTGTACTCGCGCGTATCCCGCCGTCGCGGCTTGCGCTCTGGTCCTTCGCCGTTGCCATCGCGCACGGCGCCGGACTGATGCTGGTACCGATCTACCTCGGCCTTTGCCGGTCCTACGACATGGATCGAGGGCATCAGGCCGCGCGGACTCTGATCGACGCCAATCTGGGCATGGCGCTGCTTGTCTCCGGCGTCCATGCGATCGCCATGATCGCGGTTGGCGGACTGCTGGCCTGGTTGGTCTACCGCTACCTGGGGCTGAAGTTCGTGTCACGGAGCTGGTTCAACCTGGACGCAGTCTGGGCATCGAGCCTCATTCTGGTGGGCACGCTCTCATTGGCGTTCAATGCCGCGCTGCCTGGCGGCGAGGGTTGATAGGGGCGGGCACGGCGATGCAAACGGCGAACCGGCGTGATTCAGGAGCCCTTCAGGAACCGCCGAACCAGTTGTAGCCCTGGTTCTCCCAGTAACCACCGGGATAATCGTTCGTCACACTGATCGCGACGATATGCTTCGGATTCTTGTAGCCGAGCTTGGTCGGCATACGCAGCTTCATCGGGAAGCCGTATTTCGGCGGCAGCACCGCACCGTCATAGGTCAGCGTGAGCAGGGTCTGCGCATGCAACGCCGTCGGCATGTCGATGCTGGTCCAGTAGTTGTCCGCACAATGCAGCGACACATACTTCGCCGTCATGTCCATGCCCGCACGCTTCATGAACTCGGAGAAGCGCACGCCACCCCAGCGGCCAATCGCACTCCATCCTTCGATGCAGATATGCCGAGTAATCTGACTTTTCTGCGGCAAGGCGCGCAGTTCGTCGAGCGTCCAGACGCGTTTGCCATTCGCGAGGCCACTTACCTGGAGCTGGTAGGTCGCCGCGTCGACTTCGGGCACGTCGTCGATGCCGTAGAACGCGTTGAACGGAAACGGCCGTGTGATCATCGACTCCGGGTAGGTCGGGGCCATCTCTTTCGGATTGAACAGCAGGGCTTGCACGTCATCGTTGAAGAACGACATTTTGCGCAGCATGGTGTTCACCGACTTGTCATTGGACAAATCGCAACCTGACAGCAGCGCAATGCCGCCGAGCGTGAGAATTCGTTTTCCGAGCAGGCGGCGTGCCGGATCTTTCAGTTCTTTGCGTGCATCCTTGATGATGGATTCGGCGTGAGACGAAAGAAACGTGTCGAGCTTCACAGGCCGTTTTCGAAAAGTCATGACTACCGTCCACGAATCATCAGAAGCAGCGAGCGCGGCACCAGTGCGACCATGGCGACGTGCACGAAGAAGAACGCAACCAGCACGCTCATTGCAATGAAATGCACGACGCGCGCATTGTCGTACCCGCCCATCAGCGTGCGCAGGAGCGGAAACTGCACCGACTTCCATACGGCCAGCCCTGAGAGCACCAGTAGCGCGATATCGACGATTACCACCAGATAGGCGAGCTTCTGGATGGCGTTGTAGTGGCTGAGGTCCTCATGGCCGAGCTTGCCACGCAGCGCGGCGACGAGATCGGTTGTAAGTGACTTGAAGCTGAGCGGCAGCAGTTTGCGGCGCAGACGTCCGGACGCTAGATTCAGCCCGACGTAGACGAGGAAATTCGTCACCAGCAGCCACATGACCGCAAAGTGCCACAGTAGTGCGCCGCCAAGCCAGCTACCCAAGGTGATGGCGGCAGGAAAGCGCAAGGCTGGAAAGATCGGCGAGGCGTCATAGACTTGCCAGCCGCTCATTACCATCAGTACGACGGCGAGCGCGTTAATCCAGTGCGTGATGCGGACCCAGGCGGGTTGAATCGTTGCGTGGCTCAAAGCGATCTCGTGATTGATGAGGTTGCCCGTCGTTGGAAACGCCAATCCGGCACCTTGAGATTTGTTGTTGACTACGTGAGGCGGCTTGCGTTCGGATCGGCAGCATGCCCGTGACAGGAAGAGCGCCAACGCGCTGCCTTTCCAGTTACGGGCATACGTACCGCCTGGGGGAAGAGCAACGGCTTACTCGCCAGATTTCTGTGCAGCCTGTTCGATCATTGCGGCGACTTCCCGCGGATGGGATTCAAACACCGCATGGCTCGCGCCGTTGATTTCGACCGTGGTCGCGTGAGCACGCGATGCATACATGCGTTCGAGTTCCGGATTGATGATCTTGTCGGCTTTCGCGACCATGTACCAGCTCGGCTTTGTCTTCCACGCCGGATCGGAAACCTGCGCTGAGAACTCGGATGCCGCAAGCGGTATCTGCGCATTCGCTTCGAACTCGGCTTGCGCACGGGGCAGGTCGGGCGCGAACTGCAACGGATAGTCGGCCGGTTTCAGATAAACAAAATGATCCGACGTGCCGACGATGGACAGCGGACCACCCGGGTACTTCTTGCCGTTCTCACCGATGGTTTCACCGGCGTCGAGCGCATGCGCGGCGATGTAGACCAGCGACTTAACGTGCTCGTCGTTTCCGGCTTCACTAATGATCGCGCCGGCATAGCTGTGGCCGACAAGTACGCACGGACCGTCAAGGCTATCGAGCACGCGCTTCGTGGCGGTCACGTCGTCGTTAAACGACGTCAGCGGTTGTTGCACCAGTGTCACGTGGTAGCCGTCCTTCGTCAGAATGTTATAGACGGGACGCCAGCCCGCAGCATCGGCGAATGCGCCATGGACCACGACGATGTTCCTGACCGGTGCGGCAAAAGCGGGCGCAGCGGCAGTGGTAAGCAGGCAGAGTGCAGCCGCCGCTTGCGCGGCAGCGGATCGTAACGTCGGAAAACGCATGTGAGTCCTTGAGTAGTAGGAACTCAACAATCGGTTAGGATTGTTGAGTGAATGGAAAAGAAGACCGCAATGCACTTGCAGAAAATGGCGCCGCTCACCGCCATGACCGGCCGCTATGGGCCGGCATCAGGCCTTAGAACGCTGGCACCACGCCGTCTTTTTCGACGAACAGCACGTGCGCGTCATAAACGCCGCTCGCACCCGGTGTCACCACGGCGAAAACTTTCTTCCCCGCCGTCAGATCTGTCTTGCTCACCGGAACCGGCGTCACGACCGGCACGTTTTCCGGTACGGTTACCGTGCTGCTGCCGCCCTTGTATGACAGATTCAGTTCACGGCCGCTGGTGCCGGTGACAACCGACACCACGTTTGCATTCGTCATCGTGCTATTGGGACCGAAGTCATACGCGAAATGCCCTTCGGCCGTACCGCGTGCCGCTTCAGGAAAAACGATCATCGAAGTGGCCGTCAGTTTTCCATCGCTGCCCGTGATCGCCGGCGTCCCCACGTACGAACCGACTTTGGCGTCGGAAAGCTTGGCGGCCTTGAAAGCCGATACCCCGACGTCCGGCTTGACATCGATCGACACGGTGTCGCCGCTGTTCCGGTGCACGGTCAGAATCTCGCCTTTGAACGACACGATATCGCCACGAATCCGTTCCGGTTTGACGTCAGGCGCTTGCGCAAAAGACGCGCTCGAAAGCGCAAGGGTGGCGAATAATGCAGCTAGTTTGTAATGAATCGACACGAGTTACTCCATCTATGTGAATGCGATTGAATCGGAGCGCCAGACGCTGGCAGACGCCACGCTTGCCGGAAACAATCTTCCGGCGGCAAATCTGTGCGCTGCCAAGGCGCAAACGACTCACGCCAGTTGATTCTTCATGCCCAGGACGTCGATCGATTCGATCGACGGGGGGCTTGCCAGCATCTCGTCGGCGTGTGCCATCAGGGCAGCGGCAATACTTCCATGCAGGTGCGCCTGGCGATCCTCTTCACTCGCAAAAGCGTCGAAGATGCCAAACGTTGTTGGCGATAGCTTGAGAGCGAACCAGATCGGCGTAGTCGCTTCCTGGCCCGCCATTTCAAGACCAGCGGCGAGGAAGTCTGCTACCGTCTGCTCCTTCCCCGGTTTGGCTTCAAGTCGGACAAACAAGGCATTCCTGATCATCTTCGTTCTCCAGTATTCGCATGAGGGGCTCTGCGGTGAACGACACTGTACAAACAGAGTGCGACGGGGAATACTGTCTGAATCGACAATATTGGTATCAATTCCGCCATGCGAATTTTTGTCCTCGCACTCGAAGGGGTGTTCGACACCGGCCTCACCACCGTGCTCGATGGCTTGACCATGGCCAACAGCCTTGCGCGGTCCACGGGAATGGCCACCGCGGGCTTCGACATCACCGTGATGGGAGTGCGTCCCGAGGTGCGTACCTCGCTTGGGATGCAAGTGCCTGTTCACGATGTGACCGACCTGCCTGCCCCGGATTGGGTCGTCGTTCCGGCGCTCAACCGCACGACGGCTGAGGATCTCGTGCCTGCGCTCGGCCGGAACGACGTGATCGATGCGCTAGATACCTTGCGCTCGTGGCGCAGTGGCGGCGCCCGCATTGCAGCCGCCTGTACGGGTACCTTCGTGCTGGCTGAAAGCGGCTTGCTCGACGGTGGCGAAGCCACGACCACCTGGTGGCTCTCGCCGCTGTTCCGGCAGCGCTACCCGAAGGTGCACCTGGACGCGCATCGCATTGTCGTTCCCAGCGGCAACGCGGTAACGGCAGGGGCTGCCCTGAGCCACCTCGACCTTGCGCTCTGGTTGATCCGCAACAATAGCCCTGAGCTTGCGGCGCTCGTGGCCCGGTACCTCGTATTCGATGCGCGGCTGTCGCAGTCCGCCTATGCGATCTCCGATCACCTCTCTCATTCCGACCCGCTCGTCGAGCGATTCGATCGCTGGGTGCGTGAACACCTCGACACGGCAATCGCGCTGGACGTCGCCGCCGATGCATTGGCGACCAGTACGCGGACCTTGACGCGGCGTTTGAACGCCGTGCTCGGTAAAACGCCGGTCGAGTACATTCAGGACCTGCGGATCGAGCGCGCCGTCCAGTTGCTCAAGACGAGCAGCCTCACTGTTGACCGCATTGCCGAGCAGGTCGGCTATGCGGACGGCGTCACGTTGCGAACGTTGCTGCGGCGGCGGATAGGTAAGGGCGTACGTGAGTTGCGCGGGTCCTGAGCCGCCGTGGCCCGATTCGCTGCTACTTCGCCTGACGTGCTGCCGAGATGATTGCGGCAGCGACCTCTTGAGGTTTCGATAGCATCGGAACGTGACTTGCATCGACATCCACGGTCGTAGCACCGATCTGTTTCGCCAATTTCATCTGGAAGCTTGTCGGGACGATCTGGTCCTTCGTCGAGACAACATACCAGGACGGCTTGTCATGCCACGCGGCGTGACCGATCTTTTCGTCGAGACAGCCCGAATACCACGGCCCTTGCGTCGCAGCGAGCACACGCGCCTGCGCGTGGGAAACATCGGGGGCGAAATTTTCGGCCATCGCCTTATCGGACAGCGTCAGGAAACCCGCAGCGTCCTTGTGCAGTTCGGGCAGCCACGCAGGCGCCGGCAGCCCTTTCTGAATGTCGTTGGCCGATTGTCCATTGTCGGGCGCAAACGCTGCGACGTAGACGAGCGCTTTGACCTTATCGTTGTTACCCGCCGCCGTGATCACGGACCCGGCCCACGAATGGCCAACCAGCACCACCGGACCGTTTTGACGGTCGATCGCGCGGGTCGCGGCCGAAACGTCGTCGCCCAGTGACGTCAGCGGGTTTTGCACGGACGTCACGTGCAGGCCTTTTGCTTCGAGGAGAGGAATGACCTTGTTCCAGCTCGATCCGTCCGCGAAGGCGCCATGTACCAGCACAACGTTCTTGCCGGCGAGATCAGGATCGGACGCGGCCTGTGCAGTGGCGGCGGATAGCAGACCACCGGCGATGGCGAGTGACAACAACCCTTTCTTGAGCAGCGTGTTCAAAGTAGTGCCTCGTTAAAAAAACAGGAATGAAGGCGGCGTCACGTAGTCGGGTATCACATTGATTCATGAAAAGTGATGCACCACATGCGCCGCGCAATATTTCGTTTGCCGAATCAAATTGCCTGCGCGAGCGTCACTGCCTGCTCGCGTGCCGCCTGCCTTGCCGCGTGATCGAGTTCGGGGCCAAGGAGTGTTTTCTCGACGACAATCGATTTGACGTCGGTCACGCCGACGGATCGCAGCCACGCTTCCATGAACGGCCGCTGAAAATCGAACGAATGGGCGGGTGTGCTCGAGCCCACTGAATAGTCGAGGCCACGTGCATAAATGACCACCGCTTTCTTCTCCTTCAGCAGGCCCTGCAGTCCACGCTCATCGAATGAGAATAGGATGCCGCGCTGTGACACGACGTCAATAAAATGCTTGAGCTTGTACGGAATGGAAAAATTCCACAGCGGCACGGAGAACAGCAACGTATCGGCGTCGTGCAGTCGCTGCGCGAGTTGCCGTATGCTGGTCCACGCCTGCTGCTGGTCTTCGCTGAGCGGTGCGCCGCTCAGGTCCGCATACTTGGCATCGAGCGCGTCGCCGTCGAACTCCGGCATTGCGACGGACCACAGATCGAGCACGTCGATCCGATGATCCGGATGCGTGTCGCGGTAAGCGTCCACGTACGCGCGTGCGACGTCGAGCGAAGCAGACCGCTTCTTACGCGGCGACGATTCAATATGCAGCAGGGTAGACATGGCAATACTCCGGGTGTGTTGAGAGCCGCCATCACAACATATTTCGATTCAAAATATAAACGAAGTATCATCGCCGCATTCAGTTGCATTCGCACTGTATGAGAAGGGGCTAGTCCATGTTCGATACCGTCCTGCTGCGATCTTTCGTGGCCGTGGTCCAGGAAGGCGGCTTCACGGCCGCTGCAGCCCGTCTCAATCTGACGCAGTCTGCCGTCAGCGCGCATCTGCGGCGTCTGGAGAAACAGACCGGCCGCGAACTGCTCTCGCGCACCACGCGCTCGATCACGCTCACGGCGGACGGCGAGCTGCTGCTGGGTTACGCGCGTGCGATCCTCGCCCTCAACCGTGACGCACGGGCACAGATGCTTCGCGGACCCAGCGAGGGCGCGATCCGTGTCGGCCTCTCCGACGACCTGGCCAACGTCAGGCTCATGAATGTCATGCACGCGTTCGCGGTCCGCTACCCGCGCGTCGCGTTCAGTGTCAGGGTTGGCATTCCTACCGAACTGCTGCAGGCGATGGATCAGGGTGAACTCGACATGGTGATCGGCGGTCACTGCGAAGGTGCGCGCACTGGACAGGTTCTCTGGCGCGAGCCGCTCGTGTGGGCCGGCGCGGAGTGGGCGTCGCTTACACCTGGCGCTCCGGTGCCGCTCGCGTTATTGCCCGAACCGTGCCCGTATCGTGAGGCGGCGCTGGCCGCACTCGCCCGGGCAGGCCTCGACTACCGGATCGCGCTGGTGTGCTCGAGCGGCGCCGGTCTGTGCGCCGCAGCACAGGCAGGCTTTGCAGTGACGCCGATCGTGCAGACACAACTGGTGCACGGCTTGCGCGCGGTCCCGCCGGATGCCGGCTTGCCTTCACTACCCGATGTCGAGTTCACGATTTTCACCGCGGCGGGTGCACCCGCGCACATTGCCGACGAACTGGCTAACGCGATCGTGCTGGCATTCGCGAACCGTGGATGACACCGGGCGAGCGCAAGGAGGGCTGACAAGGCCGGTGAATCAAGACCTCGCTCGACCCGCGCAAGCCCGTAATCATTGGGCCTCGATCCGATTTGTTCCGCTCGCGCAAAATAGTTTGTCCGTAGCGGGTGTTTGCTCGGCGCGTGAATGCACCTAGATTAGGCACCTATCGGAGCCGCCGGCCCGGTGGGCAAGAGAGCCCAGTTCAATATTCGAGGTTTTCAATGAGCACGTCGCAAAAGGTCGTAGTCGTTACTGGCGCATCGCAAGGCATTGGCGCAGAGACCGTCAAAGCATTCCGCAAGCTGGACTACCGTATCGTCGCAACGGCACGCAGCATCAAGCCGTCCGAAGATCCCAACATTGTGACGGTGGCGGGTGACATCGCTGATCCAGCAACGGCGCGTCGCGTGATTTCCGAGGGCGTGGCGCGCTTCGGCCGCATCGACACGTTGATCAACAACGCCGGTGTCTTCATCGCCAAGCCGTTTACCGGTTATACGTCTGAAGACTACGCCGCGGTGACGGGCGTAAATCTGAACGGTTTCTTCTTCATCACGCAGTTGGCGATCGCCGAGATGGAGAAGAACAACAGCGGCCATGTGGTCAGCATCACGACCAGCCTGATCGACCACGCCATCGACGGTGTGCCGTCGGTGCTGGCATCGCTGACGAAGGGCGGTCTGAACGCAGCCACAAAGTCACTGGCAATCGAATATGCGAAGCGCGGCATCCGCGCGAACGCGGTTGCTCCCGGCATCATCAAGTCGCCGATGCACGCCCCCGAAACGCACGGGGCACTCGGCGCACTCCACCCGATGGGCCATATGGGCGAGATGAGCGACATCGTCAACGCGATCCTGTATCTGGATGCTGCGCCGTTCGTGACGGGCGAAATTCTGCACGTCGACGGCGGCCAGAGCGCTGGGCACTAAAGCAACACGGGGGCGCTGCTGGTTGCGCCCGTTATCCGATTCATCAATAAGGAGCTGACTATGTCGATCGAAAACGTTCTGTACCGTGCACACGCCGAGGTGACCGGAGGCCGTGAAGGCCGCGCCGTGGCGCCGGAAGGCGGACTTGATCTGAAGCTGACAAGGCCGAAGGGATTGGGCGGGAAGGGCGAAAAAGGCACCAACCCCGAAGAGCTTTTTGCTGCAGGTTACAGTGCGTGTTTTATCGGTGCGATGCAATTCGTTGCTGCGCGCGACAAAATCGCTATTCCTGCTGATGTATCGATCAACGGAATCGTGGGCATCGGTCCCATTCCCAATGGCTTCGGCATTGAAGTCGAGTTGAAGATTTCGTTGCCGGGCATGGCACGCGAAGCGGCTCAGGACTTCATCAACAGGGCTCATATTGTGTGCCCTTATTCGAACGCAACGCGGAACAACATCGACGTAACGCTGACGCTCGTCTAAGCCGCAATCCGGTTCGAAGGGGTGCAGGTCGCCATGTGATTGGTGACCTGCACGCGAATATCTCGTCGCTCCGTTTCGTACGACGTGAGCGTGCTAACGATACGCAAGCTGTAACGACACGGCGTATCGCATTGAATTTTATAGACGAGTGGTCTAATATCCGCTGTATGGACATTCATACAGTTCCGCGCCGTCGAGGGCGCCCACCGAAAGAACTCGCGGGCCATAGCGAAACCCGGGAGATTCTCGTGCGCGCCGGCGTTGCTGCGCTCACGGAAAAAGGTTTCTCTGCAACGGGAATCGACGAGATCTTGCGTAGCGTGAACGTGCCAAAAGGCTCGTTCTATCACTACTTCGGAAGCAAGGAAGAGTTTGGCCTCGAATTGATCGATCGCTACGCTGCGTATTTCGTCAGAAAGCTCAACTGGTTTTTCACGGACAAATCGAAATCACCCCTGCAGCGCTTCCACGATTTTGTCGCGGATGCGGAAGCAGGGATGAAACGCTACAGCTTTCGACGTGGCTGTCTGGTCGGCAATCTCGGGCAGGAAATGGCCGTACTTCCGGAGAGTCATTGCATACGGTTGCGCGAGGTTTTCGCCGATTGGGAAGGTCGAACGGCAAGGTGCCTGATGGAAGCGCAGGCGGCCGGCGAGGTTGCGGAAGGGGCCGATTGTTCGAAACTTGCCGCGTTCTTCTGGATCGGCTGGGAAGGCGCAGTGTTGAGGGCAAAGCTCGAAGGCGGCCCGGAGGCATTGCACATTTTCGCGGACGGTTTTTTCGCTGGGCTGGGTTAGCACCATTTTTTTTCTATTTTTATAGGCGATCGGTCTAATTTATGCCGGCAGCGTTGGAAAACGCTCGCGAGGATAAATGGGATGCAAATGGAAAGTACGACATTTGACTTTATTGTTATTGGCGCCGGTTCCGCCGGCAGCCTGCTCGCGAATCGTATGAGTGCCGACAAGACCCGGAATGTTCTTCTGGTCGAAGCGGGCGGTAGCGACGACTACATGTGGATTCATATCCCCGTCGGCTATTTGTATTGCATCGACAATCCGCGCACGGACTGGCAATTCCGCACCGAGCCGGACAAAGGACTCAATGGCCGGCAGATTCTTTATCCGCGTGGCAAAACGTTGGGCGGGTGCTCCAGTATCAACGGGATGATCTACATGCGCGGCCAGGCTCGCGACTACGACCATTGGGCCGACCTGACTGACAACCCGGAATGGACGTGGAATAACTCATTGAAGGACTTCAAGGCTCACGAAGACTTCTACAAGCTCGATCCGAGCCAGCACGAACTGCTGAACGCCAATGCCGAAGCGATTGCAAAGATTCACGGAAGCGGCGGCGAGTGGCGTGTCGAAAAGCAGCGCCTCCGGTGGGAGATTCTTGATGCGTTTGCCGAAGCGGCAGAGCAGGCCGGCATTCCGATCATCGACGATTTCAACAAGGGTGACAATTTCGGCGTGAGCTACTTCAATGTCACGCAGAAAAACGGCTGGCGCTGGAATACGTCAAAGGCTTTCCTGCGTCCGATCAAACACCGCTCGAATCTCACGACGTGGACTAACGCCCACGTGAAGAAGCTCAACATCGAACGCGACACCAACGGTGCGCTGCGTTGCACCGGTGCGGAAATCGTTCGCAATGGCGAGCTTGTGTCGGTGAATGTCACCCGCGAAGTCGTGCTTAGCGCCGGCGCGATCGGATCGCCGCACATTCTGCAGCACTCGGGGATTGGTTCGGCATCCCTATTGAAAAAGCACGGCATCAATATTGTTCAACACACGCCTGGTGTCGGCGAAAACTTGCAGGATCACCTGCAGATTCGCGCGGTCTACAAGGTTGAAAACTGCGACACGTTGAACGTTCTTGCCTCGAATATGCTCGGCAAGGCGAAGATCGGCCTTGAATATGCGCTGCACCGATCCGGCCCGATGAGCATGGCGCCCTCCCAGCTCGGGGCCTTTGCCAGAAGCGATCCGTCAAGGAAGCACGCCAACATCGAGTATCACGTGCAGCCGTTGAGTCTCGACGCTTTCGGGCAGCCGCTGCACACGTTTCCGGCGTTCACTGCAAGTGTCGCCAATGTGAACCCCACGAGCCGGGGCACGGTGCACATCAAGAGCGGCAACTTTGAGGATGCACCGGCCATTGCTCCGAACTACCTCAGTACGGAAGACGATCGGAAAGTCGCAGTAGATGGCCTTCGCCTGACGCGACGCATCGCGAGCCAGGCGGCGCTCGCGAAATACCGGCCGCAGGAGTATAAGCCGGGCGCGCAATACGAGTCCGACGCCGAACTCATGAAGCTGGCCGGGGACATCGCCACCACGATCTTCCATCCCGTCGGTACGATTCGGATGGGCACGCTCGCGGATCCGAATGTTGTTGTCGACAGCCATCTGCGCGTGCGCGGCGTTGCGGGACTTCGTGTGGTGGACGCGAGCGTGATGCCCACGATCACCAGCGGCAATACGAGCTGCCCGACGATGATGATCGCCGAGAAAGCTTCGCACTGGATTCAGGAAGGCGTTTGACCTTATTCAACCAGGAACTGGCTATGGCTGAGAACAAACCCGGGGTGAAGAAGCGCTTGCCCCTCGAAGGAATAACGGTTGTCGATTTTTCGCGTGTGCTGTCCGGACCGTATTGCGCGATGACGCTGGCTGACCTCGGGGCGCGCGTCATCAAGATCGAGCGTGTGGGCACGGGAGACGATACGCGCGCGTTCGGTCCGTTCGTCGACAACGAGTCGGCGTACTTCATGTGCTTCAACCGCGGAAAGGAAAGCATTGCGCTCGACTTCAAGTCTCCGCGTGATCGCGAACTTCTCGAGCGCCTGCTGGATAAGGCGGACGTGGTGGTCGAGAACTTCCGGCCCGGCGTGATGGAACGGCTCGGCTACGGCCCCGAGCAATTGGCAAGAACGCATCCGCACATTGTCTATGCTTCGATTTCGGGCTTTGGCCACACTGGCCCGTTCAAGGACCTGCCGGGCTACGACACCGTCGTGCAGGCAATGGGCGGCGTCATGAGTCTGACGGGGTGGCCCGACAGTCAGCCGGCACGAGTGGGTACGGCCATCGGCGATCTCGGTGCCGCGCTATTTGCTGTGATAGGCATCCTGGCGGGGCTATACAAGCGCTCCAGGGACGCACAAGGCACGCACGTGGACATCGCGATGCTCGATTGCCAGGCCGCGCTGATGGAAACCGCGTTTGCCAGATTTGACGTCGAAGCAAAGGTGCCCACGAGAACTGGCGACGCGCATCCCTCGCTCGCACCGTTCGAAAGTTTTGCTGCCCAGGATGGCCGATTCATTATTGCCGCGGGCAACGATCAGCTTTTTCTGTTGATGGCAGACGCGTTGGGCGTGCCGGAAGTGGCACTTGACCCGCTGTTCCTGACCAATGATCTGCGCGTGCAAAACCGGCCCGTGATGATCGAGACCGTTGAGCGGATCACCCGCGCCGCACCGGTCAGCGTTTGGCTCGAGAAGCTGAACGAGGCTGGCGTGCCCTGCGCGCCGATTAACACGATCGACAAGGTCATTAATCACCCGCAACTGCACGCGCGCAACATGTTCATTCATGTCCAGGGCAAGTCCGAACGGAAAGTGAAAACAGCCGGCAATCCGGTCAAGATGAGCACCTCACCCGATGAGGATGTCACGGCAGTCAGAAAAGCGCCCGCGGTGGACGAGCATCGCGAAGCAATTCTGGCCGAGTTGATGGCTTCATCGGGTGCCTATGCGTCGCAGGCCGATGCTGAGTCAGACAAAGATCCTTTGAAGCGCTTGATAAGCCTTCCCGCATAACGCCTCACATTTGAACTGACAGGTGAATATATGTCGAACGACGTTTCAGCCGTGCGTGGCGCTTCCACCAAGCCATCCAGCATGCAAGTGATCGAAGCGAATGCCGCACCGGCTGCCGTCGGCGCGAATACAGATGCCGCCGGAGCCGTGACGGAAAACGGCGTGTACGAAACCATCAAGATTGATCGAAGGGAGCGCGTCGGTCTGATCACGCTCTATCGCCCGAAGAACCTGAACGCGCTCAACGTTCAGATGTCGCGCGAGGTGCTCGCAGCGCTTACGACTTTTGACCAGGACGACGGAATTGGCGCGATCGTGATCACCGGCAATGGGCGTGCATTTGCAGCAGGGGCGGACATCGAGGAAATGGTCGACAAGTCGTTCGCCGACTGGCACGCGAAAGACCTTTTCGCCGAGTGGGATCGCATTGCGACGATTTCAAAACCTATCATCGCGGCTGTTGGCGGCTATGCGCTCGGCGGCGGATGCGAACTGGCGATGGCGTGCGATTTCATCATTGCGGCCCATGATGCGCAATTCGGTCAACCAGAGATCAAGCTCGGCATTCCGCCTGGTATTGGCGGTTCGCAGCGCTTGACGCGTGCTGTCGGAAAATCGCTTGCGATGGACCTGATTCTCACTGGCCGGAATTTGCGCGCTGATGAAGCACTCGCAGCCGGCCTCGTTGCGCGCGTTGTTCCATCGACCGACTTGCTGCAAACTGCGCTCGAGACAGCCCACACCATCGCCGGTTACAACCTGCCTGCCGTACGGCTTGCAAAGGAGGCGGTCAATCGGGCATTCGAGACGCCGTTGAGCGAGGGTGTGTTGCACGAGCGTCGGCTTTTCCAGGCCGCGTTCGCGACCGAAGGTCAAAAGGAAGGCATGTACGCATTCCTGGCCAAGCGCGCTCCCGTCTTCCGCCATCGATAAGCCATTGCGTATCGTCAGTATTGGGCAGAGCGCGACGCCAATGTCTTGCTTAGGGTAATACGCTCTCGCCCGACGAATCCATCGTTCGAAAATCGTCTCCGGTTTGTGGACAGTTCATCGACTCGCGGTACTTGACGTCGTAGCGCTTACCCACGGGAAAGTACTCAACGGGTGCAGGGTAAAACTTCAGCCAGCGAGAAGTTTGCCGTTGAAGAGGATGTGCAGCGTCCTCACAAAAAGGACGACGATCGCGATACTGAGAATGGTGAGTAGTAGGATCGCAATGACCGTCAAAGGCCAGGACTGCACGAACATGGAATACTTCAAGGATGCGATCGTCAGTGCAGCCATCGGGAAGCTGACCGCCCACCAGCCCGAAGCGAAGGGAATACCTGCACGGAAGACTCTGAAGGAGAGAATCGCGAACACGAACAGACCGAAGTAGAACAGCAGACCGGCAAACGTGTCGATGTGCTGCGTGAAGTTTGTGTATGCAAGAAATCCCACCTCGAACGGCGCGATCAAAATAATCATCGATGGAACCATTCCGGCCGGCAGAGGCTCTTGATGGATCAACCGGGACATGATCATTGTGAAGAACAATAAGGCAACCATCGCGCCGACGGCGATGCCAAACAGGTTGACTTCGTGAGCCCACGGCATGGGCATGGTGCCGCCGGCAACTGCGATATCCAGCGTTGCGACTCCTGGAATTAGCCACGCAGGCACCGCATGCGCAGCATCAATCTTTCCCTGAAGCAATCTGCTGGTGAATATGAACGAAAGCGTTATCGTAGCGATGGTGCCGATCGTCCACACGACCTCGGAGAGTGTCTGGCTCAGTGGGGCGACGACTGTCGATAGTAACAGGATGCCGATGGCGATGGCGCCAAAGAAGTTGCCGGCGATCGGATGTTGAAATTCACCGGCGACTGCAGCAGGGTATCTGGCTCCCTTAACCAGATATCCTGCGCTCAGCACAAGGAAGACGATCACGGCAAAGACGCCGACTATGTCAGAAATGAGCGGGCTCGCGCCAAATTCATGGCCGGCAATCCTCCAGGCAATGGACAAGCCAGCGATACCCATGACAGAACCGAATAGATTCACTGGCAAATTCTTGATTGAAGCCCGCTTTCGGACAGACTGCGAGCTGGGGCTTGAAAGTGCCGACACGGCGTTTCTCCAGAATTTTATTGAACTCGACGCAAGATTGCTCGTCCTTGTGGAAAATCGCGCTGGTAGCGCGAATAAGTGCTGAATCTAGGTGCATTGACGTCAAGTTCGAATACCCACCATGTACGAACAGTAATGCGTGGCAGGAACGAATCGCCCACCTTGGGCGTTTTCGGGCGGGCGTTGCTGGCACTGTCACGTTACATGTTGCGGCTTTCAGTTCTTTGCTCGGCCGAAAAATTTCACCAAGATTTTTGACATTTTGTAATCCTATAGTTTTGTGAACGGAATCGCGCGGCTGGTTGGGTTATCGCGAGCTAGAAGCGTACGTAACAAGTTCAGTGTGGCGGCGGTGAGTCGAGTGCAAAAATAATAAACTTTGAGTAAATGAGCGCGAAAAGACGCTTAAGGGAGTGAGATCGTTCAGGCAGATTGCTAGCCGCCGCCACGTAAAATCCGTTAGCTCCCGAACTGCTGCAGATGTCTGACACTCTCTTTCAGCTCGCTCTCCAACTGGGCAAACAATTGAGCAGCAGGCAACGATCTTGTCAGAGCCGCAGCCTGACCCGCCCATTGCGCACCGTAGCCAAACTCCCCCTTGGCTTTGGCGGCGGCGTGAAGCGCTTTTCCGGCGTCGTATGCGACCGGATAGTCGGGCGGCCTGGGTGAGTGCACGTCGCTACCGAGTTCCGTGAATCTGTTCACCATGCTTCTCGCAACTCGCCCCGAGATCGCCGCCGTAAAAGTGGTGTGGCGAGCCGACTCCCCAAGGATTGCGCGACGGTAACCTTCATCAATCGACGTTTCCGGACAGGCAACAAAGGCGGTTCCAAGTTGAGCAGCCTGTGCACCGAGCGCGAGTGCAGCCGCAATCCCGGCGCCGTCCATGATGCCGCCAGCCGCGATGACCGGTAGCTGGAATTCCTTGACCAACAAACGCGTCAATGCAAACGTGCCCAACTGGTCGTCGAGCGCATCCGTGTCGAAGACACCGCGATGTCCGCCCGCCTCGATACCTTGCGCAACAATCGCGTCGACATTTGCGGCCGCAACTAGCGTAGCCTCGTTCAGATTTGTCGCGGAGGCCAGCAGCTTGATTCCGGCCTTTTTCAGATCGGCGATGACCTCGGAGGGCGGCAAACCGAAGTGGAAGCTGACAACGGCTGGCTTCTCTTCGAGAAAAACCTCCAGCATGGCCGGGTCTGCAAGGAAGCTCCGGTAGATCTCCGACAGTGATGCCGGTGGCGTTGCCCCGAATTTTTCGAACTGCGGCGCGAGCCAGTTCAACCATTGGCGCTCGACCGTTTCGTCTGCTGCTGCAGGGCTATGGCAAAAAACGTTGATGTTGAAGGGTTTCCCCGTCAGCGCGCGCGTCTCCTTGATGACTTTGCGGGCTCCTTCAGCGTTCATCGCCCCGACACCCAAAGAGCCGAGGCCTCCTGCATTGGACACAGTTGCGGCCAGCACTGGCGTGCTGACACCGGCCATGGGCGCCTGGATAATCGGCTTTTCAATGCCCAGCAGACACAACAATGCGCGATTATCTGACTGGTTGATCATGTCGTTTCCTTTTCAAATAGGGTTTATCGCAAATGCCGCTATGCGCCTAGTTTCTCCATCAGGAAGTCCACGAAACAGCGCACACGCGACGATAGATGCCGACCGTACGGATATAGCAGGATGAACGGTCGCGAACATCCGCCATACGGCGTGAGCATTTCCTTGAGCGTTCCATCCGCTATGTCTTTCTCAACAATGAACCGATAGGTCTGGAACACGCCTGCCCCATGGCGCGCCAGTGTGACACCAGCAAGCGCATCGCCCGATGATCCATGACTGCCGCGCGTCGTGATCTCGTCGAGGCCGCCATCTCGATTGAATACCCAGGGCAGGTTGCGGCCAGTGCTCGGCAACTCAAACTGGATGCAATTGTGATGAATCAAATCGTCTGGCGTTTCCAGCTTGGCCGCTCTCCGCAGATAAGCCGGCGATGCCACGACTACCAGTTCCGCGTCCTCGAGCTTTCTCGCAATCAGGCCGGAATCCCGTGGAGTACGACCCCGGATCGCCAGGTCGAAGGGCTCGTCCGCAAAGTCAATGTTGCGGTTGCTGAGGTGCGTTTCGACGGAGACCTCCGGGTAGCGCTCATGGAAGTCTGCCAGGAGGGGAAGGACGCGGTAGTGACCGTAGGGCGTTGGCATGCTGATTCGCAGCACGCCCGCTGGTGTTGTCTGTTGCCCGGTAGCTTCCCGCTCTGCATCCACGAGATGACTCAGCGCCTGCCGACACTGCTCGAAGTACCGGCTCCCCACGTCTGTAAGCCGGATCTGCCGCGTTGTCCGGACAAACAATCGCGCACCGAGTCGTTTCTCGAGACGCGCCACTGAACGGCTGACGGCGGCAGGCGTGACGCTTGCTGCGTTCGCAGCTACAGTAAAACTACCCAATTCAGCCGCTAGACAGAACAGTTCGATACTGCCTACGAGGAGATCATCAAATTGACGCTGCATAGTCTTTCACGGACGTTGGATTCCCGCTCTCTGTAGTGGTTATTGAATGCCAGTCCGTCTTCGAGTTGAAGCAAGGGCAGTGCGTTCGCGCTATTTCCATGCGTAGTGCAGTCCAAGCCACACGCCGCGTGGCGCACCGGGTCCGACGAATTGTTCATTGAACGGATTGGCGCCGTCGAATGTATGGTTCGGCCCATTGAAGAAGTTCTGGCCGAGTACACTGAAGCTAGCATACCGTTTGTCGAGCAGGTTGGACACGGTTGCGAAGACCTGCAGCTCTTTCGTCACCTGGTACGTGGAGTCCAGATCGATCAGGAAATAGCCGGCGATCTTCCCGCTTGCATCCTGGTTATCCTCGTCACCGCGCGCGAAAATCCTGCTGCGGTAGGTCAGATTCGTACCGATGTTCCATTTCGACGTCGCGTGGTAATCGAGCCGCAGCTTGAATGTGTTTGCCGGAATGCCGGGAATGCGGTTGCCGGGTTTCACCGTAATGTTGCCGTTGGCGTCTGCGCTGGAATTGCTTGCGCTTTGTTCTGTCCACGCCGATCGGTAGGTAGCGTCGACGTAGCTGTAGTTTGCGCTCACGGCGAGCGGCCCGAACCTGGTTCGCCCAGCCAGTTCGAAACCTTGCCTGCGGGTCTTACCGACGTTCTGAAAGTAACCTTGTGTGCTGGCCGCGCTGCTGATGAACTGGATGTCGTCCGTTAGCGTTGTGCTGTAGAGGGCGGCGCTCCAGCTCGTCGCTTCGCCCAGCCGCTCGCGTGCACCCACTTCGAACGTCTTCGAGATGACCGGTTTTAGCGCCGGGTCCGCCAGAAAGTCATTCGGCAGCGAGCAGGGTGCGGCGGGGTCCGCGCAAGCCAGTTCGATGGCTGTCGGCGTGCGCATGCCTTCGTTGTACGTCGCGTAGGCCGTGAACTTGGAGGTGGGGTTCCAGTTGATGCCGACGGATGGATTGAAGCGCGAAAACACATGACGTCCATCGAGCAGCGGTTGCATGCTGCTTTCGTCGCCTATCTGGGCGCTTGCCCAGTTGTAGCGTCCGGCCAGTGTGAACGACCACTGTCTGGTCAACGAAAGGACATCGTTGAAATAGATCCCATAGTTTGCACTGCGTGTTTTGGCGTCGGTCTGTTGCACGTAATTGCCGATGCCGATAGTCGCGCGTGAATCGGTGAACGAGGCGTCTTGCGACGCCGCTGTGTATTGAGAGTTGGCGAGGTCCGCCGCGATACCTGCAATGAACTGATTGTCCATTCCGGCCAGCCTGCCGAGTAGCGTGAGCTGCAGGCTCGCGCCGTAGCTGTCGGTTGAGACCACCGACTGCTCGTTGGTTCCTTCCATCGTGTCGACGCTGCCGTCCGGATTGATCGAGCCGAAATCGGTGTTGTTGTTGCTGCTGACGTTGCTGTTCCGGTAGTGCCGGTAGTAGACATTCCCGCTCAGTTCGACATGGTCATTGAAGTAATGATCACCCGAAAGCGTGACGTAGCTAACATTATTCTGGTTCTGATCGGGAAACGTGTAGGCTTGCCTGGGATTGCCAAGGAATGAGCGCGGGATGGTCTGACTGCCGAGCAGATCGTTATCCACACCACCGGCGGAAAGCGACAGCGTGGTGTTCGCATCCGCATAGCGCAGCTTGCCGAACGCCTGCCTCAGCCTGCTCGAATTGTGGTCGGCCCAACCGTCGTCGTTCGCCACGTTGGCGTTGAAGTAGTAGTCGAGATTCGAGCCGATGACGCCACCCTGTTCGATCTGCGCGATCTTGCGGCCCCATGAACCAGCCGTGACTTCGGCGTCGCCGCCGGCGCTCGTCTTGCCGTTCTTCGTCGAAATTGCCAGTGCTCCACCGAGAGTGTTGAGCCCGTAGGTCGGATTTGATCCGGGGATCAACTGGATGGTATCGATGGCGGACTGCGGAATCAGATCCCAGTTCACAACGTCGCCGAACGGTTCGTTGACACGCACACCGTCGAGAAACACCGTCAGGCCTTGCGGCGTGCCGAGCAACGGCGAAGCAGTGAAGCCTCGATAGTTGACGTCGGTCTGGTACGGGTTGCCTTGCGCCTCGTTGATATCGACGCTCTGCAGGTTTTTCTCGAAGTAGTCGGTCAACGTGCTTCTGTGCTGCTGTTCGAGTTCGCTGCCACGCACGGTCTGAACGTTGGCCGGTACTTGCGACAACGGCGTACCCGTTCCGAGGAGCGGGGTGGTACCGATCACGATAATTGGCGCCAGCACAGGTGCGTCGCTTGCGGTGGGCGCAGATGCGGTTGCGGGGGCCGCGTCTGCTGCAGTCGCGGCTTGCGCTGTGGCTATCGTCGGCAGCCCCGCCAGCGCGCTGCTGAGACATAGAGTGAGGCCGGCGCGCCGTTTGAAGGGCGATCGGTGGCGCGGTGTGCTCATGGTATCGACTCCTGCCGATTGGATGGCTATCCGGACGGCTATCGTTGTTTGCGCGCTTCCATCCCGACGCTTCACCGACGGCGTGATCGATGCAGCTCACTGACTTTGTGGTTCGCCTGGCGCCTGTGCCGAATTGGCAGCATGTTGTCCGGCCGCCAGCTTGCACGCGTTCGCATCGTTACGAAACAGGATGGGCTGCTCGCGCGCGTCTCCGGCCGCCGCTGCGGCGCGCACCAGCCGCACGATCTGCTCATGTGCCGGCGATTTGTCGCAGACCGGATCGGCGTCGGCGGCAACGCCGGTCAGCAGATAGGCCTGGCAGCGGCAGCCACCGAGGTCCTCCGTCTTTTCGTCGCAACTTCGGCAGGGCTCCTTCATCCATTCGAAACCGCGAAAGCGGTTGAATGCCGCACTTTCGTACCAGATCTCTCGCAACGGTATCTGCGTCACGTTCGGGAGCGTCAGCCCCGGCAGATTACGCGCCGCATGGCACGGCAGCGCGGCGCCGTCCGGGGCGACGCCAAGGAACACGGCGCCCCAGCCATTCATGCAGCGCTTTGGCCGGCGCTCGAAGTAGTCAGGCACGACGAAGAAAATCTTGCAACGCTCGCCATGTGTGTGGCGATAGCGCTCCACGACCGCTTCGGCCGCTTCAAGTTGTTCGCGCGTCGGCAGCAGTTGGGCGCGGTTCGTGTGCGCCCATCCGTAGTATTGGGTATTGGCCAGTTCCAGATAGTCGGCGCCCATTGCCAGCGCCATTTCGATGATCTTGTCGACGTGCGGCAGGTTGTAGCGATGCAGCACACAGTTGAGCACCATCGGAAAACCGTGCTGCCTGATCGCGGCCGCCACGCGCTGTTTCAGGTCGAACGTGCGCGTACTGCTCAGGAAGTCGTTGAGTTCCTGCGTCGAATCCTGAAACGACAACTGGATATGGTCGAGGCCAGCCGCCTTCAGAGCGACGAGCCGCTTGTCGGTCAGACCGACCCCCGACGTAATCAGGTTGGTGTAAAAGCCCAGCTTGCGCGCTTCACCGACCAGCACTTCGAGGTCGTCACGCATCAGCGGTTCGCCGCCGGAGAATCCGAGTTGCGCGGCGCCCAACGCGCGTGCCTCGCGCAGCACGTCGATCCATTGCGCGGTGTCGAGTTCGCGGCTGTGCTTGGTGTAGTCGGTCGGGTTGTAGCAGAACGCGCAATGCAGCGGACAACGATAGGTGAGTTCAGCAAGCAACCAGAGCGGCGGCCCGATGCTGGCAGTCGCGTCGGCCGGGTGTCGCTGGGCAACGGAGGGCGAGAGATCGGCCACTGTATTACTCCAGCCAGCCACGCGTGCGCGCATCGGCAACAAATGCGTGCACTTCGGCCGCGATGGCTGTCGCATTGAACTCCCGCTCCAGATCGACGATCAGCGTATCCAGATTGCGCGTGCCGTCGCAGCGTTTGAGGACTTCCGCCGCGCTCTGGTTGAGCTTCACCATCCCTTCGGGATAGAGCAACACATGGGCATTCTGTGCCGGTTCCCATTGCAGGCGAAGCATCGACCTGATCTTCGGGCGATACGCGGACGATGCTTCGTCGGCGACGTATATGGTAGCGTTCATTGCGGGAAAGCCCTTTCGATCGAATCCAGCATGGTCCACAGAATGTCGAGCTTGAACTGCAGGATCGTGAGCGCCCGTTCCTGCTGATCGCGCCGCGTGAAATGATCGAGCGTGACCGCGAGACCGTGCAGGACGTCGCGTTGCGCGAGCGAGATGCGGGAGCGGAAATAGGCGAAGCCGGTCGCTTCAATCCATGGATAGTGTTCCGGCCAGGTTGCCAGCCGGTCGCGATGAATCTGCGGAGCGAAGAGTTCGGTGAGCGACGAGCACACCGCTTCCTGCCACGGCGCGTGGCGGGCGAAATTCACGTACGCGTCGACGGCAAAGCGCACGCCGGGCGCTACATGTTTGAGTGAGTACAGTTCGTCGCGCGTGAGTCCGACGGCGTCGGCGAGGTGCGCCCACGCCTCGATGCCGCCTGCCTGATCGCCGTCGCCGTCATGGTCGAGAATTCGCAGTACCCAGTGGCGGCGCGTCTCACGGTCCGGACAGTTGGAAAGGATCGCCGCGTCCTTCAGGGGAATGTTGATCTGGTAGTAAAAGCGGTTCGCTACCCAGCCGCGAATCTGCTCGCGCGAGCAGCCGCCGCTATTCATCTTCACGTTGAACGGATGATGAATGTGGTATGCCGCGCCCTTGGCGCGCAACTGCGTTTCGAATTCGACACGGGTCCAGGCGGGCAGCGTTTCGCCGGCCTTGCGGACAGATGCCATGCCGAAGGTGTCCATTACGGTCATACCGTCTCCGTTCTCTGTTTTGTGTTTTCAGTTCTACATTTCGTACCGCGTGATTCAATTGCCACTGGTCACAATTCGAATGTCATGCCGTCGCTCGCGACTTCGATGCCGTGTTCAGTCAGCACGCGCCGCTCCGGACCGTCCTCGATGAGGATCGGGTTCGTGTTGTTGATGTGGATGAGCACCTTGCGGACCGCACGGACACCCAGTGAGTCGAGCACTTCGATCATGCCGCCCGGCCCCGATTGCGGCAGATGGCCCATATCCGCTGCGCTTTGCTTCGACAGGCCCAGGCGGATCATTTCGTCTCCGGTCCACAGCGTGCCGTCGACCAGCAGCAGATCAGCGCGACGCATCGCGGCGAGCACGTGTGGCTCGATCGCGCCGAGTCCAGGCGCGTAAAAGACCCGCTTGCCGGACTGCAGATTGGTGATGACGAGCCCGATGTTGTCGCCGCGCTCCGGCGCCTCGCGGTGCGGCGAGTAGGGCGGTGCTTTGCTCGATAGCGGCAGTGTTTCGATTTGCACGCCCGGTAGTGCGGCAATGCTGAGCAGCGCGCCGTCGAGTGCGATGCGGTGGTGCTCCACGCCACAGTAGTGCGACAGAATCACCCCGATCGGAAAGCCGGAGCACAGGTCCTGCCACACCGCGTCCGTCGCGTAGAGCGGCAACGGGGTGTCGCGCTCGCGCAGCATCAGAAGGCCGGTGACATGGTCGATCTGCGCGTCGATCACTAGCGCAGCGGCAATGCCGCTGTCGCGGATACGCCGCGCAGGCTGCAATTCCATGTTGGCGGCAATCTGCGCGAGCAGGTCAGGTGACGCGTTGATCAGCAGCCAGTCTTCGCCGTTGGCGCTCACTGCGATCGATGACTCGGTGCGGCGCGTCGCCTTGAGCGTGCCGCGCCGCACGCCGTCGCAATTGTGGCAATTGCAGTTCCATTGCGGAAAGCCGCCGCCTGCCGATGAGCCGAGTACCTTGATCTTCAAGTGGCCTGGCGCGCGTGGCGCCCCTCTACGGAGTGGCACGAAATGCGAGCGTGTGGAACCCGGTTCGCGCCGCGGGCGTGCGTTGTCATCATGTGTGTCTCCGATCTGTATTGGATCTTTGTGCCCCTTTTGCGCAAGCGCGATGCCGGAATCGGGAGCATGTGTGGATGAGGTGCCGCTGCAGCGCCGCTGCGATGCGAATGCAGGCGAGCGGCGCGGCGACGCCCATTCAGTGGCGCCGGTTCAGCGGTTGGCGATGTACATCGTGATTTCGAAACCAAAGCGAAGATCGGTATAGACGGGGGTAGTCCACTGCATGCATGTCTCCTTGAGTTCAGCGTAGATGAAAAGCCGCTTCACAAATGCGGCAGTGGCACTGAGTGCAAGCTTCATGCCGGAAACGATTCCAGAGTCAGCATGGAGCGCACGTAAGCCGCTGCGGAGTGGAAAGTGGCATCGACAGGGGAAATACGCTTCACCGTCGATTTTCTGGAGGCCGGGGATCTGCATAGCTAGTACAAGGAGAAGAGACTCAGTGTTCGATCCTGCTACACACGATGTCGCAAACCGAGACACTGGTCGAAGCGGAAAAGGAGATCCCGCAAATGTGCCGTGTCGTTCGTTGCCGGCGTTGCGCTATCTGTCGAACAGATAGCCGTATATTTTCCCTTCGCTTGTCAAGCGCACCAAACGGTGCGAGGGTGTGAGGTCAATCATCCTCATGATCGCATGGACGATGTGATGGATTTTCCATGAAATACAGGGCAAGCGCGGATCGCCTTAAAAGGTTAGTCAGACTATGTATGTTTATCTCTAACGGAGAAGCAATGACGCTTACCGCCAGACAGAAATCGATCAAGGATGAGTTCATTCGCGTGCGGAATACCTGGGCTCCGCAATGGGAAAGTATTCTCCGCAACGACTGTGATTTCCTGCATGCCTACCTTAACCTCTCAGCGGTGCCACTGCGGCACAACCATCTGGCGGGCAAGGTCAAGGAGTTCATCTATGTTGCCGTGAATGCGTCCTCGACCCATCTCTTCGCTCCCGGCATCCAGATGCATCTGAAAGTGGCGGTGGATTTCGGCGCCACACGTGAAGAACTGATGGAAGTGCTCGAGTTGACCAGTACCGTCGGTATTCACGCTTCGAATGTGGCGATGCCGATCCTCGCCGAAGTGCTTGAGGAAGAAGGTCTCCGAAAGCCCGCGGGTTCTGACGATAGCCGTCGTCAGGCATTGAAGCAGCGTTTCGCCGAAGTACAGGGGTATTGGAATCCCATATGGGACGATGCGCTGGAACTCGATCCGGATTTCTTCGAGGCGTACCTCGAGTTCTCCTCGGTTCCGTGGCAGAAGGGTGTGCTCGAGCCAAAGGTCAAGGAGCTTGTGCTTTGCGCGCTCGATGTCGCTGCCACACATCTGTACGAGCCGGGCATCAAAATCCACATGCGCAATGCACTTCGCCACGGGGCAACTGTCGGGGAAATCATGGAGGTAATCGAGATTGCGAGTGTTATCGGAATCCACGGTGCACTGATTGCTTCTCCGATGCTGGAAGACGCGATCGCGGCTGCGCAGCGTGCGTGAATATTAACGGAAGGTAGATCGTATTTCTTCCGTCCCCGGCCGACGACCTGGGCGACGGCCGCTGGCGCTCCGTGATGCTCCGTGATTGCCTCCCATCATGATCAGATATCCCAGGCGCAGACAGGCACGCGAGAACACTGTAACACCCTGGTACAGCGTGCACGCTCATGTGTCGCCAAACAATACAGATCCTTCAGTCGCCGCGCATCGGTTTGCGCGTATCAATGCATTGCAGCGTCAACGTCCGAAGAGCCGCACCGCTTCCGTTAGGCGGGCGCCGCTGCAGTGGCATGGTTCTCGCTAGATCGGTGTTTAGCGCACAGCGCCCAGTGGATCGAGAGCGTCAGTGCTCTCGCACGTTTCTTCTCATGCCGGATACCAGCTACTGGAGGTAGTTCAATATGAACCATGCAGAGTTGCAGTTTCTCGATATAGAGTTTCCGTTTAAAAAGCAGTACGCGAATTTCATCGGTGGCGAGTGGGTCAAACCGGTCGGCGGCGAGTACTTCGACAACATTTCGCCGATCACCGGCCAGCCATTCACGTCGGTTCCGCGTTCGCGTGAAGCGGATATCGAACTCGCACTCGACGCAGCACACCGCGCAAAAGCGAGGTGGGCGAAGACGTCGCCGACCGATCGCGCAAATATCCTGAACCGCATCGCGGACCGGATCGAAGCAAACCTGCGCAAGCTCGCAGTGGCTGAGACGATCGATAAGGGCAAGCCGCTGCGTGAGTCGCTGTCCGGCGACATCCCGCTCGCAATCGACCACTTCCGCTATTTTGCCGGCTGTATCCGCGCGCAGGAAGGCTCGGTCTCCGAAATCGACAGCGACACCGTGGCGTATCACTTTCATGAGCCGCTCGGCGTGGTCGGCCAGATCATTCCGTGGAACTTTCCGCTCCTGTTGGCCGCCTGGAAAATTGCTCCGGCTCTGGCCGCCGGCAACTGCATCGTCCTTAAGCCCGCGGAGCAGACCCCGGCGTCGATACTCGTGCTGGTGGAACTGATCCAGGACCTGCTGCCCCCAGGCGTCCTGAATGTGGTGAACGGCTTCGGGATTGAGGCGGGCAAACCGCTTGCTACCAGCAAGCGCATCGCGAAGATCTCGTTCACCGGCGAGACCTCCACTGGCCGCCTGATCATGCAGTACGCCAGCCAGAACATCATCCCCGTCACGCTCGAGCTCGGCGGAAAATGCCCGAACATTTTTTTCGCCGACGTGATGGATCGTGATGACTCGTTTGTCGACAAGGCGATTGAAGGCTTCACGATGTTCGCGCTGAATCAGGGTGAGGTGTGTACCGCCCCGTCACGCGTGCTGATCGACGAGAAGATTTACGACCGCTTCATTGAGCGCGCGCTCAAGCGTGTCGCGGCGATTCAGGTGGGCCATCCGCTCGATCCACAGACGATGGTCGGTGCGCAGGCGTCGCAGGAACAAATGGAGAAGATTCTTTCGTATATCGATATCGGCAAGCAGGAAGGCGCGCAGTGTCTGATCGGCGGCGAGCGCAGCGTGCTCGGCGGCGAGCTTGGCAACGGCTATTACGTGAAGCCGACCGTGTTCCACGGCCACAACAAGATGCGTGTGTTCCAGGAAGAGATCTTCGGGCCGGTTGTTTCCGTGACGACTTTCAAGAGCGAAGAGGAAGCACTTGAGATCGCCAACGACACGGTGTATGGCCTCGGCGCCGGCGTCTGGACGCGCGACGGCACGCGGGCTTACCGCTTCGGCCGTGCGATCCAGGCCGGCCGTGTCTGGACGAACTGCTACCACGCGTATCCGGCGCATGCGGCTTTCGGCGGATACAAGCAGTCGGGCATCGGACGGGAAACCCACAAGATGATGCTCGACCACTATCAGCAGACGAAGAATCTGCTTGTCAGCTACGGCGAGAAGCCGCTCGGCTTCTTCTGAACAAGGCCTTCCTTGGTCGCATAGCCTGCGGGCAGTTGCATGTTGTCTGGCACTGCCCGCATTCGTATTTGCACGTCGGCCTCGGCCACGTGCATTGACGGAGTAACACGATGACCCCTGAAGATGTGCTACGCGTGGTTGCTACGCCGGCTGCTGTCGAGTTGATCGAGCGGCTCATTGCCGAACATGGTTCGGTGATCTTTCATCAATCGGGTGGTTGCTGCGACGGCAGCGCGCCGATGTGTTTTCCAGCAGTCGAGTTCATGCCTGGTTCGTCAGACGTAAAACTGGGAACGATTGCGAACGCACCGTTCTACATGGACGAAGCGCAGTTCGAATACTGGCAGAATTCGCAGTTGATTATTGACGCGGTGCCCGGAAAAGCCGGGATGTTTTCGCTAGAGCAGCCAACGGGTCTGCGATTTCTGACGCGCTCCCGCCTTTTCGACGATGCGGAAAACATCTGGCTCGCCGTACGTCCGGTCGAAAGGGCGGACGGCTAAACGGGAGGAGATTGTTCTCCCACGCTCGCATAGTCACGGCGAACAGCACGGTCGAATCGGCTCGAACACGCCTTGCACTACACAAAAAAAAGCGCACGTCCGAGGGCGTGCGCCGCGACAAGAGAAGGGCAGGGTCAGGAGGAGACACCCTTCATGCCGCAAAAAAAAACAAACGCAAGCACCCGATGTGCTGTCTGTATCCCCTCGATGTCATGCCTCATGCAGGCCATCTGCGTGGACAGCGTAGCGCATTACGCTATCGATATATCGTGCCACACCTTGGTCACAATCATGAAGGAACCGTCGACATACGCCCAGTTCAGGTGATCGATGAAAACCTTGTCGTGGATGCGCAGGCGAACCTTGGTGACCGAAGTATCAGCTGACAGAAAATCCGCCGAGATCAACGCGTCGTCACGCGGTTGGCCCTTGCTCATTGGCGACACGCGTTCAGCGATGATGCGGCGGTAATCGGCGATCGGAACGACAGTCAGTTTGCCATCGTCTGTGTCAAACAGGCTGCAACTCGAGTGGAAGACCCGATCAAATTTTCCCAGATCGCACTCGTGCAACGCCTCGAAATACAGATTGACGGCTTCGACAAGTGCGGGCATTTTCTCGATAGACATACTGGCTCTCCTAAGGGTTTCAGGTACTAAAAATCCAAAGCAACTCGCGATGAATCGCGATCGCCTTGGCGAAGTTCCGGCTAAAGACAAAGCGTCAAGTCTGGAATTCAACCGTCCGTTTGGCACGCTCATCGACATGCAGCGAAAAGACATCGGGGCGTGCGTAGTGGCCGACCACGTCGAAATCGAAGCGCGCGCGTACCAGTTCGTCAGTGTCGATGCTGGCGACAACGAGTCCAGACTCGCCGACGAGCGGTCCGGCAAAGATTTCGCCGAGCGGCCCGACAATAACGCTGCCCCCGCGGATGAGCGGACGATCGCTGTCCCAACCAGGCACGTCCACGCCCAAAGCGCGCGGCGTTGGTTGCACCTGGCACGCGCTGATTACGAAGCACCGGCCCTCGTGCGCAATATGGCGCATCGAGGCTTGCCATACGTCGCGCTCATCGACAGTCGGCGCACACCAGATCTCCACATTCTTCGCGTACATCGCCGTGCGAAGAAGAGGCATGTGGTTTTCCCAGCAGATCGCCGCTCCCACGCGACCCGCCGACGTTTCGACGATCGGCAGTGTCGAACCGTCCCCTTGCGCCCAAATGAGTCTCTCCGTGCCGGTTGGCATCAACTTCCTGTGCTTCGCAACCATACCGTTCTGCGGATCAAAAAATAGCGCCGTACAGAAAAGCGTGCTACCTGCCCGTTCGATAACGCCGACAACCAGACTTGCATTGGTTCGCCGGGACAGCTCTGCCAGTGCATCGGTCTCCGCACCCGGGACGTCAACGGCATTCGCGTAGTACTGCGCGAACGCCTCTCGTCCCTCGGCCAGCCGGTAACCCAGTCGGGTACCGAAGATTTCGCCCTTCGGATATCCGCCCAATAGCGCTTCGGGCATGACAACCAGACTCGCACCCGACTCAATGATCTGTTTTTCATACTGCAGGATCTGCGCAAGCGTATCGGACTTGCCAGACGGGGACGAACCAATTTGTAGTGCGGCGACGATCGATTTGGGCATTGTTTGCTCCAATGTTGCAAAGGATGTTTCGATCATGGCAGACCGATAGAATGAAGCAACCTTGTGCACTCTATAAGTGATATGAACCAAATTGATATCGTCGAGATGGACCTCAACCTCCTGAAGGTGTTCGAAGCCCTCTACGAGGAAGGCGGCGCAGGGAGAGCCGCGGTCCGGCTCGACCTTACTCAGTCTGCAGTCAGCTCCGCGCTGAGAAGGCTGCGTGGGGTCTATAGAGAGCCCCTGTTTACGCGGACGGGGCGCGGGCTGGCGCCGACCGCTCGCGCCGACGAATTAAAACCGGTTATCACCGAGGCGCTCGACCGATGCCGACAGTCCTTGGCGATGACGGCAGACGACACGAACGACTATCGAGGCCGCTCGGTGTCGATCGGACTCTCCGATGACTTTGAAATAGCGGTAGGGCACCGGGTGATGGACATCGTGGCAAAAAAACACCGGGCCTGCGTTTGATCTTCCGGCAAACACACAGCCACATTGTTGCCAATGCGCTGCTCAATCGAGAGATGGACCTCGCTATTGCCGCAGGCGGATTGTCGTCGCGCGGGTTGAGTCGACAGGTGCTCGGCGAAGGAGAATATGCATGTCTGGTGGACGCCAAATCGTTTCCTGACCGGCACGCGCAGTTGACCCTCGATGAGTACGTAGTGCGACCCCATATCCTGGTGTCGTCTGGGGGCGTGGTGGGCATTGTCGACGAAGCTCTCGCGAACATCGGAAGAAAGAGGCTGATTTGTGCGTCGACGACTCATTTCGCTGCTCTACCGTATTTGCTCCACGAATCGGACGCAGTCGCGACAATACCGAGGCACGCTGCGGAGGCGATATCCCGGCTGACCGGATTGCGCCTTCTAACCTGCCCGCTCGCTTTGCCGAGGTATCCAATCGAGCTGGGATGGCGCACGGTCAGGATGCGCGATACCGCTGTCGCAGTGGTCCGGCACGCGATCATGGAATCGTTCGGCAACGCGGGCTAGCGAAAGCATCAGCGTATGCGACGCGTACGTCGTAAGCAATTCGTCGTCGGAAACACAGTTTTTCCAGGCAGGAACAAAAGATCCGAAACCAGTCGAATGTGCCTGATTAAACGTGCAATCGGAGAATTATAAGAATTCCTTATTTCGCGTTTAATGATTTCTCATTGGATGCTCGTACAGCCTTCCGACTACGCTCTCGCTCAACGTCGCTCAGCAGACCATTGCACACCAGTCGGTCCCACGCTTCGTAATTGCGCGAGGTCGGACCTCGTTTTTTCTTGTCCCTGGGTTTTTCCAAATTGGAAGAAGTGCTTTGGTTCACATGAACGCATGCGGTGAAAACTATGTGCTCTTCTGCGCGAAGAAACAGTTGATTAATGAAGCGCGGATTCCCTCTGGTGTCTACAAAGGGCGCCGATTTATCTAGGGCTGTGGAAATATGAATATGTCGCAGTTTGACTACATCGTAATTGGCGCCGGCTCAGCCGGCAGTCTGCTCGCAAATCGTCTCAGTGCTGACAAGACAAAGACTGTGCTGCTGGTTGAGGCCGGCGGCCCCGACAACTACCTCTGGATTCACGTACCGGTTGGCTATCTCTACTGCATCGACAATCCCCGCACTGACTGGCGGTTTCGTACCGAACCGGATAAGGGACTTAATGGCCGTCAACTCATCTATCCGCGCGGCAAGACACTGGGAGGATGTTCCAGTATCAACGGTATGATCTACATGCGAGGTCAGGCGCGTGACTACGATAGCTGGGCAAGCCTGGTCGACAATCCGGAGTGGGGGTGGGAGAACGCGCTCAAGGATTTCATGGCTCATGAAAGCTATTACAAACTTGATCCCGATGTTCAAGCATCTCTCAATGGACGCGCTAGCGAGATCGCCAAGGTTCACGCAAGCGGCGGGGAGTGGCGCGTAGAGAAGCAGCGGTTGCGGTGGGAAATCCTCGACGCATTCGCCGAGGCAGCGCAGCAGGCCGGTATTCAGGCCATTGACGACTTCAATACGGGCGACAATCACGGTGTTGGTTACTTCGATGTAACCCAGAAGGCCGGGTGGCGTTGGAACACGCCGAAAGCGTTCCTTCGACCCGTCAAGGACGTACGTACCAACCTGACGATCTGGACGCATTCGCTGGTCAGGAAGCTCGCCATCGATCGCAATCCTGATGGTTCGCTGCGTTGTACAGGTGCGGAGATTGTGCGGAACGGCGAGCTGGTTACGGTCAACGCCGCGCGGGAGGTCATTCTGAGCGCGGGTTCAATCGGATCGCCGACGATCCTGCAACATTCGGGCATTGGCCCCGCCTCTCATCTGAAGAAGTTTGGTATCCACGTCGTGCAGGATACGCCTGGCGTCGGTGCGAATTTGCAAGATCATCTGCAGGTGCGTGCTGTCTGGAAGATCCAGCATGCCAAAACGCTGAATGTTCTCGCTTCCAGCATGGTGGGTAAAGCCAGGATCGGTCTGGAATATGCGTTGAACCGCTCTGGACCAATGAGCATGGCCCCGTCGCAGCTGGGTGCTTTTGCCAAAAGCGATCCCTCGCGGAAGTACGCGAATTTGCAATATCACGTTCAGCCACTCAGTCTGGAAGCGTTCGGTCAGCCACTCCACCCATTCCCGGCTTTCACCGCAAGTGTCTGCAATATCAATCCGACTAGCCGAGGCACGGTTCTCATCAAAAGTGGAAACTTTGAAGATGCACCGGCAATATCGCCAAACTATCTCAGCACGGTTGAAGACCAGAAAGTGGCGGTCGATTCGTTGCGCTTGACGAGACGCATTGCGCAACAGCCCGCGCTCGCCAGATATCTGCCCGAAGAATACAAACCTGGTCGCCAATATGAATCGGATGCGGAGCTGACCAAGCTTGCCGGTGATATCGGAACCACAATTTTCCATCCGGTTGGAACAGTCAGGATGGGACGCCTCGCCGATCCCATGGTCGTGCTCGACAGTCATCTTCGCGTGCGCGGTATCGCCGGGCTCCGGGTTGTTGACGCGAGCGTGATGCCTACGATCACCAGCGGAAATACCAGTGCTCCGACAATGATGATCGCTGAGAAAGCGGCACATTGGATTCGTGAGGGAATTTAATTCGGTTTCGTTTCAAAGAGTCGACCAGGTGTGACAGCAAAGTCGCTATAGGAAAAGGACGCTGTTTGACGCCTTGTTGAACTGAATGGAAGTTCTTCTGGCTTTGTCGTAAATCGTTCCACGGAACGCCTCTGCGGAGCGTGCCGCATGGATATATCAGAATTGGAGACAGTATATGGATCTGGCTGGCACAAAATTTTCGCCCGCGCCGATGACGAAGGAAGAGAAGCGGGTGATTTTCGCTTCTTCGCTCGGTACGGTTTTTGAGTGGTACGACTTCTATCTGGCCGGTTCGCTGGCGATTTTCATCAGCAAAAGTTTCTTCTCTGGTGTCAACCCGACAGCAAGTTTCATTGTCACACTGCTCGGCTTCGCTGCGGGCTTCGCGATAAGGCCGTTCGGCGCGATCGTGTTTGGGCGGCTTGGCGATATGATCGGGCGCAAGTATACGTTTCTCGCGACGATTGTGATCATGGGTCTGTCGACCTTTGTGGTTGGCTTGCTGCCCGGCTATGCCTCGATGGGCATTGCGTCACCTGTCATCTTCATCGGCATGCGGATGCTGCAGGGTCTGGCGATCGGCGGCGAGTACGGCGGCGCCGCGACCTATGTCGCGGAACATGCACCGGCCGGCCGGCGCGGCTTCTACACCGCGTGGATCCAGACCACCGCCACGCTCGGCCTGTTTCTGTCGCTGCTGGTGACTGTCGGTGTGCGCACAGTGCTGGGGGAAGATGCGTTTGGCGTCTGGGGCTGGCGTGTGCCATTCATCGGTTCAATCGTCCTGCTCGGTGTGTCGGTGTGGATCCGGCTCCAACTGCATGAGTCGCCGGTGTTTACGCGTATGAAAGCTGAAGGCAAGACCTCAAAGGCGCCATTGACTGATGCGTTCGGTCAATGGAAGAACATGAAGCTGGTACTTCTAGCGTTGGCCGCGTCTGCCGGCGAGGCTGTGGTCTGGTATACGGGGCAGTTCTACGCGCTGTTCTTCCTGACGCAGACGCTGAAGGTGGAGGGCACGACCGCGAACATTCTGGTTGCGATAGCGCTGGTGATCGGCACGCCGTTCTTCGTGATCTTCGGTTCGCTGTCTGACCGGATCGGCCGCAAACCGATCATCATGGCCGGCTTCCTGATCGCCGCGCTCACTTACTTCCCGCTCTACAAAGCATTAGCGCACTACGCGAACCCGGCCCTCGAAACCGCCACACAGAACTCACCGATTGTAGTGAGCGCAAACCCGAACGAGTGCTCGTTCCAGTTCAACCCGGTTGGCACCGCGAAGTTCACTAGTTCTTGCGATATCGCGAAAAGCGCGCTGTCGAAGGCCGGCCTGAACTATTCGAACGTGGCGACGCCTGCAGGCGCGCTGGCGCAGATCAAGGTCGGCGACACGGTGATCGACGCATATGACGGTAAGGCTCCCGACGCAAAGGCCAAGGCGAAGGCGTTCGAGACGACGCTCGGTACGGCGCTAAAAGAAGCCGGCTATCCAGCCAAGGCTGACAGATCGCAACTGAATTGGCCAATGACCGTGGCGGTACTGGCGCTCCTCGTGATCCTCGTGACGATGGTGTACGGGCCCATTGCGGCGATGCTGGTGGAAATGTTTCCGTCGCGGATCCGGTACACGTCGATGTCGTTGCCGTTTCACATCGGCAACGGGTGGTTCGGCGGCTTTCTGCCGGCTACGGCGTTTGCGATCGTTGCAGCGAAGGGCAATATCTATTCGGGGCTGTGGTACCCCGTCGTGATCGCGCTGGGGGCTTTCGTAATCGGCATGCTGTTTTTGAAAGAGACGAAGAATTCGGATATCTACGCAGAGGATTGAGGACGTCTGCCGGAGGGCAGGTTTTCGCTCGATGTGGTCCCGGCGTGCATGCGATCTGGCAGAGTGCGCACTGATCACACAAGGGTGGATTGCCTTTCCGGCCGCTGCGGACAAACCCGCCTGACTTGTTCTCGCCAGGAAAGAGTGTTTGTCCATGCCGGGTATTCAAACCAGATGACGACGAGCCTACGATTCGCCATATATCAGCGTCGCTGGTCCGAATAGTAATAGAGCCGAATCCACTTATTTCGAGGTTTACCATGAGCACGTCGCAAAAGGTCGTAGTCGTTACCGGTGCATCGCAAGGCATCGGCGCAGAGACTGTTAAAGCATTCCGCAAGCTAGACTACCGCATCGTCGCAACGGCACGCAGCATCAAGCCGTCCGAAGATCCCAACATCGTGACGGTGGCGGGTGACATCGCTGACCCGGCAACGGCGCGTCGGGTGATTTCCGAAGGTGTGGCGCGCTTCGGCCGCATCGACACGCTGATCAACAACGCCGGCATCTTCGTCGCCAAACCGTTCACCGGTTATACGTCCGAAGACTACGCTGCGGTGACCGGCGTGAACCTGAACGGTTTCTTCTACATCACGCAGCTGGCGATTGCTGAAATGGAGAAGAACAACAGCGGCCACGTGGTCAGCATCACGACCAGCCTGATCGATCACGCCAACAGCAAGGTGCCGTCGGTGCTGGCATCGCTGACGAAGGGCGGTCTGAATGCGGCCACGAAGTCACTCGCCATCGAATACGCGAAGCGCGGCATCCGTGCGAACGCGGTTGCCCCTGGCATTATCAAGTCGCCGATGCATGCTGTCGAAACGCACGAGGCGCTCGGCGCGTTCCACCCGATGGGTCACATGGGCGAGATGAGCGACATCGTCAACGCGATTCTGTATCTGGATGCGGCGCCGTTCGTGACGGGCGAAATCCTGCACGTCGATGGCGGACAGAGCGCGGGTCACTAAAGCCGCCCGAGCGCCGCTAGCCGGCGCTCTTTTGTATCAATCACCGTAAGGCGGAACGACATGCCTATAGTTACGATTCAGGTTACCCGCGAGGGCAGCAAGCCCGGCACAACTTCAGTCACGGCGGAAGAAAAGGCCAGATTGATTGCAGGCGTCAGCCACGTGTTGCTCGATGTGCTAAACAAACCCCTCGACGCGACGTTTGTTGTCATCGAGGAGGTGGACACGGAGAACTGGGGTTGGGGTGGACTGCCGTTAGACGAGTTTCGCAGACAGCGGACACTCAAATCGGGCTGAGCGCTATAGCGTGCAGTAGGTCCGGGAATATCCGATGATCGACTGGCTTAAGCGCTTCATTCCGTCACCCATCTCGGTAAGCTGGTCCGAACGTGTTCGTTCGTGCATAGGCGCATTGATCGGCATTACGATCACCGGGATAGTCATGCGCAGCTTCAACCAGAGCAGCGTATTGGTTCCATTCCTGGTTGCACCTATGGGGGCGTCGGCAGTCTTGCTCTTCGCAGTGCCGGCAAGTCCGATCGCTCAGCCGTGGTCGTTCGTTGGCGGGAATCTGATTTCCGCCACGATTGGCGTGACCTGTTCGCAGTTTATTTCTGACCCGTTACTCGCGGCAGCTGCCGCTATTGCGTTTGCGCTATGCGCGATGTTCGCGTTCAGATGCGTGCATCCTCCTTCTGGTGCCGTCGCACTCACGGCGGTGTTGGGCGGGCCCGGCATTCACTCCCTTGGATACGGCTTCGTGCTCGCGCCAATCGCGGTGCAATCCTTGATCATGCTGGTGTGCGCGATTGCCTATCACGCGCTCACTGGTCACCGTTATCCTCATGCCAGGCACGATAACAACGTCATCAATAAGTCCGGCGGGTCGCACGAGGAGATCTCCCGCGTTGAACTGGAGTCCGCCTTACGTCGGCGTGGAGAACTCCTCGATATAGGCACCGATGATCTTGCCTCGCTGCTGCAGGAAGTACAGATGCTGCCTTACGTTCGCAGCTTCAGCGAGCTGACATGTGGTGACGTCATGTCACGTCCGGTCATCTGCGTGCCAACAAAGACCTCACTGAAAGCAGCGCTTGATATTTTGCGGGAGCATCGCATTAGAGCTCTTCCGGTAACGGACGAATCGGATCGCGTTATTGGCATTGTCACGTGGGCGGACGTTCGCGGATGTGAAGAAACCACCAGCATTGCCGAGACCGGCGATCTGCGTCTCGAGCGCCGGACTAATCGCTGCCAGGAGACGTTAGTCGATAGTTTGATGACAGCGATGCCGGAAACTGTCGAAGCCAAAACATTACTGATAACAGTTGTGCCGAAGTTCGTGAAGCACGGACACCACCATATACCCGTTGTTAATTCCCATGGCCGGCTCGTCGGGATGCTGACCCAGGCCGATGTTGTTTCTGGCCTCTATCAGCACAGTTACGCATTCGCCGGCATTCAACGCACGGCATGACACGTGGCGATGCCTCGCGCATGGTCACATCTTGTGCAACTTGCGATGCAGAGTTGCTCTGCCAATGCCCAGGCTGCGTGCGGTAGCGGCAATATTGCCATGGTGAAGCTCAAGTGCCTGGCGAATCGCATCGGTTTCCATTGCCGCCAGGGTGCCAGGCGCGCATGCCGACAACGGCTTGCTCAGGCGGGCCGTCTCGACCTGCTCGACCAGTTCCGATGGCAGATGTTCGGCACGGATTTCACCATCGGAGTCGCCGAGCGCGGCCGCTGCGCGAAGCACGCTACGCAATTCCCGCACATTGCCGGGCCACCGATAGTTAAGCAGCATGTCCAACGCCTCGTCGTCAAGCCTGTAAGTTGGGTGCTCTGCGAAGGCGTCGACGGCTCCGCGCGCGAGCAGCCAGTCGATCAGTTGACGAAGGTCCGAGCGCTCGCGCAGCGGCGGCAATGTGATGCTGACACCGCTCAGGCGATAGAACAGGTCTTCACGGAATTTGCCTTCCGCAACGAGGTCGGGCAACGACCGGTGAGTCGCGCATATCAGTGAGATATTCACGGCTATCTCGCGGCTGCTTCCGAGCCGGGTGACTTTGCGCTCCTGCAACACGCGCAGCAGTCGGCCCTGAACGTCGAACGGCATGTCGCCGATCTCGTCGAGAAAGAGTGTGCCATTGTGGGCTTCTTCGAACTTGCCAGGCGCTCCTCCGCGCCTTCCCCCTGTGAACGCGCCGTGCTCGTAGCCGAACAGTTCCGATTCGATCAGGCTGGCTGGTAGTGCAAAGCAATTGATGGCGACAAGGGCGCCGCCGCGCCGCGGTCCGCCCGTATGCAGCCGCTGGGCGAACACTTCCTTGCCGGTGCCGGTTTCGCCGTAAACGATAACGGGGATGTCGCGATCAAATGCACGCCGTGCCTTCTCGAACGATGCCTGGAGTCGCGAATCGGCCATCAGATAGGATTCGTCGCCTGGCTGTGTAGGCGCGGTGGCGGTAGAGGTAGAGCCGTGCGTGGGCGCTCTGGAAACCGCGCCTGCTACGCCTGCACCACGATGGGTCGACTCGGCGTGCTGAAGCTCTTTCCCGCGATGCCCGGAGGCGCTCGCGTAGAGACGCACACCGCTATGACGGTGCACCAGCGCCGGGGTGGAGAGACGGCTTGCGTCAATCAGTTGCGGCAGCGGCAAATCGAAGAACGAAGAGAACTCGAGTCGCTCCAACGCTCCGTCGCCGAGGCAGAGTGTCGCGCGCGCACCTCGATTCGCGCCAACCACGTAACCGTCGTGCGAAACCGCAAGTAACGCGGCGTACGGTGTGCAGAGCGTGTCCGGACGATAGTGAAAACGCACAACGGTGACGTCCTGCAGGCTATCGAGCATTTGATTCTCGATGCCACGCGCGGCAACTGCAAGTAGCTGAAGAGGGTCGATTTGCAGCGCAGTGTACAGGTAGCTGACATCGAGTACCCCCGCCGACGCGCCGAAAGGGTCCACCAACGGCACGGCGGCACAAGCGAATCCCGCCGCTTCGTCCAGAAAATGTTCGCGACCTCGAATCAGCATCGGCCGTCGCTCGACGAGCGCGGAGCCCGGGCCATTGGTGCCAATTGTCTTTTCACTCACATCCGTACCGGGGCGCAGCGCGGATACGAGTTCTCTCGTCGTGGCGTGGTCGCCGCCAACGCAACGCACGACGACGCCCTCCGCATTAACCAATGCCACCAACCAGTTTCCATCACTAAACGCATGGTGTAATCGCTCCATCTCGGAACGTGAATGGCGGACCAGTTGTGCGTTTGCTTCTTCGATGCCACGCGGCGCGGACGAGCGCGCTGCGTCTCGCAAAAGCCGGCTTGAGGCCAAGATCCCGTAGCCCCGCGAGCGTTCCCATGACCGCAGCAGCAGCGCGGAAATTTTCTGATCGCTGACGCAGCCGGTTTCGAAAAACTCCTGGCGTGCTCTCAGTATCCGATCTTCTGGGGCAATGTGCGGTCGCATGCTGTACGTCTCCTTCTGGTGTCTCCATATGAGTCAGGTCGTGTGCCACTGACTCACTCTGCGGCACCCCTGACGATTCGTTTCAGGCACCTCAATATCGCTATATATAACCCGCTTCGACGAATTGTGCTGTTGTTGCATTTCCCGCCGGATTCTATAGCAGGCGCAACGCGCGGTACAACGCTGGCAGGCGTGATGTATTGCACAACAACGCACGTCGTTGGCATTGTTTTTGCATCTGATGCCGCGCGGACCGGCGAGACGAGCAAGGCCACCTGGGCTTGATCCGATTGCAGGCGCAACTGTCGCGGCTGCAAAGTGGGCGCAGCGACCGTGAGAGGCTTAGCCCATTGTTGAGCATCGCGACAAACTCGGGCGCTTTAATGGTCTTCTGTGCAACAAGGCCCGTCGCTCGTTCAGACACTCGCATGTGAGCACGGCAAGCCGTCGGCGCAAGCGCGTCAGGGAGTGCAGATCGCCGGGTGCTTCATCCGCTATTCAATTCGGTTCGAATTGCCGGTGGAAGAAAAGGCGATTGATAAATAACAGACAACGAGACGACATGAAATCGGAGAAAACGCTTCGCCCTTTGGGGACTCGCAAGGCAGCAGGCATTCTTTGTGCGGCTCTTGGCGTGACATCGCTGCCTGCCGCCGCGGTCGATGTTGATGCCGCGGACTACACGGCATTGCCCGCTGGAACCAATCTCGCTGTGCTGTACTACCAGCACGCTGAGGATAACAAAGTGTTTGCAAACGGCAATCAGGTCGCCGGCGGTAACCTGAAATCGGATACCAGCATTCTGCGGGGCGTCCACTACATGGATATTGGCGGCTTCATCGTCGATCCGCAATTTTTGCTGCCGTTCGGAAACGTTCGGGGGAGCGACAATCTTCAGCCGCTCGGTAGTTCGGGCGGCACGGCTGATCTGATCCTGGCCGCGACCGTATGGCTCGTCAATAATCCCGACAAGAAGACCTATTTCGGTGTCACACCGTACCTTTTCGTGCCGACGGGGAGCTATGACAGGAACCGCGCCTTGAACCTGGGAGAACACCGCTGGAAGGAAACGATGCAAGCGGGCTTCATCACACCGCTAGTCGGCAATCTGATACTCGATCTGATTGCGGATGTCACCGTCTTCGGCGACAACAGGGATTACGGGGCCGGTGGTGCGACGCTCAAGCAGGCCCCGCTCGTCGAAGGGCAGGTGTGGCTTCGCTATAACGCAACACAGTCACTCGATGTACGCGTGGGTTTCGCGGAATCGTACGGCGGCAGGACCACGATCAACGGTGTCTCGCAACAAAACCGGACCAACACGAACAAGTTCTCGGCGGGCTTTGCATGGTTCCCGGGGCCGACATGGCAGGTTCTCGGCCTTTATGGGCAGGACATTTCGGTGCAGAACGGACCTAAGGAGGAAAACCACTTCAAACTGCGACTGCTGAAAGTATTCTAAGCACCAGCGGCACAAGCGCTGGCGGATCAGCTGGCGCACATCTGAACCTGAACAAGCCGACCACCGCGATGGCGACGCACGTGTCGGCAATGGAGACATACTTGAAACCCATTCATCGTTTCGTCAAGAGACACGTGATCGCGTCTGGACCGGAACCGCGGTCCCTGTTCTTCCGTGTCGGCCGTACCGCGCGTAGAATTGCTGTGCTTGGCGCTGCGCTTACGCTGGCAGGTGTCTTTTCCCAGTATGTTGCCGCAGCGGACGCGACGTCCGCCGTTGCGGTGAACGTCGACGAAGCCTCTGTTCGTGCCAACGAAGCTGCCACCCGCGAATGGCCGGTGCACGGTCTTGATTTCGCAGGTACGCGCTTTAGCAAGCTCGACCAGATCAATGCATCGAACGTGAAGAATCTCGGGCTTGCATGGTCGTATGACCTGAGCTCGATTCGTGGTATTGAGGCGACGCCACTCGTGGTTAATGGCGTGATGTATGTGACGGCCTCATGGAGCGTTGTCCACGCAATTGATGTAAGCAGCGGCAAAAATCTCTGGACCTACGATCCGAAAGTGCCGGGTCGTTTCGGCTCTCACGGCTGTTGCGACGTGGTCAATCGCGGCGTCGCGTTGTATCACGACAAGGTATTCGTGGGCTCATTCGACGGCCGGCTAATCGCGCTCGACGCGAAGACGGGCGCGAAGGTCTGGGAACAGGATACGGTTAAGGGTCAACCGGGTTCGTATACGATCACCCAGGCTCCAATCGTGATCAAGGGCAAGGTAATCATCGGCAACAGTGGAGGAGAGTTCGATACGCGCGGGTATGTCTCCGCTTACGATGCCGAGTCCGGCAAACAGCTATGGCGCTGGTTCATCGTACCAGGCGATCCGTCGAAACCGTTCGAGGACGCCTCGATGAAGCTGGCCGCGAAGACGTGGGATCCGAGCGCCATGTATTGGAAACACGGCGGCGGAGGCAACGCGTGGAATGCGCTCACGTACGACCCCGATCTGAACCTGCTCTATATCGGCACCGGCAACGGTACGCCATGGGCCGCCAGGTTGCGCAGCCCAAAGCTGGGTCGGAATCTGTTCCTCGACTCGATCGTGGCGCTTAATCCCGACACGGGCCAATACGTGTGGCACTACCAGGAAGAAGAGGCCGAGGGTGCGGACCATGACTCGACTGCGGACTTTATTCTCGCGGACCTGACGATTGACGGCAAACCGCGAAAAGTGATCATGCATGCGCCGAAGAACGGTTACTTCTTCGTGGTTGATCGCGTGACAGGGAAGTTCATTTCGGCGAATAACTTCGTCGACGTAAACTGGGCGTCGGGATATGACGCCAGCGGTCATGCGATCAAGACAAAGATTGGGCGAGGTGGGACGGACTCGGTCGAATCCATCCCAAGCCCTTTCGGTGCACATAACTGGCAGCCAATGTCGTATAACCCTCAAACAGGACTCGTCTACATTCCCGCGCAAAACGTACCGGCAACCATCGCGGACGATCCCGTCTGGTTACAGGGTTCGGAGAAGACGAGCGAGCCGCAGACAGGTACCGGCTGGAACCTTGGCATGACGATCAACGCGGTCCCGCCGAAGAGCAAACCCTTCGGCCGGCTGGTGGCCTGGGACCCGGTTCGCCAGAAAGCGGCGTGGACGCACGAGTACGCTGCGCCCTGGAATGGAGGCACGCTCACGATGGCGGGTGGCCTCGTATTTCAGGGCACGGCCGACGGTCGACTCGTGGCCTATGACGCGAAAACGGGTGCCAAGTTGTGGGAAACGTCGGTCGGCACCGGTGCGGTTGCACCGCCGGTCACCTACTTTCTCAACGGCAAGCAATATGTGTCGATCGCGGTCGGCTGGGGAGGGGTATATGGTCTGATGCAACGGCACACGAACAGGCAGGCGCCGGGCCGTGTGCTCACGTTTGCACTCGGCGGTAAAGCCGCAATGCCGGAGGCAGCGGCGTACCCTGCGGCTGAGCTGCTGACTGGTGTGAAGTACGATCCCGCAAACGTCACCGCGGGTCAAAAACTCTATGTGAACAATTGCGTGTTCTGTCATGGCGTGCCCGGGGTCGACAAGGGGGGCGCGATTCCCAACCTGGGCTATGTGGGTTCGGGTTTGATCGACAATCTTGACAAGATCGTGTTCAACGGTCCATTCGTCGATAGAGGCATGCCCGATTTCACAGGCAAGCTCAGTAAGGATGACGTGATCAAGATTCAGGCGTTTATCCAGGGAACGGCTGACTCGGTCCGTAAGAGCCAGTAGCGCCTGGCAGCACAACACGGCCGGCCGCAGCGCCGGCCGCTCATGGTCCACGCTGCGCACATCCGCCTCTGCGCAGGGGATTCGGGATCAAAGCCAACATGCCGCCGGAACACGGTGGCATGTTGGTTATCTATTTTCACGATACCCCTATCGCGACAAACCGTCTATGCGTTCTGCAAAGCTTGCTAAGCTGCATTCCTACGTGATACGTCAACAATCCGAACGTACAAACGCCGTTATTTGGTCCGTCGGATTTTCGATGGGTACATCCGCAATGATGGCAGCCGTCGGATTTTTTCATCTGCGGCAGTTCCAGTCACGGGGATGTTCGCTTTGTGAATCTATCAGCGAGGTAGGAGATGGACCAGCTATATATGTTGCGGACCTTCGTTGCAGTCGCCCAGCATCGAAGCTTTAGCAAGGCTGCCGCGTCATTGGGCGTGACCACCGGCTCGATCTCCAAAGCCATCGCCAAGCTTGAAGCGAGTATCCAGACGCGGGTTTTATATCGAACAACCCGATCGGTTTCGGTGACCGACGCGGCACAGTCGTACTATTTGAGCTGTTGCCGTCTCCTCGAGGAGCTTGACGAAGCGAATCGCCGCATCACGCAGGAGCGTGAAATCGACAGTGGAAGGTTGCGACTCGTTGTGCACCCGATGCTGGTGAGCAAAACCTTCTCCCGACTTGTGTCGAGCTATCACGCTATCGCTCCCAACGTGAACCTCATGGTTTCCGTTCAGGAGGAAGCGGTGAATTTGTATGACGGCCATTTCGACATGGCGATTCTTCCGCCGCATTTTGTAGAGCAGTCTGCGGTAATTCGTCGTACGTTGTCGACGTCGCGGCACATTTTCGTAGCCGCACCGGGTTATCTTGAGCAATGCGGTACACCCGAAACCGCTTCGGAGTTGGCTAAGCATTTCATTCTGCTAGATCCGGCATCGAGGCAGAAGGGCACGAATTTCATCGAGCTGCTGGAAGACGGAAAGAGAGTGAGTGTGCTTCCAATGTCGTCCATGGATGGCAACGAAGTACTGCTTCGGGCGGCGGCGCTAACGGGGACCGGCATAGCGACCTTACCGGAGGCCATGGTTCGTGAAGACATTGCGATGGGGCATCTCACGCACGTCTTACCCCAGTGCTCCACGTCAGAAAGTGGCGTCGAGATATGTCTTTTCTACTCGCACCGTGAATTGCTTCCTGCGAGGCTCAGGAATTTCGTCGATTTCTGCACCGAGTTTTTCCGCTCGGTTCCCCGAAATATCACCAATGAGATCGCGACGATTTCATCACCCATGGACCGCAGCGCAGATCATATGCTAACAACGGTATGAGATCTGGGCGAAATCGCGTCGGCTGATCGCGGGAGCGTTACGGATCGTCGGGCCATTGTGACCGATGCCAGGCGTTTAAGCTCGCATCGTACCGGCAGCATGCGAAATGTTGGTTATGCTGATTGTCTCCAGTGTTTCTATTTACCACGTGTAAAAAGTGTTGTTCATGAGGCGGACCTTATTCGGCGACGTCTCAGACCTTATAGTTGGTACTCGACACGGTGCCTGTCGTGGTGTCACCGACCGGCCGTAGTGATAACACGGGGCGTGAGTCGGGCGGATCGAATGCAAATCCCATTTCATTCTATTTCCGCTGGAGCAGGTCATGCTTCCCTGGACGAAGGCTATCTACGATGTTTCAATTTCTATCGCGTTGGTTTGGCAAGACTGCCGCCATCTACGAATCCCCTGCTACGGAGAAAAGAATGACGAAGGTTCTCGTGCTGTACTACTCGACTTACGGCCACACTGAAGCACTCGCCAAAGCTGTTGCCGACGGCGCTGCGTCGACCGGTGCGAAGGTTAGTCTGAAGCGTGTTCCTGAGCTGATGAGCGCTGAAGTTGCGAAAGCGGCCGGAGCAAAGCTCGACCAGTCCGCGGATATCGCTATGCCCGACGAGCTTGCCGACTACGATGCCATCATCATCGGAACACCGACTCGCTTTGGTCGCGTGTCTGCACAGATGGCCAGTTTCCTGGATCAGACGGGCGGTCTTTGGGCGCAGGGAAAGCTGATCGGCAAGGTTGGCGGCGCATTCGTATCGACCGCCAGTCAGCACGGCGGTGCTGAAACCACGCTGTTCTCGGTGCTGACATCGCTGATGCACCACGGACTGATCACGGTAGGCCTGCCATATGCGTATGCAGGTCTGGTCAAGATGGACGAAGTCACTGGCGGGTCCCCTTACGGCGCATCGACGGTGGCCGCGGCGGACGGTTCACGTCAACCGAGCGAGAACGAGCTTGAGGGCGGACGTTTCCAGGGACGCCATATTGCTGAAATTGCGGCAGCACTCGCGCGCGGGCGTTCCTGATCGGGCGCACGGGTAGCAGGGTGTGATCCTGGTGCCGGCGCGTTGTTATGTTTTCTGGTTGATGTGTGTTGCGGTGAGATTGGGCGGCGCGGTTCGTGAGAGCCTCCGCCCCACTTTCGATAGTGAGCTCAAGATGAAACACGTATTTCAGCTGGATCCGTGGTTGCAGACTCTTGCGATGCTAAGCAGTTGTTCGGGACTCAAGCCGGGCGATTGCGACGACGAATATTTCGACCAGCTTCGTCGCCGCACGTCCTTGCTGTCGAGGGCGAGCAGGGGCAAGGTCAAACGGGCAGCGAGAAACGTGAGCGACACATGTGCAACTATTCGAATTCTCGAACGCCTGTCACCCTCGGCGGTAGCGTTGTCGTGGCATGACCCCACGTCGCTCAACTATGCCGAGCAGGTATGGTGGATGAGCGGCGCCCCGAAGAACGGGCGTTGTGCGGTCAGCGGGGCCCGCATACTGAGAGGGCAGTCTGTTTACCGCCCACGGCGATCGGGTAAGGACGTGCCGTTAAACGGGAGCGAGATGATTCTGACTTCCGTGATCGTGGGTGCGTGCGAGAGTTCGGCGGATATTCCTCACGAAGGAGATGAAGATGGCAAAAGGGTATTGGGTTGTGTCATATCGCAAGGTACTGAAGCCGGACCAGCTTGCTGAGTATTCGAAGCTCGCCGCGGTGGCGATTACGAATGGCGGTGGACGTCTTCTGGTTCGTGGCACCGCGAGGGTGGCACATGGTGCAGGTATTGCTGAACGCACTGTAGTTACCGAATTCGATAGCATCGAACAGGCAATCGCGACGTTTGAAGGCGATGCCTATCAGGCCGCGCTAAAGGTGCTTGGGGACGCTGTGGAACGGGACTTTCGAATCGTTGAAGGCACGGAATAGCAATTTTTTTCAAACGGTGCGACGACAGCCGATAGCAGTGTCGCACTCGCATCAACGTCCAGGTTTCAGCCGGGGAATAATCGGACCTCATCACTTTCGCGACATCCATTTCAGGTTTTCCTCCAGCCGCGCCTCGTCGAGTCAGCGGCTGTCAATCGTGAACTGTGCCTGGTCAATCAGGTCCGGCCGATCTGTAGGGTACGGCCGATTCCGCACCGAGGTACTATCTGCATGTGGCAATGCGGCGCGATCAACTCCATATGCCCGCCCCGTAGCCTGCTTTCAAGTGTGACCGTGACCATGAGCTCAAATTCGAACGATGGCGAAAATAGCCCGCCGCCTCACCGCCGGCCATCAACTGATGGCAAGGAGACTCGCGTGACATTGAAAGGCAGCGAATTACCGGCAGGCCGTGTCGCGCCTGAAGACTACAAGACCGTCGAAGCAGCGCAGCGCACCCAGATTGACCGGCGCCGGTACCAGATGTATCCCCGTTTGACCGAAGCGCGGGTAGCCAAGGCGGCCCGCTTCGGAACGACGGAACACTGGAAGGCTGGCGACGTCATGTTTCGCGCTGGGGAGCAGAGCGAAGGCATGAGGATCCTGACTCGTGGAATAGTACATTTGATCGTACGAAACGGGTTTGGGCAGTCCCACCTTTTTCAGGAGGTCAGTGAGGGGCACTTTCTCGGAGAGACAGCAACCCTCAGCGGCAAGCCATACCTCGTTGATGCGATTGCCATTACCGACGTCGACGCGTTCCTCATCGCGCCTGAGCGACTCCGATCGCTTCTGATTGCGGAAGCACAGCTCGGCTCGGAGATCATGCGCGCGTTCATTCTCCGGCGCGTCGGATTGATTCAAGATGGTAGTGGTCCGATTCTGATCGGATCCTCAACTGACCCGAGACTCATCGTTCTTGCGGACATGCTACGGCGCACGAATCATCCGCATCGAATTCTTGATCCGGCCGCGGATGATGAGGCTCGCGATTTTCTTTCGAAACCACCGCACGTGAAAGGACCGATGCCGCTGGCCGTGCTGGTTGATGGCTCTGTCCTGCACAATCCCGATGAAACACTCCTCGCGTCGAAGCTTGGTCTGCTCTGCGGCTTCGATGAAGCCGTTACGCACGACATGATCATTGTTGGCGCCGGTCCGGCCGGACTTGCTGCAGCCGTGTATGCCGCGTCAGAAGGATTATCAGTACTGGTTTTCGATTCAAAGGGGTTTGGCGGACAGGCCGGCGCAAGCGCCAGGATCGAAAATTATTTCGGATTTCCAACCGGCATCTCCGGTCACGTTCTCGTTAGCCGCGCATTTGAGCAGGCAGTTAAATTCGGGGCGGAAATAGTCATACCTACCGAAGTGGCAAAACTGCACTGCACCGAATCGCCGTTGACGGTCGAACTTCGGGATGGTCGCTGCGCCCGTGCGAAGACGGTTGTTATCGCCTCCGGCGCCGCCTATCGTCGCCCTCAGATCAGGGGCCTCGATGAGCCTGGGATTCGTGGCGTCAACTATTGGGCGTCGTCGATCGAGGGCCGTCTCTGTCAGGGCTCGGAAATCGTGCTGGTGGGAGGGGGAAATTCCGCTGGACAGGCAATCGTCTTCCTGGCGAGCTATGCGGCACACGTACACGTGCTGATTCGACGCGAGAGCTTGCGCGAAACCATGTCAAGATATCTGATCGATCGCGTGAGCTCGTTCGCCAACGTGACAATTCATGGTAATTCTGCCATCGAGTCCGTCGTGTCTGACGAGGATGGTCTGACGGAGGTTCATTTCAATTCGGCGGGGAATCGCACACGAATCGAGACTCGCCACCTCTTTCTTTTTACCGGTGCTGAACCGGCCACTGGCTGGTTGCGTGGATGTGGCGTGGAGGTTGATGACAAAGGCTTTGTTATAACGGGCCGCACGGGTTCGACGGAGTCGACGGTCGCCCATTTTGCTTTCCAGACGAGTGTTCCCGGCATTTTTGCAATCGGCGACGTGCGCTCGACGTCGATTAAACGCGTTGCGTCCGCGGTCGGGGAGGGTGCCGCTGTAGTGTCCGAAGTCCATGCGCTATTGACGGCCGAATAGTGCCGATGCACCCATCATCCCTTTTTGCGTGTGTTTCGCTTCCGTGCAGAAGAACTACGTGACTGAAATACCGTCATGTCGGACAGGATGCGTTTGAGGATCTCGTCAGCTCCCTTGGAGAGAGGACGCCCAGTGCGCACGAGAACTCTCGCCTGCGCCGACGAAAACAGCGGATGATCGATGGTTCTCGAAATCAGGGTCCCCGCCTCAAGCTCGGCGCGCGCGGCAAACGTGGTTGCGAAAACAACCCCACGTCCCGCCTTCGCGAATCTGATCAGCACATGCAGGGAATTTACGGTGAGTACTGGCGCGAGGCGCAGATTTTCTGCGAAGGCAAGAGCCTGCATTAACTGACCAAGGCCGAACGCCACTGGCATGAGAGCAATTGGATAAGACAGTGCCTGATGGATAGAAATCGGCGTGCGGGTATCGCCCTGCGCCAGTGGATGATCCCGTGCGGCAAGCAGGACGACAGGTTCCGGGGAGCTCGCAAGGTATCGAATGTGCGGGGAATTGGGCGGATTGTATGCAATTCCGATATGCGCGATATCTTCTTCGACTTCGCTTACCACCTCGTTGACCGGTGCAACGTTCATTACTACATCCAGCTTCGGGTACTGCGCCGAGAAACTGTTCAGCACCTCGTCCAGGAAGTCATCGACGAAGCCCTCGCTGATGGAGATCCGAACCTGACCTCGCTGCAAGCCGCGCAACTCGTTTAATCTGCCCAGAAGATGCTCTTGCTGTGCCTGGCAAGCCCTCCAGTATTCCAGCAATTGATGTGGCGCCTCGGTCGGCGCTACGCCGCGGGGTTGCCTTTCAAACAGGACCATGCCGATTTCATCTTCCAGCAACTTGATTTGCCGCGTGATGACCGAAGCTGCCGTATTGATGCCGTCGGCAGCGCCGCGAATTGAACCGTGCTTCAGCACTTCGTGAAAATAACGAAGCCTACGCTGGTTTATCTCCCGCATGGCACAACTCCCCGCGTTGCTCAAAAGACAACGATAACGGTCTACAGTTGCTCTTGCAACCAGGTTTTTCGCGGGTAACGATGCAGGTACCAGAACCGCCGAATCCCCTGTCGAAACCGGAGCAATTCGATGTCTACGTTATCTTCTGCGTCACTCGTGAACGACGGGCGAGCTGTTTATCGTCGCATAGACCTGCACGTGTTACCGCTACTGGTGTGCTGCTATCTCCTCGCTTATCTTGACCGGATCAACATCGGATTCGCGAAGTTGCAGATGCAGTCCGACATTGGAATCACCGACGCGGTGTTCGGAGTTGGCGCCGGGATTTTCTTTCTTGGGTACATGCTTTTCGAAATCCCGAGCAATCTGCTACTACCTCGCCTCGGAGCGCGCAAAACGCTCAGCCGGATCATGGTGCTATGGGGACTCACATCCGCTGCGATGATGTTTGTTCACGATGTGCATTCCTTCTACATTTTGCGCTTCATGCTTGGCGTCTTCGAAGCCGGTTTCGCACCGGGAATGGTCTTTTATCTAACGCGCTGGTATCCGCAGGCTCGAATGGCACAGGTGATGGCTTTCGTTATGGCCGCTGCGCCTCTCGGCGGGATTATCGGGGCGCCTTTGTCGACGTGGATCATGGCCTCGCTTGCAGGTGTGCATGGACTCGCAGGTTGGCAATGGATGTTTCTCATCGAGGGCCTGCCCTGTGTTGCCCTCGGAGTCGTTACATTCTTCTGTCTGGACGATCGCATTGAATCGGCGCGATGGCTGTCCAGCGATGAGAAGACCTCGCTTTTGCAGGACATCGGAAGCCGGAAGGCAAGCCATGCAGGGTTTAAAGACGTCTGCACCGACGGCCGCGTCTACGCTATGGCACTGGCGTATTTTTGCCTTATATGTGGCATATACGCGGTCAGTTTCTGGCTCCCGACAATCCTGAGGTCGGCAGGCGTATCGGATCTCATGACCATCGGCTTCCTGTCAGCCATTCCCTATGGTTTTGCGGTGGTCGCGATGTGGGTGATAGGCCGAAGCTCTGATAAACGGATGGAGCGTCGCTGGCATAGCGCGGTCCCTGCAATTGTCGGCGCAATTGCACTGGCTATTTCGGCACTTACGATAGGCTCACTGTGGATATCGCTCGTCAGTATTACGCTGGCGACTGCTCTCACGTGGGCTGCGTACACGGTGTTCTGGGCCATGCCTTCGCAGCATCTGAAGGGGGACGTAGCGGCCGGCGGCATTGCGCTGATCAACACGATTGGGCTGGTTGGCGGATTTATCAGCCCGAGCATCATAGGCTGGGTAAAAAGCGCAACCGGGAGTATGCAGACCGCACTGTTGCCAACAGTTGCTCTGTTGGCGGTGGGAGCGTGCGTTCTAGCGCTTATTCGATCCAAACAGGAAGCTTGAAAGACGCCACGATGATGAAAATACTGATTGCCGGGTTCCAGCACGAGACAAACACGTTTGCGCCGTCCAGGGCGGACTATGAGAGCTTCGTCCGTGGAGAAGGATTTCCAGCCATGGTCCGCAACGAGGACGTATTCCAACTGCAAACAGTGAACATCCCTATCGGGGGATTTATTCAGGAGATGCAAGCGGAAGTACATCACCTGATTCCGGTCATATGGGCGGCGGCGAGTCCTTCGGCCCACGTAACCCGATCAGCGTATGAGCGAATTGCGGGAGAAATCGTCGACGCAGTCCGCGCCACCAGGGTCGACGCGATTTATCTGGATCTGCACGGAGCTATGGTCGCCGAGCATGTCGATGACGGAGAAGGCGAACTGCTGGCACGCATTCGGAACATTGTTGGCAGTGACATCCCGGTTGTCGCGTCGCTCGATCTGCATGCGAACGTAACGGAACAGATGCTGCGCAATGCAAGCGGCCTTGTGGCATACCGAACGTATCCCCACGTGGACATGGCCGATACCGGAAGGGCCGCGGCGCATCTACTGCGAAGGTTGATGGCGAGCGAAACGCCGGTCACGATGGTGTATCGGCGCATCCCGTTTCTCATTCCGGTGAATGCGATGTGCACGCTGCTTGAGCCGGCGCGCGGCGTCTACGAGCATCTGGTAGCGCGGGAAAATAAAGACGTATTGTCCATTTCGTTCACACCAGGGTTCCCTGCCGCCGATTTTCCTGAATGCGGGCCGATGGTCTGGTGTTACGCCTCCGAGCCTGCCCACGCGGATGCGGCGGTGGCAGCCATCTATGACGAAATCGTTCAGCGAGAGTCCGAATGGGCGGTTGAATTTCTCGACCCGGATGAGGCTGTGCGTGAGGCACAGCGAATCGCTTCCCGCGCGAGCCGTCCAGTAGTCATCGCCGACACGCAGGATAACCCTCACGGTGGCGCTGATTCAAATACGACGGGAATGCTCCGGGCACTGGTGCGCAACAAAGCTCAGGGCGCTGCGCTGGGCTTGATGTGGGACCCGGAAGTTGCTCGAATGGCTCACGAGGCGGGTAAAGGAAATGACATCACGGTAGCGTTGGGCGGCAAGTCTGGGGTCGCCGGTGATTTCCCATTCGAGGCGACCTTTCACGTTGAACACCTTTCAGACGGTAAATGTATCCTTGACGGTCCGATGATGCACGGCATGCACGTCGATGTTGGTCCAACTGTCTGCCTGCGCATTGATGACGTGAGAGTTGCGGTGAGTTCCGTTAAGGCACCGATGAACGACCGCAACCTTTTCAGAATGGCTGGCATCCAGCCTGAGAAAATGAAGATTCTGGTGAACAAGAGCTCGGTGCATTTTCGCGCGGACTTCGGTCCAATCGCCGAACGTATCCTCGTAGCCAAGTCTCCTGGTCCGATGGCAGCCGATCCGGCCGATCTGCCGTGGAAACGGCTAAGCGCCAGTACGCGTGTGCGCCCGGTCGCGAGTTTGAACTCAGACCGGGCAACGTCGATAATCTCCATCCAGACGAACGATTAGCCAACTTGTAGGGCGATTCAATGATATTGCGAGTACCTGATCTTTCCCGGTTTTCCAAAGCGCAATTGCGCGACGGACCCTCACCGATTCTGGCGCTGCCCAGATTGAGCAGGCACTTGGGCGGTGCCGAAATCTACGTCAAACGGGAAGACGTTGATGGCCTGGGGGGCGGTGGCAACAAGCTGCGCAAACTCGAATTTCTGATCGGTGAGGCGCAGGCCGCTGGCGCCGACACGATCATCACGGTCGGCGGCCGACAATCAAACCATGCGCGGTTGACTGCAGCAGCGGCGGCGCGCTTTGGAATGAAATGTGAACTGGTGCTCTCGCGGCTGGTTCCGATCGAAGACGACGACTACGTCGAAAATGGCAATGTGGTGCTGGACCGCCTCTTTGGTGCGCTCATTCACGACATTCCAGGGAACGTCAGCGCATTGCAGGTTGCGGAAGAGCGCGCCGCAACGTTGCGCCGCGAAGGACGAAACGTCTACGTGTGTCCACTCGGTGGATCGAGCCCGGTTGGCTGTCTGGGCTACGTCTCCTGTGCACTCGAGATTTTCGAGCAGTCGAGAGAATCCGGTATTGCCTTCGACCACATTGTTGTTGCAAATGGCAGCGGCGGCATGCAGGCGGGGCTTGTAGCCGGAGCGATCGCTGCTGGCGTGTCGCCAACGAAAGTGGTGGGGTATACGGTTCTTGCGCCGCTCGAAAAAGCCTATGCGATCACCTGCGAAAAAGTTCAACAGACGCTTGACCTGCTCGATTCCGGTCTCACGGTTTCCGGCGACGATGTTGTTCTCCAAGGTGACCAACTCGGAAGTGGCTACGGGCTCCCTACCAGTTCAATGCTCCGGGCAGTTACTCTTCTGGCCAGCCAGGAAGGTCTTCTACTGGACCCGGTTTATAGCGGCAAAGCCTTCGCGGGTGTGATTCAGAGCGTCGAAAATGGAAAATTCGGTGCGGGACAAAAAATTCTGTTTCTCATGAGTGGCGGTACCCCTTCGTTGTTTGCCTATCGCACCGCGTTTGAGCATGCCTAGCGCCAGTCCGTAGCCACGTCGTCGGGATCGACCAGTGTCAGTCCCGACGACGGCAGCGGCAAGGCCGTCTTGTAGCGCACCTGCTTGAGCGCAAAGCTCGAGCGAATGTTGGAGATGCCCGGAATCTTCGTCAGATGATCGACGATGAACCGCTCCAGCGTCTGCATGTCCGGCATCACCACACGCAGCAGATAGTCGGCGTCGCCGGTCATCAGATAGCACTCCATCACGTCGGGGCGCTCCGAAATCGCCTGCTCGAAGCGAGTCAGCGCGTCTTCCACCTGCTTTTCCAGACTCACCTGAATGAACACGTTGATGCGCAGCCCGAGCGGCTCCGGATTCAGCAGCGTGACCTGCTGCTTGAACAGGCCGAGCTTTTCGAGCGCGCGCACGCGGTTGAAGCAGGGCGTGGGTGACAGATTCACCGAGCGGGCCAGATCCGCATTGGTGATGCGCGCGTTCTGCTGCAACTGGCTCAGGATGCCGATGTCGATGCGGCCGAGTCGTCTGGGTGGCGTGGTCATAGAGTAAATATTCTGTGGTGTGGGCCGAATCCGGAATAAATAGCCTATCTCAGTGCAGGATCACAAGCAAATGAGATGCTCATTTTGTGAGCACATGGTTACCATTGACTCAATCGATTTTGAGCCGAACGCGTTGATGCGGGAGTGGTGCCATGACGGATTTGTCCAGCGGTAGCAAGCAGTTGCGGTCTTTGGATCTCCAGCGCGCGGAGCGTGCGGAGCCGGAAGATGCCGATCCGCAGGAAACCGCCGAATGGCTGGAAGCGCTCGATGCGGTGGTTGCGCACGTCGGCCGTGATCGTGCGCAGTTTCTGTTCGACAAGCTTGCGGGGCATGCGCTGTCGATGGGTGTGGAATCGGCGCGGACCAACGTCACGCCGTACCAGAACACGATTCCGTTCGATCAGCAGCCGCGCTATCCGGGCAATCTCGAACTCGAAGAACGTCTGGCCGGCGCGCTGCGCTGGAATGCGCTGGCGATGGTGGTGCGCGCGAACCAGGCGTACGGCGAACTCGGCGGCCATATCGCGAGCTATGCGTCGGCGGCGGATCTGTTCGAGGTCGGCTTCAACCATTTCTTTCGCGCCGCGGCGCCGGGCGGAGAGGAGGGCACGGGCGACCTCGTCTACTTCCAGCCGCATTCGTCGCCGGGTGTGTATGCGCGGGCTTACCTCGAAGGCTTTCTCTCTGAGGAACACCTGCAGCATTACCGTCGCGAGATCGGCGGGCCGGGGTTGTGTTCGTATCCGCATCCGTGGCTGATGCCGGACTTCTGGCAGTTCCCGACCGGCTCGATGGGCATCGGTCCGATCAATGCGATTTATCAGGCGCGCTTCATGCGCTATCTCGCCAATCGCGGCCTCGTGCAAACGGAAGGCCGCAAGGTGTGGGGCTTCTTCGGCGATGGCGAGATGGACGAGCCGGAATCGACCGGCGCGCTCTCGATTGCGGCGCGCGAGGGGCTCGATAACCTCGTGTTCGTCATCAACTGCAATCTGCAGCGCCTGGATGGCCCGGTGCGCAGTAACGGCCGCATCATCGACGAGCTCGAAGCGCACTTCATCGGCGCCGGCTGGAACGTGATCAGGGTGGTATGGGGCTCGGACTGGGACGCGCTGTTTTCACGCGACCGCACCGGCGCGCTGCTGCGCGCGTTCGCACATACCGTCGACGGCCAGTTCCAGACCTTCTCGGCCAACGACGGCGCGTACAACCGCGAGCGTTTCTTCGGCCAGAACCCGGAGCTTGCCGCGCTCGCCGCGCAACTGAGCGACGACGACATCGACCGTCTGCGCCGCGGCGGCCACGACGTGCGCAAGCTGCATGCGGCGTATGCGAAGGCGCTCGCGCATCGCGGCCAGCCAACGGTGATTCTCGCGAAGACGATGAAGGGCTTCGGCATGGGCACCTCGGGCCAGGGCCGCATGACCACGCATCAACAGAAGAAACTCGGCTTCGACGACCTCAAGGCGTTTCGCGACCGTTTCCGCCTGCCGCTCACGGATGAGGACGTCGAACAGGTGAAGTTTTACAAGCCAGCGGACGACAGCCCGGAGATGCAATACCTGCATGCTCGCCGGGCTGCCTTGGGAGGCTATCTGCCCAGAAGGCGGAGAGTGGCATCGACGGGGCTGATCGTCCCGCCGATGTCCTCCTGGGGGCAATTCGCGCTGGATTCGAATGGCCGCGAGATGTCCACGACGATGGCGTTGGTCCGCATGCTGACCGCGCTGCTCAAGGACAACGAAGTCGGCCCGCGCGTGGTGCCGATCGTCGCGGATGAAGCACGCACCTTTGGTATGGCGAACATGTTCCGGCAGGTCGGCATCTATTCGCCGCTTGGGCAGTTGTATGAGCCGGAAGACCTCGGCTCGATGCTGTACTACCGCGAGGACACCAAAGGCCAGATTCTCGAAGAGGGGATTTCGGAAGCGGGCGCGGTGTCGTCGTGGATTGCGGCGGCGACGTCGTACAGCGTGCACAACCTGCCGATGCTGCCGTTCTACATCTACTACTCGATGTTCGGCTTCCAGCGGATCGGCGATTTGATCTGGGCGGCTGCGGATCAGCGCGCGAGAGGTTTTCTGATCGGTGCGACGTCGGGCAAGACGACGCTCGGTGGAGAAGGCCTGCAGCATCAGGACGGCACGAGCCATCTGGCGGCATCGACGATTCCGAACTGCCGTGCGTACGATCCCGCGTTCGCTTACGAGGTTGCCGTGATCATCGACGAAGGGATGCGCGAGATGGTCGAAGAACAGCGCGACGTGTTCTATTACGTGACGGTGATGAACGAGAACTACGCGCAGCCTTCGGTACCCGGCGGCGATCTGGATGCGGTGCGCGACGGCATTCTGAAGGGGATTTATCCACTGCGTGCGACGGTATCGGAGCCGCAAGATGAAAACGCGGCACAGCTGCAACTGCTCGGCTCAGGCGCGATTCTCTGCGAAGTGCTCGCTGCGCAGCAGATGCTGAAAGAGGATTGGGGCATTGAGGCGGCGGTATGGAGCGTGACCAGCTTTACCGAGTTGCAGCGTGACGGCATGGCATCCGAGCGTCTTGCGCGCCTCGGCGAATCAGCCGATGCGCCGTACGTGACTACCGCGCTCGAAGCTTCCCGAGGCCCGGTGATCGCTGCCACCGACTACGTGCGCGCCGTACCGGAACTGATCCGCGCTTACATCCCACGCCGTTATGTGACCCTCGGCACGGACGGCTTTGGCCGCAGCGATACGCGCCAAGCGTTGCGAGAGTTCTTCGAAGTGGATCGGACCGCGATCGTGATTGCAGCATTGAAGGCGCTGTCGGATACCGGTGAGCTCGGTGCGATAACAATGAACGATGTGAGGGAAAGATATGGGCGTCTTACGCCCCCTGGCGCGGCGCCATGGAATTGTTGACGTCAAAGACCGTGGCTTTCTCGAGCGTACCGGCTTAAAGGTGTTCTCGCAGGAAACTTGCCTGCTCGGGAGACACCAGCAGGTAGAAGTCAGTGAGGGCACGCGCGGGGATAACGCGCGTGCCCTCACTGAAGTATTCGTCAGACGTCTGCACTATCTGCGCTACATCTTCACGACATCGAGCAAAGTCTTTTTGCCTGCCTTGTACTCATACAGCGAGATCGCACCGTGTTTGAGATCGCCGTGCGAATCGAAGGTCACTTCGCCGATCACGCCACGGTAATCGGTGCTCGGCATTTGAGCCAGGATCCTGGACGGGTCGGTTGAGTTCGCACGTTTCATCGCGTCGACTACGATATAGACAGCGTCGTAGGTGGATGCCGCATCGTACAGAATGCCTTGCCCGAAACGCTTCTCATACTTCGCCTCGAACGCCTTGCCGCCAGGCATCTTCTCGAGCGCCATGCCAGCTTCCGAGCAAACTATATTGTCGGTCGCGACGCCGGCGAGTTCGGCTAGCTTGTTGGTACAGACGCCATCACCGGCCAGGATCTTCGCACGCAAACCGAGCTGCTTCGCCTGCTTGGCGAGCGGGCCGCCCGTCGCGTCCACGCCGCCGTACATGATCGCATCCGGGTTTTCACCCTTGATCTTCGTCAGGATCGAGCGGAAGTCGACGGCCTTGTCGTTAGTCGCATCGCGGGACAGCACCACCATTCCTGAAGACTTCGCGGTCTTTTCGAACTCATCAGCGAGGCCTTGTCCGTAAGCGGTCGCGTCGTCGACGATCGCTACACTCTTGAGCTTCAGGGTTGTCGCAGCGTAGCGTGCTAGCACCGGCCCCTGATGTGCGTCCGTCTCGACCACGCGATAGGTCGTCTTGAAACCTTGCAGCGTATACGCGGGATTGGTCGCCGAAGGCGATATCTGCACGATGCCCGCATCGCTGTATACCTTCGACGCAGGGATTGACGTGCCGGAGTTCAGATGACCGACCACAGCAACGACCTTGTCGTCGACGAGCTTCTGCGCGATCTGCGTGGCCGTACGCGGATCGGCGGCGTCGTCCTGGGCGTCAAGCACCAGCGTGACCTTTTGACCGCCGATCACCAGTCCGCCAGCATTGATTTCTTCGACTGCAAGGCGCGCTCCGTTTTCGTTGTCTTTGCCCAGGTGGGCAATCGACCCAGTGAGCGGAGCGACGTGGCCAATTTTTATGGTCTCGTCGGCAACCGCGGCCGTAGCCAGCGTCGCAAACAGTGTGACTGCAGCGCTAATCGGCAGCAGATTGGTAATCCTAATTTTCATTTGCGTCTCCTTCCACCTTTGATTTTAGATTTCCGGGGCGAATGTCCCGTGCCGCCCTGCATGCGTCTTTACTTGGGTTTCTACTTGGGTCTTTACCTGGGTCTGACTTGCGTCTCTACTCAGTTGAACACCTGCAGTTGACGGATCATGATACGCGCGGGTCTGCGGAATTTTCTTCTGTTTCCGCCTCGGAGTTCATCGCCGGACAGGATGAACATTCCAATTCAGGTTAGGAAGACAGCGTCAGTCTGCCGGTATCGACGCTTTCGGTATCAAAATGAGTGATGCGGGAAGTTCTCCTGGATCTGGCATCTATCCAGACCCCAGCCGCTCCACTTATCGACCTGTCGGAATTTCTGGCGCCACCTCTGAGCGCGTGGCGCGCTTCGTCTGTTTACTACCCTTCGCAGCCCATGCGGTATTGCGCGTGATCAGAACCAGTATGCAGATTGCAACGACGCCGAAGCCAGCAACGAGTTGCATCCCACCTGCAAAGGAGCCGGTCGCATCCTTGATTGCCCCGATGGCGTAAGAATCGACGAACCCCGACACACTACCGACCGAATTGACGACCGCAATACCCGCCGCCACCGCACCGAGGGGAAAGAGGGCCGCCGGCAGTGTCCAGAAAATCGGCAACGCGGAAAACACCCCGAAGGCGGCGACGCAGAGCAGCGCGAGGCGTAGCACGGGCAGATCCGTGACCGTGGAGCCGGCCAGTCCTGCCACGGCCAGTACCAACGGCGTGACCAGATGAAAGCGACGTTCGCCCAATCGGTCCGATCTGCGCCCCCACCAGGTCATGCCGATGCCGGCTACAAAAAACGGAATCGCGGCCACGAAACCTGTCTGGACGATCGATAAGCCGAACTGGTGGACGATTTGCGGCAAAAAGAAGCTCAACTCGTAGTTCAGACCGACCACACCGAAATAGACAACGCCTAAGGCCAGCACCAATGGGTTTCGCATGGTACTCAACACGCCAACATGACCCGAGGAAACACCTGCGGTATCGGTAACCAGACTGCAAGCCAACGCATTACGCTCCGCATCGGTCAACCACGTGGCTTGCTCAGGGCGATCGCAGAGTATGCGGAGAACGAAAGGGGTGAGCGCAAGGGCCGGTAGTGTCTCGATGAGAAACATCCATTGCCACCCGTGCAGGCCCCCAAGACCGTCCAGTTGCATCAGCAGCCCCGACAGCGGGGCGCCGATCACACTGGCGACAGGCATTGCCACCAGGAAGCCGGCAATCATGCGGCCGCGTGCTTCAGCCGGCACCCAAAGAGACAGATAATAAAAGACCCCGGGAGCGAAACCCGCCTCGGCGGCACCCAGAATCAAACGCGCCAGATAGAGAGATTTCTCTCCCTGCACGAAGATCATAGCGCCTGACGCAAGACCCCAGCCGAGCATGAGCAACGCGAACCAGCGCCGCGCGCCGACACGTTCCAGCATGACGTTAGCGGGTACTTCGAGAATTACGTAAGTCACGAAGAAAATACCCGCGCCAATCCCAAATGCCGTGGATGACAGGCCAAGGTCCCGGCTCATTGTGAGTGCCGCGAAACCTACGTTGACGCGATCGAGCCACGCTATGACGAAACACGCAAAAAGCAGTGGAATGTAGCGGCGATTGATCTTTCGCAACGCCGACGCTAAGGGGTTCTCGTCATGCATGGTTATCTCCGGGGACTCATTTTCAGTTTCGGTGCCGCACTGGTTGCTTTGCCGGCGCGGCATTTCAGAATGTGCAAGTACAGACAGATCGACGTCGCCAGGCACCGCCCGCGCCATTTCGTCGGCGAATCGAGCGGATCGAGGCGGCCAGAATCAATTTAACGGTTCAGTTCATGTTTTAAGGATTGCAAACTAATTGTTTGTCAAAAACAGAAAAATCATTGAATCGCGAACGTCACTCAAGAATCCGCTCAACGACAGCGCGCGCTGGTACAACTCGCCGCACATGCCGGGCCGGAATACTCCGGCCCAACCGGGCGACTATCAAGCTGCGCTGAAAACAACGTGTTCTAACTTTCGGAGCAACCCGACTGCACGCAGCCGGGTGATAAGCGCGCCCTTCAATCCGCGCGACAGCGCTCGATGCCTTCCTTCGACCACTGAAGTCCCAGTCCCGGCTTGTTCGGCGGCGTGAGGTATCCGTTCGAAACCTGCAACGGCTCCTCGAGGATCGAATCGGCCCAGCTCGTGTATTCGAGCCAGTGGACGGTGGGTGTTGCGGCAAGCAGATGTACGCTGATTTCAGGGAATAAATGCGAGGACACCGGCACGCCGCGCGCGGCTGCGATGGCGGCGCCACGCAGCCATCCGCTCACTCCGCCGATGCGCGCCACGTCCAGCATGAGGTAGTCGGCGGCCTTCGCCGCCACGGCGTCGTATACGGCCTCCGGTCCATCGAGGTTTTCGCCGAGCTGGATCGGGGTAGTCAATTCGCTCGCGATCGCCGCGTACCCCTGCAGATCGTTGTGACGAATCTGCTCTTCCAGCCAATAGATGTTCATATCCCGCAGGTCGAGCCCGCGCCGGATAGCGTCGGGTACCGTCAGCGCCTGGTTATAGTCCACCATCAGTTCGACGGATTCGCCAATTGCCGCACGCACGGCCTTGGTCACTTCAAGATCGGTAGCAGGATTAGGGTGACCAAGTCGCAGCTTCAACGCGTCGAAGCCGGGTTCGAGCAACTTGACGGCCTCTTGCGCGGCCTCGTTCGCCGACATCATTCCCAACCCGTCGCTGTTATAGGCACGAACTGGCTCGAGGCTTCCGCCCAGAAACGTGGCAAGCGGCATGTTGGCTGCCACTGAGAGTGCATCCCACAACGCAATGTCGATAGCGGCGAGCGCCATCCGAACTACGCCCGTCACGCCAAGCAGAGCGTAGCGCCGTCCAAGCAGCTCGCCAATCCTGGCAGGCGCCACAGGCATGCCGTCGATCAGCCCCGTGGCTTCCTTCATGACTTCCGCGATGGCCTTGGCGCCGCTCTCCCGATAGCAGAAGAGATAGCTACGGCCCACCACGCCTTCCCTGGTTTCCAGATCCACCAGCAGCAATGGTGCGGCTGTCATTCGGGCAGCGCTGGTGCCCAGCGGAAAGCGCATGGGCACCTTTACAAAACGGGTGCGAATGGCTGAGATATGCAAAACAGGCTGAACGCCAGACGAGGAACCAGCAGTCACGTCATTTCTCCACGTAGGTCACGGTGGTAGAGTTATAAACCATATTGAACCAAATGGTAACCAAAATTTAACCAATTCGGGCTATCCCCAATATTGGTTACCCAATACAATAGCCTGTGACCGGCTTTGATCGACCCGGAGGCAGCCGTCGATCTATCCACGCTTTGGAGTACACACAAAGTGAAGAATGATGTAAACGTCGAAACGGTCCGCAGTCATTTGCTGGGCACCGCTACTACAGCCGGCGCGAAGCTGCCGACCGAGCGAGTCCTGGCGGAGCAGCTGGGGGTGTCGCGCAATGTGATCCGCAAAGCTTTGTCCGTCATGGAGATCGAGGGCCGCGTTGTGCGCAAGGTCGGCAGTGGCACCTATCTCGTCAAGCAGACCGCAGACAGGGCGGCGGAGCGCGCAGAACCGGCGCGCGGGCAAGCGGAAGCGCTCGACGTCAGTCCGAAGCAGATCGTCGAGGCCCGCTTCGCGTTCGAGCCCAATCTCGCGAGCCTCGCGGCCATGAATTGCACGTCGCTCGATCTGGAGCGGCTCGGCGAGTGCGCACGGCGCTACCACCATGCGGACAACTTCGACGCGTACGAGTTGGCCGACGAAGGCTTCCACCGCGCGATTGCCATGGCCACGCACAACCCGCTCCTGATCAGCGCGTACGAAACCTTCATGACGGCCGATGCGCAGGCCGAGTGGGGCAGCATTCGCCAGCGCTTCCTGACCGCCGAGCGTCGTGCCGCCTCGCGCAAGGAGCACGACAAGATACTGGCCGCGATACGCAGCCGCGACTCCGCAGCGGCATTCGGTGCCGCACGCGAGCATTTGCAATACATCAACTCGGCGTTGCTGCATCCGTGATCGGCTAATCGGCTGGCCCGGCTGCCGGGGCATCTTGTCCTCTGTTCCATCCAGCAAATCGTTTTTTTTGTTTGACACTCCAGATTGGTTCGGGGAGAATGAACCAATTGATCAATTGGTTACCCAATTTGGAGGAGGCGACATGAAAATTGCAGTGATTGGCTCAGGTGGCGTAGGCGGGTTTTATGGACTGAAGCTGGTGCAAGCCGGCCACGACGTGACGTTCGTGGCGCGCGGCGCGCACCTGAAGGCCATGCGGGAAACGGGCCTCCACATTGAAAACGACCTCGGCAATAACGCCTCCGCGAAAGTGAAGGCAACCGATGACATCCTGTCGCTGGATCGACCCGACCTGATCATCATCGCCGTCAAAATGTGGGACCTGGAGGACATTGCGCGCGACCTGAAGAAGATCGCCGGCCCGAATACCGCGGTGCTCTCGTTGCAGAACGGCGTGATCAAGGACTACGTCTTGCGCCGCGAGTTTGGCGAGGAAAACGTCATCGGCGGTGTGGGCTACGTGGCGACATCCATTGGTCGCCCTGGTGTGATCAAGCAAGTTGGCGCCCTGCAGCGTATCAAGCTCGGTGAATACGACGGCCAGAAACGTGCACGCACGGACGAACTGGTGCGCAGCTTCGCCGACGCCGGCGTCGAGGCGACGCTGTCGGACAATATCGCGCGAGTCCTCTGGGAGAAATACGTCTTCTTGGTCGGACTGTCTTCCATGACCTGTCTCACTCACCTGACAATCGGGCCGATTCGCGAAAGTGAAGGCAGCCGGGGTGTGCTTCGCTCCGTTATCGCGGAGGGTGTGCTGGTGGGGCGCGCACACGGTGTTTCGTTGCCGGAAGATTATGCCGACCAATGCATGGAACTGGTCGACAACCTTCCCTACACGATGACGTCTTCAATGTTCCACGACCTGGAAAAAGGCAATCGTCTTGAACTGCCCTGGCTCGGTGGTGGCGTGGTGTCGCTGGCGCGCGAGGTCGATGTCCCCGTGCCCGTCAACACCTTGGTCACCAATGCGCTGTCGCCGTACGTAAATGGTCATGCAAAGGCGTGACCCAGGCGCGACGAGCAAGGCAAAGCCGTAATACATCAGATTGAGCGGCCCCCCGCCTCGCCGGGGCGCGGGCTGCCGTCGGTCGAAATATGAGGACACGAACATCGTGAAGATCGCCAGCGTTGAGTCGATTCAACTGCGGATTCCGCTTGCCGGCGAGGGCCGGCTGGAAATCGGATCGTGGGGCGGGAAAGGACTGCCCACGGTCGATTCGCTGATTGTCAAAGTCGTAACCGATACCGGGGTGGTGGGCTGGGGCGAAACGTTCGGCTTCGCAGGCATTCCAGCGGCGAGAGCCGCGATCGATTCGATCCTGGCGCCCGCGCTGGTGGGGCGCGACGCAGCTCTGCTGGAAAAGCTGACGCTTGACCTGCAGAAGCAGTTTCATATCTTCGGGCGCAGCGGGGCCATTATCTTCGGGCTGTCCGCGATCGATATCGCGCTTTGGGATATCGCGGGCAAGGTGGCGAACCGGCCAGTGCACGCATTGCTCGGCGGCAGCGACGCGGCGTCCCTGCGGTGCTACGCGAGCCTGGTCCGGTATTCCGACCCCGTGCTGGTGAAAGAACACGTTGAGCGTGCGTTGAAAAATGGCTTTCGCCATCTCAAACTGCACGAAGTCAATATCGACTGCATCCGTGCTGCTCGCGAAGCAGCGGGCGATGACATAGAGATCACCGTCGACGTCAATTGTGCATGGTCCGTGCGCGAAGCACTCGACATGACGAACAGGCTCCGGGAATTCAATCTCCGCTGGCTCGAAGAACCTGTCTGGCCCCCGGAAAACTATGCGGGGCTCGCGCAGGTGCGCCGCGAAGGAGGCATGCCGATTGCCGCCGGCGAGAACGCTTCGACGCTAATGGATTTTCAGCACCTGCTTGAGGCGAAGGCAGTCGATTTCATTCAGCCGAGTCCCGCCAAAATGGGCGGCATTACGGAATTGAAAAAGGTATTTGCGATGGCAAATGCCAATAACGTTGAAGTAGCGGTCCATTCGTTTTATGACGGCCCGGGGCTGCTCGCGAGCGTGCATGCGAGCGCGGCGCTGGGCGGCGCGGGCGCCCTGGTTGAATGGCGATGCCTGGGACTCGAGGCACAACTCTACGGTGACGCCATCGCTCCGCGGGACGGGGCGATAGCGGTCCCTCAACGTCCTGGGCTGGGCCTTGAACCGAATCCGGACGTCATCCGCGAATACCGCGTGGCGTAAAAGCGGAGTGTCTGGCTCGCGCCTATGCTGGGCGAGCCGACTGCGGAACGGGATGTCGCGATCACACGGCGGCAACCGGGCATGACCGGGCCAAATCCTCAGGATGCCTTAATCTAAGCGTCGCCAACGCAGTTCCAGGCGCGCCCTCAACCAGACCGACTAATTGAATCGGCCTGAGTGTTTCTCCAAACGTCCAGCAGGTGTCCATATGCCGTGCAATCCATGCAATGGTGGAGATGCATGGTTGACGAACAGGAACAATTGAATTGCCACGCACTGCAATAATTTCGCGCCGAAGGTCGTCCAGAATACGGAGCATTCCGATCACGACCGAAACTTCATGGTGTCTCTCGAGATTATCAGGCTATTCAAATGAACACTAACTCGCAACACGCTTCCTTGGCGACGACCTGTGGCAGCAGCGCCGGCCGCCCGGCCGACGACCTGCCGCATATTTCCCGCGCATTCGCCTGGCGTTTGTTACGCCCGGCCCGGGCCGGCTCTTCAACAGGGAGCCTGCCATGCTGACACCTTCGCCCCATGCCGCGCCGCAGGCCAATCCCGGCTTTTCGCGTATGTTCGCGCGCGGCCGCCTGACACTTGGCCTGACGTTCGCCATCGAGTCATATCCCGGCGATGCGCCAACCATGCGTGATCAGATTCCGCTCGCCCGCAAGGCCGAGCAGGTGGGGTTCGCCGCGCTTGGCGTACGCGACGTGCCACTGCGCGATCCGACGTTTGGCGATCTGGGTCAGATCTACGACCCTTGGACGTGGCTTGGCTATGTGGCCGGCCAGACCGAGTCCATCGCTCTATTTCCAGCGGCTATCGTGCTGCCGCTGCGTCATCCGTTGCACACCGCCAAGGCGGCAGCCAGTATCGATCAGCTCACCGGCGGCCGTCTCGTGCTCGGCATCGCTTCGGGCGACCGCCCCGTGGAATTTCCGGCGTTCGGTGTCGACCGTGAAGAACGTGGTGTCCTGTTCCGCGAGCAAGTGGACTATCTGAACGCCGTTTGGGGCAACACTTATCCGGAATTCGAGAGCCGCTATGGCACGCTGTACGGCGCCGACCCCGTGCCCAAGCCCATTTCGGCGCGCGTGCCGTTAATCGTCACCGGTAACAGCCAGCAATCGGTCGAATGGATCGCGAGCAGGGCTGACGGGTGGATCACCTATCTACGACCCCTGGACTTTCAGGTGGAGCTGATCCGCCAATGGCACGACACAGTCGATGCCGTCGCGCCCGGTGCGTTCAAGCCGTTTGCGTTGCCCTACAAGATCGATCTGGTCGCCGATCCGGACGTATCGCCCACGCCGATCCATAACGGCCACCGTCTGGGCCGCAGCTGGTTGATGCGGCATCTGGAGGCGCTCGAGCGAGCAGGCGCGAACCACGTACTGCTCAACCTGAAGTTCGGAACCAGACCCGCGGAGGCGGTGCTCGACGAGCTAGCCACCTATGTCGTGCCGCGTTTTCCGGCCTTGGGTGCGCTGTGATCGGACGAACGATCCTGCAACACGTATTCGCAATCCGGTTACCGCTGGAACAGGCGCTCTTTTGATAGGACAGTGTTATGGATGTTGCCGACCTCAAGGCATTTGAAGCGGTTGCTCGGCACGGGAGCATGAACAGGGCGGCAGTAGAGTTGCATACCGTCCAGTCCAACGTAACGGCCAGGATCCGTTCGCTGGAAAGAGAAGTTGGCGTTGCGCTTTTCCGGCGACATGTCCGGGGTGTGAGCATGACCCCGGCGGGCCAGCGCATGCTGCCCTACGCGGCGCGAATCGCCAAGCTCGTCGCGGACGCCCGGCTGGCAGCCATGGACGACGGTCCGCCATGCGGCTCCCTCGCGTTGGGAACCCTGGAAACCACTGCGGCGCTGCGGCTCTCACCGATAGTGAGCAACTTCGTGCGGACGTATCCGCAGGTCAGGTTGTCGCTGACAACTGGAACAAGCCGCAGCCTCGCGGTGGATGTCGCGGAATGTCGTATGGATGGGGCGTTCATAGCGGGTCCGCTCGATCACCCGGAGCTTCATAGCGAGACGATTTTCCATGAAGAACTGGTGCTTGTGACTCCGCGCACCATCCACTCGCTGGAGCGTTTGACGTCGATCCCTGACTTGAAGACGATCGTGTTCCGCGCGGGGTGCTCGTATCATCAGCGGCTGGAAGCGCTGCTTGCGGAGATGGGGATTCTCGCGACGACGCTGCTCGAGTTCGGTTCGCTGGATGCAATCATCGCGTGCGTGGCGGCCGGTATCGGGATCACATTGCTGCCACGGGGCGTGGTTGCGGCAGCAGCGCAACTGGGCATCATTGCCATCCATGCGATCTCGCCTGAGAAAGCACGTGTCGAGACACTTTTCGTCCGACGGCATGACGCTTACATTTCGAGCGCCATGCGCGCTTTCGTCGAGGTCTCGCGCTCGGAGTTCGGACCCTTGATGGCGGCGGCGTAGCGGACAACGTACGATCGCGCTTCCCAATGGCGAGTCATTGCCCCATCGGCAATTCGCTTTACCGTCAGGAAACTATCTTTCGAGTTCATTTCCCGGAACGGGAACGCAAGATAGCTTTTCCATAGAGAGAATAAAGTGGCGTCCGTCTGGAGCTGTTCGGACTCTATACTCGGTCCAAGTTAATACGGGCTTCACGATTAGCCGCGATGGACGACTCCGCAAACGCACTTCCTGCTTCCTCCTCGTCGGTCGAGAAGGTCACGTACGCCGCGCGCAATGCATTGTATTGGCGAAGAAACCTTGTCGTCTGTGTATTCGGATCGTTCACGACGCTCGTCAGCCTGAGTATGTTGCTGCCGTTTCTGCCGCTGTACGTGCAGCAATTGGGCGTGACGTCGAGTTCAGCGGTGGTGCAATGGTCCGGCGTAGCGTTTGGCGTAACGTTTCTTGGAACAGCGTTGACCGCTCCGATCTGGGGGCGACTGGCCGACCGGTTTGGACGCAAGCCCATGTTGATCCGAGCCGCGGTCGGCATGGCCGTGGTCATGTCCACCATTGGACTGGCGCACAACATCTACGAACTGGTGACACTGCGCTTCGCGGCGGGTCTTGTCGGAGGCTACGCGTCTGCATCGATCGTGATGATTGGCACTCAGGCCCCGACGGAACGCTCCGGCTGGGCACTAGGGGTTCTGTCGACGGGGGTGCTCGCCGGGAGCCTGGTCGGGCCGCTGATTGGCGGACTGGTGCCCAACCTGATTGGAATCCGGGGTACATTTTTCGCCGCCGGCGCGATGATTTCCGTCGCGGCTATTCTGACCGTTGTACTGGTCAAGGAAGACTTCACCCCACCGACCAGGCGTCAGGCCAGCAAGGTCCAGACAGGTGCTGTCGCGCATGCCAGAAACTACAGCGCAATCGCCGCACTCCTGGCTACAGCGACTATGGTCTTGCTGGCGAACATGTCGATCGAGCCAATCATCACCGTCTACATTTCCCAACTGGGTGTGCCATATCATCGGCTCACGACGGTGGCCGGGATTGTCATGGCGTGCTCGGCGTTTGGCAGCATGCTGACAGCCGCGCGGCTCGGGGCGCTGGCGGACCGGATTGGCGGATGGAACGTGATATCGGTTGCCTGGTGGCCACTGGGCTGATCATGATTCCGCAAGCTTTCGTGACGAACTGGTGGGCGCTTGCCGCGCTGCGTGGTCTGATGGGCATGACGCTCGCGGGTTTGCTTCCTGCGATCACGAAGCTCGTCCGCCATGCCGTTGACGAACGGGAGTCCGGAAAGATGCTGGGTTACCTGCAGTCGGCTCAGTACGCGGGGCAGGTTGTCGGTCCGCTGATTGGTGGCCTGATTGGCGTTCACTTAGGCATGCGCTCGGTCTTCTTCGTTACGGGTGCGTTGCTGATCGGATGTGCGGCGCTGAACCGTTGGGCGAAGAATCGCTGAGCGTGACGTCATGGCAGATCGATCTTCGGCTCGGGGGTATCTATTTTGACGATACCCATATCGTCACAAACCGCTTATGCGTTCTTGAAACATTGTTAAGCTGTTTCCTACGTGATACGTCAACAATCCGAACGGACAAACGTCGTTATACGGTCAGCCGGATTTTCGAACGGTACGTCTGCAATGAGCAATACGGTACACGTGAGACTGCTTCCGACCTGGCTAATATTGTCTAAGTTTAAAAGGAGAGCTTGGGATGACTGATGCACCTCTAACACTTGGCATCGACCACCTTGGTCTGACGGTCCGTAATCTGACCGCTACCCGGGACTTTTTCATCAATGCTCTGGGCTGGACCCAGGTTGGCGGAAGACCCAGCTATCCGGCGGCTTTTGTGTCCGACGGGCATGTCACGCTGACGCTCTGGGAAGTCAAGGATCTGGTCAATTGCGTGGAGTTCGACCGCAAGACGAATGTGGGCCTGCATCACCTCGCGCTGCGGGTCGGCAGTAAAGAGGCTCTCGACACAATCTTCGCGCGGGTCACGGGATGGCCAGGGGTAGTGGTTGAGTTCCCGCCGGAAAACATGGGTGAAGGACCCAAGCGTCACGCGATGGTGTACGAACCGGGTGGCATCAGACTCGAGTTTGATTTTGATCCGCGAATTCAGCCTGCCTGAATTGTGCTGGATCCGGCAGTTCGAAGATTATCCAAAGTGAGGTTTCGATCGTGAGCAAAGCCGCCCAGCGGATTTTTTTGATTACCGGTGCGAGCTCCGGTTTTGGTCGTGCTTTGGCGAAAGCAGCATTGGCCGCCGGCAACACTGTGATTGGTACGGTAAGAAGTGATTCTGCGAAAGCCGAGTTTGAGGGATTGCATGCGCACAACGCTCACGGCGTGCTGCTTGATGTGTCCGATTTCGATTCAGTCAATGCCACGATCGAGGAAGTCGCCGGGCGCGTTGGACCGATCGACGTTCTTGTGAATAGCGCTGGTTATGGTCATGAAGGAATCCTTGAGGAATCACCACTCGAGGAACTGCGTCGTCAGTTTGATGTGAATGTGTTCGGCGCGGTCGCCATGATCAAGGCCGTGCTCCCGTCAATGCGAGTCCGACGCACCGGTCACATCATCAACATCACCTCGATGGCGGGGCTGGTTACATTTCCCGGCATCTCATACTACTGCGGCAGCAAGTTCGCACTTGAAGGGATATCAGAAGCCCTGGAAAAGGAAGTGCGCGGCTTTGGTATCAAGGTGACGGCGGTTGCGCCGGGTGCGTTTCGAACTGATTGGGCGGGCAGATCGATGGTCCGCACAGAGCACAGCATCGAAGACTACGAACCGGTGTTTGCGCCGATCCGCCGCGCCCGTCTGGCGAAAGATGGGAAGCAGCCGGGGGATCCGGTGAAGGCGGCGGAGGTCCTGCTGAACCTGATCGACGAGGCGGACCCGCCGGTCCATCTCGTGCTGGGCGATGATGCGTTAAGCGTAGTCCGGGACAAAATGGCTGCACTGAGTCGCGAAATTGACGCTTGGGAATCCGTTTCGAAATCTACTGGGTTCTCGTGAAAACAGAGCGGGGCGGCGCGCTATGAAGAAAATCCGTCTGCGAAAGTTTTCCTCAGATAGGTGACAAACAGTTCGACCGCGCGTGGTACGTGTGGGGTATAAGGCCGGACCACATAGAGTTGCTCGGCAAAGGCGCCTATTGGCCGCCAGTCGGGCAGGAGAACCACGAGCTTTCCTGATCGAATGGCTGCCTGTGCTGTGAAATCGGGCAGCAGCGCGATGCCCAGATCGTCGAGGGCGGCGTCTCTCAATGCTTCGCTATTGTTAGCGGAAAGAGGGCCGTTTACCGTGATCATCAGAGGAGCTGAATGCATGCGGCGCGCTGTTCTACGTTCGAAAGACCAGATTCCGGACGCTGACGCACGAGGGTAGAACAGGCAATCGTGTGCGGACAGATCGGTTGGCGATTCAGGCAGGCCTCGACGCTCCAGATATTCGGATGTCGCGACGATCACGGATTGCGTCTCGCACAGCTTCCATGCGACATGAGTCTCAGGAACCTGGGCGCTATGTCTGATAGCAAGGTCGAAGCCCTCGGTGGCAATCGAGGTCAGACGGTCAGACGCTTCAAGTTGTACTCGTACTTCGGGATTCGCCCGCAGAAACGCCGACATTTTCGGCACCAACTGCTGCCGCGTGAACGCCACTGGGGCGGTTACCCGGATCAATCCGCGCGCAACGCCCGCCATTTCCCGTACCGTCGCAAAACTCGTCGCAATGTGCTCGTACTCGAGACGAGTATTGTCGACGAGCCGTTGCCCGGCTTCAGTGAGCCGGACGCTGCGGGTGGTACGTTGCACCAGTGCGATACCCGCGGCTCGCTCCAGTTCCGCGATGCGCTGGCTCATTGCAGCTTTGCTCACTCCGAGGCGTGCGGCCGCCGCGGTGTACGTGCCCTGTTCGGCAAGAACCGTCAGCCAGTGCAAATGAGTCCAAAGGCTTTCAACCTTTTGCGTGTCCATGTGTTTTTTGTTCACCATTGAAAACAATCATTTCAATCTTAGCGTCTTTGCAAACTCATAGGCCACTCCTAAACTTCATTCACCACCCATCACAATCCAGGAGTCGAGATGCAAGCCTTCAATGACACAGCCGACGTCACCCATTTTATTCATGGCGAGCGAGTTCGCGGAACGGGAGTGCGTACCCAGGCGATTTTCAATCCCGCTACTGGTGAACGACCACGCAAACTTCTGCTGGGCGAGATCGCGGATGTCGACGCCGCTGTGGCCAGCGCCAAGGCTGCATTTCCGAAGTGGAGCAACACGCCGCCGATCCGCCGGGCCCGTGTCATGCTGCGGTTTCTTGAGTTGATGAACAGGCATCGCGATGAACTGGCTGCGATCATCACCGCCGAACACGGCAAGGTCTTCTCTGACGCTCAAGGCGAGGTGGCGCGCGGTATCGATGTGATCGAATTCGCCTGCGGCATTCCGCAACTGCTTAAGGGGGACTACACGGAGCAGGTTTCAACTGGCATGGACAACTGGACGATGCGTCAGGCGCTCGGCGTTGTCGCAGGCATTACGCCGTTCAACTTCCCGTGCATGGTGCCTTGCTGGATGTTCCCTGTCGCGATTGCGGCAGGTAACGCATTCATTCTGAAGCCAAGCGAGCGCGACCCGTCAGCGTCGTTGTTCATGGCAAGACTGCTGAAGGAGGCCGGCCTGCCCGACGGCATCTTCAACGTGGTTCAGGGTGACAAGGTCGCTGTCGATGCATTGCTGGCGCACCCGGATGTGAAGGCGGTCAGCTTTGTTGGGTCGACGCCGATCGCCAATTACATCTACGAGACCGGTGCGAGGAACGGCAAGCGCGTGCAGGCGCTGGGCGGGGCCAAAAATCATATGGTTGTCATGCCTGATGCCGACATCGATCAAGCCGTTGACGCGCTGGTCGGTGCTGGATACGGTTCCGCTGGCGAGCGTTGCATGGCTATTTCGGTCGCTGTGCTCGTAGGCGATGTTGCTGACAAAATTATTCCGAAGCTTGCCGAGCGTGCGCGCAATCTCATCGTAAAGAACGGTATGGAGCCCGACGCGGAAATGGGGCCTATCGTTACGCAACAGGCGCTCGAACGGATCGAAGGGTACATCGCGATTGGCATCGACGAAGGTGCAAAGCTGGTTGTTGACGGTCGCGGCCTTAAGGTAGACGGCTTTGAGGGCGGCTTCTTCACGGGCGGTACGCTGTTCGACAACGTCACGCCGGAGATGAGAATCTACAAGGAAGAAATTTTCGGCCCGGTGCTTGCCTGCGTCCGTGTAAAGGACTTCTCGGAAGCGGTCGATCTGATCAATGCTCATGAGTTTGGCAATGGTGTGGCGTGCTACACGCGCGATGGGCATGTCGCTCGCGAGTTCGGGAGGCGCATTGAGGTAGGCATGGTCGGAATCAACGTTCCTATCCCTGTGCCGATGGCCTGGCATGGCTTCGGCGGCTGGAAGCGGAGCCTGTTCGGCGACACGCATGCATACGGCGAGGAAGGCGTTCGCTTCTATACGAAGCAGAAGTCGATCATGCAGCGTTGGCCGGAAAGCACGGAAAAGGGCGCTGAATTTGCAATGCCCACAGCGAAGTAAGCAAACTGGTTCGGCAAGTGATTGGGCGTCGCGCGCGGCACGGTGCGGCGCCCGATTTTTGTCTGTGCAGAACCGCATCCGGGCAATTGGCCAGACGTCCGGTCTGCATCTGACACCTTGATATGGATTCGCGCCGTTGTTGCGCGTTGTAAATGTTCGAAGAGGAAAGGGCAAGATGAAGCTTATATTTGTAGGCGATCCGATGTGCTCATGGTGTTATGGATTCGGCAAGGAGATGACTTCAATTGTCGAGAATATGCCTGAGCTCGACGTACAGATCGTATTGGGCGGCCTGGCTGCCGGTTCAAAACAGGTTCTGGACGAGGCCGGCAAGCAGTTTCGTCTGACGCACTGGGCGCGCGTCGAACAGATGAGCGGTGCAGAGTTTAATCGTGAGGCGCTGCTGGCAAGAGAGAACTTTGTCTACGATACGGAGCCGGTATGTCGTGCGGTGGTGACCGCTCGTATGTTGCAGCCCTCGGCAGATCTGTTGAAAATCTTCCGTGCGTTTCAGCGGGCGTTTTACGTGGACGGCCTCGATACGACAGATGGCAGGGTGTTAGCGGAGATCGGTGCGGCGGCGCTTCGTGAAGCTGGATTCAATGTCACTGTGGAGGAGTTTTTTGAGCTTTGGTCTTCTGACGAAGCGATACAGGCAGCCGCGGCGGATTTCGCTTTTACGCAGAAACTGGGTGTTTCTGGTTTCCCGACGCTGTTCGTCGAATGGAACGGCAAGCGTGGGCGATTGGGTTCAGGATACATGCATGCGGACGATGTGCAACGAGCGCTTGCGAGTCTCGCCGACTAACTGAGTTCCGTTGGCGAAGAGGACATGGCTAAACCAATACTCGATGACGAACTGTGGACACTGATCCAGCCGTTTCTGCCACCGGCCAAGCCTCGGCGAGCCCGCTACCCAGGGCGCAAACCGTTAGATGATCGCATCGTGCTGACCGGCATCCTGTTCGTGCTGCAGTCCGGCATTCCGTGGAAGATGCTCCCGCGGGAGATGGGCTGCGGCTCGGGCATGAGCTGCTGGCGCCGGATGCGCGGCTGGCAGGAAGCCGGCGTCTGGGACCGGTTGCACGAAGTGCTGCTGACTGGATTGCGTGCGGCGGATCGTATCGACTGGTCACGCGTTGTGGTCGATTCATCCTCCTTCCGCGATGCCGGATCAGGTTAAAGATAGAACCCTATTCCACCAATCATGTTCGACCTGAGTTCAGAGCCGGTGCGATGATTCAAGAGCGATTCTGAAAGTCTTGCCACTGTGGAAAGAGTGTTTTTCCCCTCCGCCGGTTGACGGCATGTCCGGCCAAACTGAACACTCGTACCGATTGTATTTCCGAGCGAGAATCAGATTGGGGGCGAGATGAATTTCTCATCGTTAGAAATATTTTGTGCCGTCGCCACCGAGCAAAGTGTGACCCGGGCGGCTCGCCATTTGGCCCGTGTTCAGTCCAATGTAACGATGCGCGTACAACAGCTTGAAGAGGAGCTGCAAGTCCAGCTTTTTTCAAGAAGTGGCAAGCGGATGAGCCTGACGCCAAGTGGCCGCACGATGCTGGACTATGCGCAACGACTCCTGTACCTCGCAGAAGAAGCGAGACTTGCGATGAATCCGGAACAGCAGCCCGGACGCCTGAGCATTGGCGCTATGGAAAGTACAGCAGCCGCGCGCCTTCCGGCCCTGCTCTCCAAATACCATAGCAGGTGGCCACAGGTGGAGCTGGAGATCTCGATCGGTACGTCGCGTTCACTTGTCGAAGACGTGGAAAGAGGACGTCTCGACTGCGTCTTTGTTGCGGATAGCAGTTTTCTGGGCACGCGTGACCCGCGGCCAAAGTTCGCCGCGCGTGGACTACGCGCAACGCGCGCATACCGGGAAGATCTGCTGCTCGTACTGCCACCCAACCACCCCACTGTAAGCAAGCCTACGGACCTCAAGCTCAAGACGCTGGCTGCCTTTTCCGACGGTTGTGCGTATCGGAATGTACTCGAACAATGGTTGGGAATCGCCCGTTTCGAGGCGGACGGCGACTGGAAGGTCACGGAGTTTGTTTCGTATCATGCCATTCTCGCCAGCGTTGCCGCGGGCTCGTGTTTCGCACTCTGCCCGAGATCGATTCTGAATCTGCAGCGTGTTCCGATGGATATTTGCGTGCAGAAAATTGCCACGATCGATACGTACCTGGTTGCCCAATCGAACTATCAGAGCAACGCTTACAAAGAACTGCTTCAATTTCTTCAGGCCTGGACTTACGCTCAGCCTGGATGCATCAATGGCTGACCAGCAAACTTCGCGCGGATTTCGAGTTTTTCTCGTCCCAATGGCGGACATTCGCGCCCATTCGCTGTGCCCTATCTGATTGAGTGATTACTGGTATCAAAACAAATCGTTTTTGATGCTGCGATTCGAGTAGCAGTATTACAACTGCGGACGCAGACGAGACAGATTCGTTGAGGAAGAAACGAGGAGACGACAGTGTTTGAGCGATACGAGCAACTTAAAACGATACTTGGTGTTGACCATCCGGTACTGCTCGCGCCGATGGACCTGGTGTCCGGCGGCAGGCTTGCCGCAGAAGTCACTGGCGCTGGCGGGTTCGGAATAATCGGTGGCGGGTACGGCGACGAAACGTGGCTGCGAGAGCAGTTTGCCGCGGCACATGGGGCTCGGATCGGTGTGGGATTCATTACATGGAGTCTATCCAGACAGCCGCATCTTATTGACGTCTGCATTGAACATTCGCCGGCCGCAATCATGTTTTCGTTCGGTAACGCAAGCAAACACATCGAGCGAACGAAGAAGGCTGGAATTCTCGCGATCTGCCAGGTTCAGACTGTTGCGATGGCACTTGAGGCGGTTAGTCAGGGCGCGGACATCATCGTCGCTCAAGGTGCGGAAGGCGGCGGCCATGGCGTTGCGTGCGGCACGATCTCACTAGTTCCCGCTGTCGTCGACGCAGTGGGTGACACGGTGCCAGTGGTTGCCGCCGGAGGCATTGCGGACGGCAGAGGCTTTGCAGCGTCCCTTGTGCTTGGTGCCTCGGGCATTGTGTTGGGAACACGCATGTACGCAAGCGAGGAAGCAATTGGGCACGATGATGCCAAGCGGCGGATTGTCGAGTGTGCGGGTGGCGAGCAAACCATCCGCGGGATTCTGTTTGATATAGCGCGCGATAACGTTTGGCCGGCACCGTACACGGGCCGGGTGCTGCGAAACGAGTTTTCCGAAAAGTGGGTTGGGCGTGAGCGTGAACTGTTTCGACATCTACATGAAGAACGGACGCGGTATTCAAGCGCGCGTGAAAATCACGACTACAGCACTGCTGCCGTGATTGCAGGGGAATCTGCTGCCTTGATCCACGATGTGTCGCCGGCACGATCGATAGTCGAAAATATCGTCAGGGAAATGGACGCGATACTTGGCTACTCGCTTTATGCACAAAATCGTATGGTGACATCTGCGGCGTAATTGCTACCGGAGTGAATTGGCCATGCATACTCAATGAGGTTGGTCGAAGGCATGGTACGTAGCGCAATACGGATATGGCTATGCAAGAGCGGCTAGCGCACGCGAGCACGGAAATGACCGATTCAATCGCTGCCCGGTTGCTTGTAGTTAGCGTGGGTTCGAGCGCCCCTTTGGATGTGAGTAATACCTCGCCAGGGATAGTGGTCAACTCCGGAATACGCAAAACCCCTGTCAGCATGCTTCAAAAACAGGCTCGTATCGAGGTTCGCAGACTAGGCCTAGTTGGTGATGAGCAAGTAGACCGCAGTGTGCACGGGGGTCTCGAGAAAGCTGTGTATATGTATCCCGTCGAACACTACGAATGGTGGCGCGAGCGCCGGCTGGAAGCAGGTGTTCCGGGTGCAGACGACCCATTGCCGTTTGCCGCGGTGGGAGAGAATTTGACGACGTGTGGGTTGCTCGAAACCCAACTCTGGGTTGGAGACCGAATATTGATAGATGAGGTCGAATTTCGCGTCGAGTCGCCGCGAAATCCCTGCTACAAGTTTAACGCCGTGATGGGGTATGTACGCGCGGCGAAACACATGATGATGAGCGGGTACTCCGGTGTTTACTTAAGTGTATCCAAACCTGGGTTCATTTCGGCAGGTTCGCCGATTCAGGTGATTCCCGGTCGTCGGCAGGAGTCGATCAGTGCGATGCTGGACTTGCGGCGCAGCCGCGCGCGGCGGGAGCCATAAACGGGACGTTGCGCGCTGGAACTGCCAGAGGGACGGGTGATTGTGATTGCCGGCGAGGTAGATCTTTCGATTCCAGCGAGGAAATAATTCAGGGAACTGTCGATCGTTGAGAGACAGAGCAAACCATAAAGTATTTGAGCGGAATCCCATGAATGTCTCCGCTGGCGCAGCAGCCGGATTGGTCAGGGTTCTGGAGTGGCCGGGCTATCTCTGAGATAGATAGCCGTATGTAATACCTTCGCTTGATATTCGGTTCAAAGGGTGCGAATTTGCATCATAGGGTTGAGAGCCGCGTGCAGGGGCGAAGTCGTTAGGCCGCGAAAGGGAGTCAAGCCCCGACAACTCTAAAGGCGTATACGGAAGGCGGAGCGCGTCATTTGAAGAGGCGAACGCGAATCGTCAATTGGATTGCCGTTCGAGGCGATCCGGAATTTTTGGAGGAACAGACTTCAAATGAGTACCCCCACGACTGCTCAGCGTATCGGCCGTTTTGCACACGCTGCACGGGCGGAGCATCTTACGCCTGCCACGAGGGCAATTTTAAAGCGGAATATTCTTGATAGCCTGGGTTGCGCAATAGCAGCGCTGCCAGGTAAGCCGTTCAGCGCGCTTCGGAACCAGTTCGATGAGTACCGTGGCTCGGGGACGTGTTCATTGATCGGAGGCGGCAAGACTTCACCCGATCAAGCCGCGTTGTACAACTCTGGTTTGGTGCGATATGTCGACCTGCTGGATAGCTACATGTCTCCCGGCGGACTCTGTCACCCCAGTGATAACTTCGGGGCCATTCTGGCCGCTGCTGAACATGCGTCCGCAAGTGGCGAGGAGTTCATGCTGGCGTTGGCCGTATCTTATGAAATTGGCTGCCGCATTACGGCGATCGTGCCAGTTATGGCCAAAGGGTTCAATCACGCAATCCAGTTGGCGGTATCCGCCGCGGCAGGGTCGGGAATGTTGTTTGGTCTCGATGCAGATCAGATCGCAAACGCGATTGCGATCGCAACGATCGACAACATTTCGCTGACGTGTGTGCATTCCGAACCGGTTTCGCAGTGGAAGGGCTTCTCTCCCGGTATCACGGGCATGAGAGCCGTCTATTCAGCATCTCTTGCCAAGCGTGGATTTACAGGTCCTCTTCGCCTTTTTGAGGGGCCTAACGGTCTGGTGCGAATGTTTGACCAACCGCTCGAAGTTGATTGGGAAAACCCTCAACTCGAGGTTGTTCACCAGACCGTCATGAAGAAATACTGCTCGCTCATTCATGGTCAGCCCGTCCTTGAAGCTACGCTCGCGTTAAAGCGCAAACATGGTTTGACGAGCCATGACGTGGATGAAGTTCAATGTGACATCTTTCAGACTGGATTCGACATAGCCGGCGGCGGCAGTTTCGGCCCAAAGGATAACCCGCAAACTAAAGAGCAGGCGGACTACAACCTCAAGTATCTGATTGCAGCTGCGTTGCTCGATGATCAGGTTGGCCCCGCTCAGCTCGAACCTGAGCGTGTACAGGCTCCCGATGCACAGGCATTGCTCAAGAAAGTGACTGTGAAACCCGATGCCGAATTCTCTGCGCAGTATCCGCGCGCGCTAAACACGCGCGTGACGATCATATGCAAGGATGGTCGTGTGTTGGTTGCTGAGCATGTCGGCTTCGAAGGTGGACTGGATAACCCGTTCACGTGGGAACGCACCGTCGAAAAATTCAACTGGTTGAGCGAACAATACGTAGACCAGGCGCTTCGAGACCAGATCATCGATCTGGTTTCAACATTGGATCAGCACCCGATTGAAGAGTTGATGAACCTTCTGGTGAAGGTAAGTCCAGAGCCTCGATTCCCGGCGACGCATCCGGGGATTCAATAATCCATACCGATCTATAGGAGATGTATATGGCACTAATTTCTTGTGATATGCGCTTCGGCCGGACCGACGAACAGAAACGGCTACTTGCAGCCGGCTTACTCAGGGTGGTCAGCGCCGCGACTGGTGAAACGAAGGACGACATTTTTTTCGTGATTCGCGAAGGACGTGGAATTAATTTCGTCGAACATGGTGAACATCTTCCCGAGTATGTCGAGGGTGCGGCGAACGACAAAGAACTTATTGAACGTCTTAAATAGTGCTACCGGAGAACTATCGTGCCTTTCATCGAATGCCATATCAAGAGCGGTCTTACGCAAGAGCGACGTGAACAACTCATGAGGGACATCATCCAGGTCACGCATGACTCGATCGGATCGGACCCGAAGATCATTAATGTGATCTTGCACGAGCATCCGGCTGAAAATATCAGTATTTCCAGCCGGATCAACGGAGAAGACTTCAAGAAGTCAACGCGCTGACCGCGCAAAACTGCCGGTTAAGGCCTTGTTCTGCGTTCCGCTGGGCGTCGCGCCCGGCGGCCAGCGTCTCGATCCACGCGACAACGATGGAAAATATGGCGAAGCCATAGGTCTGCTGACGTCAGGCCTGAAAAGAAGCAGGTTTTTCGATATGGATAATACGTACTACAAAAGAAGTTGGAGGAGATATGAACGCAGCAAGGATGGTGGTCGAGAGTATCGATACCGGACGTGAGAGGGTAGGGCTGTCAATATTCCTGACGCTTGCCGAAGTGTTGCTGTTTTTTGGGTTCATTACGCTTGCCGTCGTGTCGCCGGCAACGCTCGCTTCACCAGTGGTAGATGGGTCGCGGATTACGGTCGCGTTTTTGTACGGAATTGTAATTCTAGTCGCTGGAGTGCTGTTTATTGGGCTGTATGTCCTGCTCGAAAACGCAGCAGACTCGCGAAATTTTCGTATCGATTCAGCCAAAAGTTAACCGTTGATTACCTGGTGACCTACCATGACTATTTTTCGATGTGGCGCTTCGCTTGCGCTGGCAGCGTCCGCGTGCGTTGTAAGTACTGAAACCTTTGCTGCTGGAAGCGGCGTGAGTACCGGGAACGGCGTAGCGATTCTGTTTTTTCTTGCCTTCGTTGCTGGGACACTGGCTATTACCTACTGGGCCGCAAAGCGAACAAAGTCGACAGATGATTTCTACGCGGCAGGAGGCGAGATAACCGCATTTCAGAATGGTCTTGCGATCGCGGGTGACTTCATGTCGGCCGGTGCATTTCTTGGCCTGACAGCCTTGGTGTTCAGCAGCGGATTTGATGGCCTTGTCTATGCGGTAGGATATTCGACAGGGATGCCGATTGTTGTATTTCTGGTGGCAACGAGACTGCGAAAACTCGGTAAATACACAGTAGCAGACGCGGTTTCCGTGCGTCTTGGCGAGAGACCGATTCGTATCTTCTCCGCCTGCGCTTCGCTGTGCATTGTTTCGCTATATCTCATCGCGCAGATGGTGGGGGCAGGGCAGTTGATCAAGCTGCTGTTTGGCCTTGACTACATTTACGCAGAAATTCTTGTGGGCACTCTCATGATGTTTTATGTGGCCTTCGGGGGTATGGTCGCCACGACCTGGGTGCAGCTCGTGAAGGCAGCACTGCTGCTGATTGGCACACTTTTGATGAGCTTTCTGGTCCTGCGAAATTTCGGTTTCAGCTTCTCTGAATTGTTGCGGCGTGCAGTAGAGATTCATCCAAAGGGCAGTGCGATTCTTAGCCCTCAGTTTTTGGTCAGAGATCCTGTATCTGGATTTTCGTTGGGTCTTGCGGTGATGTTTGGTACCTCGGGTCTGCCGCATATTCTCATGCGCTTCTTCACGGTTCCTGACGCACGGGCTGCACGCGGTTCGGTATTCTGGGCCAGTGTATTCATGAACATATTTTTTGCACTCGTGTTTGTCATCGGGTTCGGATCTATCGCTCTGGTCGCCTCCAATCCAGACTTCATGGATGCTACGGGCAAGCCGCTCGGAGGGGTGAATATGGTTGCCGTCCATCTTGCAAAGGCGGTAGGTGGAAACGCGTTGCTCGGGTTTATCTCGGCGGTTGCGTTTGCTACCATCCTTGCGGTTGTGTCGGGTTTGACACTCGCCGGTTCTTCGGCAGTTTCGCATGACCTTTACGCTTGCGTGTGGCGCAAAGGTGCCGCAAGTCAAGCCACTGAAGTACGGGTATCGAGGATCTCGACCTTGGTGCTTGGGGTGATCGCGGTGGTATTGGGCATTGCATTCAAGACGCAGAATGTTGCTTACATGCTTGGGCTCACATTCTCGGTCGCCTGTAGTTCAACTTTCCCGGTGCTGCTACTTGCCCTTTACTGGAAGCGATTGACTACGTTTGGCGCTGTTGCGGGCGGAACCGTTGGGTTGGTCTCCGCAGTATTGTTGACCGTTGCAGGCCCAGCCGTCTGGGTGCATGTTATGGGGCATGCGAAGCCACTTTTCTCGATCGATCCGCCGACCATAGTGACTATGCCGCTCGCGTTCGTGACGTGCTGGCTCGTATCGGTACTGGACCGTAGCAAACAGGCGGATACTGACCGGGCGCGGAGTGTGACTCTGCAGGAGCGTCCGGTATTCGCGGGACCGGTTAGCCACTAGATTCAGTAGCAGCGGCACACAGAAGTCGTGTCGCCGTTAGGTGGTTGAATTTTCGGGCCGGTCAGCCCGGCGTTCCGCCGCGAGACAAAGCGGCACAGCGTGTGTTCAGTCCGAGGGCGGATCAACCAGATCCGCTTTTTCCGTTTACGCCGCGTCCTTGCGTTAAATGCGAAACGTCTGACCTTTGGATTGGCGAGCCTCTCCTGCGCTCTTGTATCGGGTAGAAGTCGGCAATTCACCAGGTTCGGCAACATGCTGGACTTGACTTTCCTGCAACCCTGCTCTGCTTCGGCGCTAGCGCTTGCGTTTTCGAAAATTGCCGATGGCGTATTGTTTCCGTTGGATGCTCAATTTCGCTTTGGTGTACGATGGACGACAGGTTCACAGCACTGCTCAAGCGATCGCATAGTTGCCGAGAGGCTGCACTCCCTCCTGATTTTGTTGCCCCTTTGGTGTTGGATAGTGGTGCAATTTTTGGGCTGGCTCCGATAGTTGCCGAGAGTCTGCATCCATTTTCAATGAGCTTCGCCATACACGCGTCGAAATAGATCTGAATTATCGAATTGCGGGCGTTGATAGGTTGCTGGTCGGACAACGAAAGCTTGATCAAGGTTGTGGTCATTTCATAGAGGTGGAAAACATGGACGTTGCCGACCTCAAGGTCTTTGAAGCCGTAGCTCGTCACGGAAGTATGAACCGGGCAGCTACCGAGCTAAATACTGTTCAGTCGAATGTAACCGCGCGAATTCGAGCCTTGGAGCGGGAGGTCGGAGTCGTTCTCTTTCAGCGGCATGTACGCGGCGTGAGCATGACCCCCGCTGGCCAGCGCCTGCTCCCGTATGCGGCACGTATCGCGAAGCTAATTACGGACGCCAAGATAGCGGCACTGGATGACGGCGCGCCGGGTGGCACGCTCACGCTCGGAACACTCGAGACAACGGCGGCGCTTAGGCTCTCTCCAATATTAAGTAACTTCGCTCGAATGTATCCGCAGGTTCGACTGTCCCTGACGACCGGCACGAGTTGTAGTCTCACTGCCGACGTTGCGGAGTGTCGACTCGATGGGGCATTTATAGCAGGTCCTCTAGACCATCCGGACCTTCACACCGAGACAGTCTTTCATGAGGAGTTGGTTTTGGTTGCTCCGCGTACCATGCGCTCGCTCGAGTTGATCAGATCGGTGCCGGACCTCAAAACAATTGTCTTCCGTTTGGGCTGCTCGTACCGTCAGCGGCTCGACGCGTTGCTTTCCGAAATGGGGGTACTCACGGCCGCGCCTCTCGAATTTGGCTCAATGGACGCGATCATTGCGTGCGTTGCTGCGGGCATCGGTATCACGCTATTGCCGCGAGGCGTGGTCTCGGCGGCGGCGGAACAAGATCTCGTCAGTATCCACACAATATCGCCAGAAAGGGCGCACGTTGAAACGCTTTTCATCCGACGGCATGATGCTTATGTTTCGAGTGCAATGCTGGCGTTCGTTGACGTGGCACGGTCTCAGCTCGGGCCGATGATGGCCGCCGCATAGACGGGTGTACAGGAGCAATGCCACGACTGTAGCGGATCGCGTTTCAGCATGTCTGCTGGAACGCATGAAGTGCTGATTTCAGCCGAATTCTGCCTCACCGTTCTCATATGGATTTGACCTCCCCCCAGACAGCGTAGTGCCTCTATTCCGACGTGAATAGCGCTTCGCCGTCTGTCGTCTTTGACGCTCCATTTTCTGTTGCTTTTTCTTTGTCAGCTAACTCGCTGTTAGCAGCGATGGTGCCTTTCTGGCAGCGTCGGCGTCTATTCGTCTCAGTAGCCTGTGGCCAGAGAGGGCCGAATTGCTTCGCATTGTTGCGCAGATGGCAAAAGAATCAGAAACCTGTTCACTTGTCCTCGTTAAGTTACCCGGATAGGATAACTGCATGAACTTTGCCGATATGGATTACTAATCCACGGACAGATTCATTAGCGATCCTGACGCAATTTAGGCCGTTGTTGAACGCGCGTTCCAGTGCCAAGCGTGCAGCGGTACTTTGGTCAACATGGCCGACAGAGTACCGTGGATCGCTTTTCCCGCCAGACATGGTCATGAAAGCACCAGCCAGCCACGCTCGTTATCTCGGGAAGTACGACCCCTGTCCTGTTAGCCGCGGCCGGTAAGCGGCCCATTACCATCACTTATGGAGTGTGATTTGAACAAGCATCTGATTGTATCTGCCGTTCTTGCGCTGATCGCGTGGTCGGCCATGGCGACCCCGACGACGTACAACCTGGATCCGAGGCACACCTACCCCAGTTTCGAATCCGACCATTTTGGCGGCATTTCGATCTGGCGCGGTAAGTTCACAAAAAGCAGCGGCGTCGTGACGCTTGATCGCGCGGCGAAGACCGGCACAATCGACGTGTCGATTGACACCGATTCGATTGACACTGGGAATGTGCCACTCGATACGCGGGTGAGGTCGGCTGACTTCCTCGATGTTACTAAGTACCCTACCGCGACATTCAAAGGCAGTGCGCTCCGCTTCGACGGCGACACACCGACCGAAGTCTCGGGTGACTTCACGTTTCATGGGGTGACCAAACCGCTGACGTTGAAGATTGATGCGTTCAAGTGCTTCGTTAACCCGCTGATCAAGAAAGAAGTGTGTGGTGCGGAAGCCAGCGCGCAATTCGACCGTGCCGACTACGGCGTGAATTGGGGTACCAACTATGGCTTCAAGACGCTGACTCGCTTGCAGATTCAGGTTGAAGGGGTGAAAGCGGATTAGTCTGTAGGACGGTCATCGACAACTTACCCGGTTTCTCCACCTGCTCGATACGCACCGACTGGCTGCTCAAAATCTGGCGCTGGTCGATGAGACCATTGTGGAGAAAGGCTTGGTGCTGAGAACCGGGTCGGTGGTTGATGTCATATTGATTTCAGCGCTCGGGTCGACGAAGATCAACTCGGGAATGCGCGATCGGAAAATGCGTCAGATACAGAAGGGCGGCGACTGGTACGTTGGAATGAAAGCGTACAACGGTGTGGGCGCGGAGTCAGACCTGGTTCACACGGTCATTAGCACGCGGCCAAAAATTCACAGAAGTAAGGTATCCGAAATTGTTTAGGGCGCGGAGTCTCAGCGAACGTCGTCTGGCACGACGCAAAAACAGGGCGATCAACGTCCGAACATATTCTCAGCGCTGATGCCGCGCAGGAAGTAAAAGATCAGTGCTCAGAAATAAAGTTTTGCAGACGTTAGTTGACTATTTCCTCCGGTTGACGCGATTCCGTCGCAGTAGCAACGGCAGTGCCACCCTAGTCATGCGTTTGTCTGCAGAACCATAATCTCACAAGGATTCAACGATGCACATCGGAGTGCCAGCCGAGACGCGCGCGCACGAAACCCGCGTCGCCGCGACGCCCGAAACGGTCAGGAAGTATGTGACCCAGGGCCACCGGGTCACGATCCAGAGCGGCGCCGGCACCGGCGCAAGCTTTCCTGACGAAGCATTTACAGCCGCCGGCGCGGAAATCGTCGATGCGGCGACTGCTTTTGGGGCTGATCTGGTCCTCAAGGTCCAGTCGCCGGCCGATGCCGAGTTGCCGCTTCTGAAGCGCGGCGCGACGCTGGTCGGCATGCTTGATCCGTTTAATACCGAAAACTCATCAAAGCTCGCCGCAGCCGGCGTGACCGCGTTCGCTTTGGAGGCCGCGCCAAGAACCACGCGCGCGCAGAGTCTTGATGTGCTGAGCTCGCAGGCGAACATTGCCGGGTACAAGGCGGTTTTATTGGCGGCAACGCTTTATCCGCGTTTTATGCCGATGTTGATGACGGCAGCGGGTACTGTCAAAGCGGCCCGCGTGCTGATTCTCGGCGCGGGCGTGGCGGGTTTGCAGGCGATTGCGACCGCCAAGCGCCTGGGCGCCGTGATCGAAGCCTCGGACGTGCGTCCGGCGGTGAAAGAGCAGATCGAATCGCTCGGCGCCAAATTCCTGGATGTCCCGTACGAAACCGATGAAGAGCGCGAAGCCGCGCAGGGCGTCGGCGGCTACGCGCGGCCGATGCCGCCTTCGTGGCTTGCGCGCCAGTCTGCGCTGGTCCACGAACGGGCGAAGCAGGCTGACGTCGTGATCTCGACCGCCCTGATCCCCGGCCGCGCCGCACCGACGCTGATCTCGGTGGAAACCGTGCAGGCGATGAAACCGGGCTCCGTGCTGGTCGACCTCGCGGCAGGACGCGGCGCCGAATATGAAGGCCGGCGCGGCGGCAACTGTCCGCTCACCGAAGCGGACCAGGTCGTCACCCGGAACGGCGTGCAGATCGTCGGCTATACGAATCTGGCCTCGATGGTCCCCGCCGACGCGTCGTCCCTATACGCACGCAACCTGCTCGACTTCCTGAAGCTGATCATCACCAAGGAAGGCGCCCTGAACATCGATCTCGCAGACGACATCGTCGCGGCCACGCTGCTGGCCCGTGACGGCGAAGTCACGCGCAAGGCATAGAGGAGAACGGCGATGGAAGTCATCAACCACACCGTCATCAACCTGATCATCTTCGTGCTGGCGATTTACGTCGGCTATCACGTCGTCTGGAACGTCACGCCCGCGCTGCACACGCCGCTGATGGCCGTGACCAACGCGATTTCGGCGATCGTGATCGTCGGCGCGATGCTCGCGGCAGGCCTCACCGTAGGCGACACCGGCAAGTTCTTCGGCACGCTGGCCGTCGCGCTCGCCGCAGTGAACGTGTTCGGCGGATTCCTGGTGACAAGGCGAATGCTGGAGATGTTCAGGAAGAAAGAGCCGAAGAAGCTCCCCGCAGCCGCCAAGGAGAACGCGTAATGAGTCTGAACGTCGTCACGCTGCTTTATCTGGTTGCGTCGGTCTGCTTCATTCAGGCGCTCAAGGGGCTGTCGAATCCGAAGACGGCGCGCACCGGCAATACCTTCGGCATGGTCGGGATGGCGATTGCGATCCTCACCACCATCGCGCTGATCGTCAAGCAGGCGAATGCGCTCGGCTCGAATCTTGGGTTAGGGCTCGGCCTGCTGCTGGTCGCGCTGGTGGTCGGCGGTGCGATCGGCGCGTTCGTCGCCGCTCGCGTCGAGATGACCAAGATGCCGGAGCTGGTCGCGGCAATGCACTCGCTGATCGGTCTTGCGGCTGTGTGTATTGCGTATGCGGTGGTATCGGAGCCGTCGGCCTTCGGTCTGGTCGATCCGGACAATCCGGTGCCGGGCTTCCTGCCGTACGGCAATCGCGTCGAGCTGTTCATCGGCACATTCGTCGGCGCGATTACGTTCTCCGGTTCGGTGATCGCGTTCGGCAAACTGTCGGGCAAGTACAAGTTCCGGCTGTTCCAGGGCGCACCGGTCGTCTATGCAGGGCAGCATCTGATCAACCTGCTGCTCGCGATCGCGATGCTCGGCTTCGGCGTGATCTTCTTCCTCACGCAATCCTGGCTGCCGTTCATCATCATGACGATCATCGCCTTCGTGCTCGGCGTGCTGATCATCATTCCGATTGGCGGCGCGGATATGCCGGTGGTCGTGTCGATGCTGAACTCGTACTCGGGCTGGGCGGCGGCGGGCATCGGCTTCTCGCTGAACAATCCGATGCTGATCATCGCGGGCTCGCTGGTGGGTTCGTCCGGTGCAATTCTGTCGTACATCATGTGCCGGGCGATGAACCGTTCGTTCTTCAACGTGATTCTCGGCGGCTTCGGTAACGAGGCGGGAGCGGCGGTGGCGGGTGGGTCGGCGGAGCAGCGTCCGGTGAAATCCGGTTCGGCTGACGACGCTTCGTTCATGCTCGGCAACGCTGAAACCGTGGTGATCGTGCCGGGTTATGGGCTGGCGGTGGCGCGTGCGCAGCATGCGTTAAAGGAGCTGACCGACAAGCTGGTGGAGAAGGGCATCGAGGTGAAGTACGCGATTCACCCGGTGGCCGGACGGATGCCGGGTCACATGAACGTGCTGCTCGCCGAAGCCGAAGTGCCGTACGACATGGTCTACGAAATGGACGATATCAACGGCGAGTTCGGTCAGGTCGACGTGGTGCTGGTGCTCGGTGCGAACGACGTGGTGAATCCAGCCGCGAAGAACGATCCGAAGTCACCGATCGCGGGCATGCCGATCATCGAGGCTTATAAGGCGCGCACGGTCATCGTGAACAAGCGTTCGATGGCCGCAGGTTACGCGGGTCTCGACAACGACCTGTTCTACATGGACAAGACGATGATGGTGTTCGGCGATGCGAAGAAGGTGATCGAAGATATGGCGAAGTCAACATAACGGGACTCAGGTTATGAAGCCAATGGAAGATTGTGGACAGGAAAGGTTCTATCAAGATGACGAGCCGTTGCAATGTGCTACGGCCGCCGTCGCCTTGGTGGATGACGCGAAGGCCCCGCAAAAATTGCGAGATTCTGAGCAGACGCCGCAAAGGGCCTGGTCGAATCGAGAGAGTAGTTTTGATTGGATGGATCGACATACGTTTCTTTGACAACACTATAGGAGGATTCGCATGCGTAGGCTCGTGTTGACATCGTTGATGGTTTGGGGGGCGCTGCTAATCAACGCCGAGGTCTGCGCGCAAGTACCGGCAGCGCCAACAGCACCACCAGCGCAACCGTCCGCCGGCGGCACTGCGGACGGCATGCCGTTTGATATACCGTACGGCACTCCGATCAGTCTGGAGACTGCAAAAAAGCTGGTCGCCGCGGTTGAGGCCGAGGCGAGCAAACATCGCTGGAAGGTGAACATCGCCGTTGTCGATACGCATGGCGAACTCGTCCACTTCTCGCGCATGGATGGCGCACAGCTTGCCTCGATCAACATTGCCCAGGGCAAGGCCCGCACTGCGGCGCGTTACCGTCGAGAGACGCGCGTTTTCTACAACGCCTTCGAGGCCGGTCATGCCTACTGGGCGACGGTCGATCCGACGCTGATAGCCTCTCCTGGTGGGTGACCGCTGATCGAAGGTGGCAAGCTGATCGGCGCTATCGGTTGTAGCGGTGCAACAGCCGATCAGGACGCTGCAGCATGTAAGGCTGGCGCCGATATGGTGAGATAAGCGTCACCATTGACCATGGCGTGGGCTGTGGCACAACTTGCAGGCCGTTAAGCTGGCTACGCTCAAATGGGTCGACTGGTTCAATCATCGGCGGCTGTTGGAGCCGATCGGCAACGTTCCATCCGCCGAGGCGGGAGCCGCTTATTACGCAAAACTCGCTGGGTCTGCCATCGTGGCATGACTCAAGCACAACGCCTGCGGGCTACATCAGGCCGAAGCATCACCATCGAGCGGCACCGCAGCGCGCTGAACTTTGAACGTTCGCGGCGCTGCGTCTGCGGAGCTACGAGAAATTAACAGCCCTGGTCGCAAGCGAGGGGAATTGACGCGGGCGGAACTTAGCGCAGCGATCCAGGCAGCGAATTCACCCTGTCCCCACTCCTCTTTGTATCGCAATGTATCTTACGGGATCTATATACACGCACTTACACAAACGATACTTCCTGACATAAGCAAGATACATTTTCGCGTTTCAATACATCAAGACCAAGCGTGCTCTGCGGCGAAAAAAAATTGCTAACGGTTCGTACGGTCATATTTTGTTTAATTGGAGCATGCGCGTCAGCGCTGTTCAAGTTTGCTGCAGGCAGTAAGCGGCCCATCATCGACACCGAAGGAGTCTGATTTGAACAAGCACCTGATTGTATCTGCCGTTCTCGCGCTGATCGCGGGGTCAGCCGTGGCGACACCGACGACTTACAACCTTGATCCGAGGCACACCTATCCCAGCTTCGAAGCCGACCATTTTGGTGGCATTTCGGTGTGGCGCGGTAAGTTTACGAAAAGCAGCGGCGTCGTGTCGCTTGACGTCGCGGCGAAGACTGGAACAGTCGACGTGTCGATTGACACCGAGTCGATTGACACCGGAAATGCACCACTCGATACGCGGGTGAAGTCAGCAGATTTCCTCGATGTTATCAAGTACCCGACCGCGATGTTCAAAGGTAGTGCGCTCCGGTTCGACGGCAACACGCCGGTCGAAGTCTCGGGCGACTTCACTTTTCACGGAGTGACCAAACCGCTGACGTTGAAGATCGATTCGTTCAAGTGCTTCATCAACCCGCTGATCAAGAAAGAAGTGTGCGGTGCAGAAGCCAGCGCGAAATTCGACCGCGCCGACTACGGCGTGGCTTGGGGCACCAATTACGGTTTCAAGACGTTGACTCGCTTGCAGATTCAGGTTGAAGGCGTGAAGGCGGATTAGTCTATAGGCGGCATCGACAACTACCCGGTGCCGCCACCTGCTTGACTCGCGGCTTGACCCGCAGCGTGCCTTGGCCCGGCGTACGCAGTCGAGTACCGCAGCTGTGTTGCCGGCGTGTAGCGGCTCGGGCCGCGTTGGCCATCGCTCCGCCACTTTGGGGCAAATTTCTGCCCCACCGCGAACGCGACTTTCCTTCCTCATTGGCCGCTTCCCTGAGTCGGTGTCCTTAGCAAAACGAAAAACGGCCGAACGACCCCGCTCAGCAGTTCGCGATCGGGATTGGCGCGGGCCAGAACCCGGAGGCCCAGGATGGTGCTCAGAGCGAGCCGTGCGATGTCGGCTGGAGGTTGCGAGGTAAGGATTGATCCGTCGCGCTGCCCAGCCGCGACACAGTCGCGGACACATTTTTCGATTTCACCAAAGACTCCGGTTACAACTTCTCTGAAGCCTTGGTCGTGCGGCGCCACCTCCAACGCCGTGTTCACGACAAAACACCCCTTGTGAAGCGTGTCGGCGAGCGCTTCTTCAATCGTTGCATCGAAGTACCGCTCCAATGCGCGTAAGGGCGGCTCATCGCCTCCGAAGATCGCCGAGCAGGTTTTGAGCGCCAGACGGACGTACCGATCGAGCACGAGACGGTAGATGGCTCTCTTGTCACCGAACGCGTTGTAGAGGCTTGGCGTAGTCATTCCGGTGAGGTCGGCGAGGTCGCGCATCGATGTCGCCTCATAGCCGTTGTTCCAGAAACGTTGCATTGCGGCTTCGAGCACCGTGTCTTCGTCGAATTCCCTGGGCCTGGCCATCTGGATCCTTCGGTTAATGGTGAGAGTGAACGACTCAAAAACCCATTTTATCACGGTCGTCACAAAAATCGGTTGCATGTTTTCTGACGATCGTCATAAAATGCGTGGAGTCGATGCGGCACCCGGCCTCGACCGCCGAACTGCAGCGCATCTCAACTGATCCACATTGCCCCAGGGCAAGGAAGATTCACCATGGCGAAAGCATTTGTTCTCCAAGACTCCACCCACGGACACACTGAAAATCTTGCGCGAGTTGTGGCCGATGGCGCGCGTTCGGAGGGGGGAGACGTGACGGTAAAGCGTGACTGGCGTAACAGCATCCGGAGAACGTTTTCGAATGCGGGATGCCAGTCCCCCCATCCCAAGGAGCTGAGCGTGTCCGCGGCCGTTTCATCCACGTTTTCCCGCCGCTTCCGCCGAGTCGTGGCCGGCCTTGCCGCCAGCCTGGCGTTGGGCACCTTGTCGGCCCACGCCGCGCCCACGCCTTTCCCGGCCGACTTCCGCACCTCGCAGGTGGTGAACGACGACGCGACGATCAACGTCCGCGTCGGCGGCCACGGGCCCGCGGTCGTGCTGATTCACGGCTTCGGCGAGACCGGCGACATGTGGTCGCCGATGGCCGCCGCGCTCGAGAAGGACCACACCGTCATCGTGCCCGACCTGCGCGGCATGGGTCTGTCCTCGCACCCCGCGGGCGGCTACGACAAGTGGACGCAGGCCGGCGACATCCGCGCTGCCCTCGACAACCTCGGCATCGATCGCGCCGATATCGTGGGCCACGACATCGGCGTGATGGTCGCGTATGCGTACGCCGCGCGCTATCCGGACAAAACAAGCCGCCTCGTTGTGATCGATTCGCCGATACCCGGCATCCCTCCGTGGAACCAGATCGTGCGCATGCCCGCGTTGTGGCACTTCAACTTCGGCGGCCGGGACGCCGAGCGCCTGGTCGGCGGCCGCGAGCGCATCTACCTCGACCGCTTCTGGGACGAGTTCGCCGGCGACCCGTCGAAGATCGACGAAGCGACCCGTCGCCACTACGCCGCGATCTACGCCAGGCCCGGCGCGATGCATTCCGCGTTCGCCCAGTTCCTCGCGATCGACCAGAAGGACGAGGCCGACAACCTCAAGGCGATGCAGACGAAGCTGACGATGCCGGTGCTCGCCATCGGCGCAGAGAAGGCCTTCGGCGCCAACGTGGCGGTCCAGATGCGCAACGCGGCGACGAACGTGCAGGAAGTCATCGTGCCGAACGCCGGTCATTGGTTGATGGACGAAGCGCCCGCGCCGACTATCGCCGCGGTACAGAACTTCCTCGCAGCGAACTGAGTCCGGCAGCGGCTACTGCGCCGCGGCTCTGACGACGTTCAATGAACGCACGCCAGACCCACAACCTTTACGACACATTGGAATGAACATCATGAAAAAGAATCTCGCTGCGCCGTTGTTGTTCGTCGGCACAAACCTGCTCGCAATGACCATGGTCGCCGCAACGGCTTTCCTGGCGCCCCCTGTCTTTGCGAGCGGCTTTGGTCCCGCACCGTCATATAACCCGATTGACGGTGCACCGGCTTCGCAACGCGGCCAAAGCGCGTTGACGCTCGCTGCGCAAAATGCACCACGCGTTACGGCACAGGTTCGCGTTGCTGGCTTCAGCGGCGTCGGTGGTGTCGTGACTGATGCGTCCGCATCGGGCACTCCTTTAGCCGTGATCGCTACTGGCGCGGATTCGTTTAACTCTCGCCGTTAATGTAGCGCACGCATCGCACCTGATTTTGATGGACGTCCAGAGCGTGAATCGTCGCGTCAGGTACTTGGAGAGCGGGCTGTTCTGGTGCCTGGGGGTAGCGACCGACTTTTCGACCATGAGGCGCGGCGTTGCCTTTCATTCAGACGCGCAGTAGCGTAGAAATGCTCAGCCGGTGCCGCAGCTCTTCGACTAGCGATGGGATTTGCCGTGAATGTCGCCTGTCGTGCACCGGCATGGTCCCGAGTGGCGAACCCTTCGCATAGCGCGTGGAAACACGCGGCCTCGCGGCCCCGGAGTTTATGTAATTTGTCCTGCGCTTCGGCGTTCTGCAGTCGCAGACGGATGAGCTTCATGAAGTTCTCCTTGACGGACAACTGCCATGAAAGTGCCTCGCAACTTACCCGCAAACCGGGCGGAAGCAGGCGGGTTTCTCTGAATGAAATCGGATAGATTGCCGCCATGCACCGGAGTCGCAACCAGAGCGAATGCGTAAAGCCTCAACCATTCGCTATAACCGTGCACGAGAAAGCCTCCCGAGCGTTCTATGTACTGCTGTCGGGACGTTTCATAGACGCTCCGGAGTGCAAACCACGGAACATGAGGCAAGTCGTGGTGAACCAGATGATAGTTGTTGTTCAGGAGCAACTTAGGATCGCACAGAGCCTTGCTGGTTGGGACTTGATGGGTCATTGCTGGGTGAAAATATTAACTCTTACCCGCAATTTACCCGCAGGTCGCTACGGATGCCTGTCGCGACGCTTTGAAGCGTCAGACCCGCTCAGATCAAGTATTTTCGAGCGTTCCGAGACAGTTGTAGAGCCGCTGGGGGGCCGCGGATAAACTGGCGGGGGGCAACAGGCGTTACTAGCCAGGTTCGAAGCGGATCTTCGAGGAACAACTCGGCATCGCACCATGTCCGGCCGCACGGATCGCCGCTGGGGTTAGCGGCGTACCCATTGATGGCGAATATGCAACTCGCCGGGGAAGCGCAAAAACGATATTCTTTCGCCATCCTCATATCGACTCGATATCACGCCATGGAATTGCGTCACCTCCGGCATTTCGTCGCGGTTGCGGAGACCCGGCATTTTGGCCGCGCGGCAGCACGGCTTGGCATGGCTCAGCCGCCGCTGAGTCAGTCCATCATGCGTCTGGAGGAATCGCTGGGCATTAAATTGCTCGAGCGCACGCCGCGTGGGGTGTCACTGACCGCTGCCGGCGAGGCGCTCATGGCGGAGGCGAAGCCGCTGCTCGCCCAGGCGGATCTGGCGGAGCGCCGCGTGCGTCAGGCGGCGGACGAACTGGCCAGCCTCAGTATTGCGTTCGTGCCGATGTGCGCGATGCACATCATGCCCCTTGCCCTGCATGCCCTCCGCAAACAATGGCCCGGTGTCGACGTGCGCCTGATTGAGCGTGGCAGTGCGCTTACTGTGGCCAGTGTGAAGAACGGCAGCATTGATCTGGGCGTAGTTGTCACGAGTGTTGCCGATGTGCATGAACTGGAGAGCATCGTCATCGAACGTATGAACATGGTGGCCGCGGTTCCGGCAAATTGGCCGCTCGCTCGGCGAACCCGCATCAGCATGGCAGATCTCACGACGTATCCGCTCATCATGTTTCCGCAGCAGATTTCGCAACCCGTGTTCGCGGCGTTCGAGGCTGCCCGGCGCGATGCCGGCGTGTCTTCGAAGGTCACCCAGCAAGCCCGTCACCCTTATACGATGCTCAATCTCGTCGCAAACGAACTCGGCGTCGGATTGATGCTTGATTCGGCAAGACATCTCCCGGTTGAAGGCGTGGTGTTTATCGATATCGAGGATTTATCGCCGTCGCTCGATACGGAAGTCTCCCTGATCTGGACCGATCGTCCGCATAAGCCGTATCACCGCGCGATGCTCGATATCATTCGCGATCTGTCGCTCACCGTGCAAAAGTGAGCAGGTCCGTCAGGTCCGTATGAACTCTCGCTGAGATTCTGCTCTGACAACAGAGCTTGGCATCGTGTACTGCGCACGCCCCCGGGACTTCCTCTGTCTTGACAACACCCCCAGCACTGTTTACTTTCGTGAATGACGTTCACAAAACAAGTGCTCGCATGGCGAGTGATCGGAGGAGCAGTGAGTTCATTGAAAGTGGAGAGCCTGTTTAACCTTGGCGGCCGGGTTGCTCTCGTGACTGGTGCAGGTTCCGGTATCGGGCGGGAAACGGCGCTATTGCTGGCATCGGCCGGGGCGATCGTTGTCGCGGCCGATCTGAACGAGGAGGGGGCTCAGCAAACGGTCGCACAGATTCAAACGGCTGCGGGCAAATCGATCGCGGTGAAAGTCGATATTGGCGACGAAGCCTCGATCATTGCGATGTTCGAGGCCGTGCACGCCAGACTCGGCCGGCTTGATGTGCTGGTGAATAACGCGGGAATCTATCCGAAGACGAGCTTCGTCGATACGTCGGCGGAGAAATGGGACCGCGTGTTGCGCGTCAATCTGCGTGGAACGTTCCTGTGTATGCGTGAGGCAGTCAAGCGGATGCAGGCCGCCGGAACGGGTGGGTCGATCATCAATATCTCGTCCGTGGCATCCCTGCAACCGGTGATTTTCGACAATGGCGATTACGGCGCGTCAAAGGCCGGCGTGAACAATCTGACGAAAGTCGCTGCCCTCGAATTCGCCGCGGACCGTATTCGCGTCAACGCCGTGCTTCCAGGTGGCGTCGCTACCGAAGGCGCCGCTGCATCGACGAAAGTTCATCAGGCACATGGGCCGATCACGCAGCCGGGGCGCATGCCTTTGGGGCGCATGGGCGTTGCCGCTGATATCGCAAGTGCTGTGCTGTTCTTCGCGTCGCCCGCCGCCGATTATGTGACTGGGCAGTTGCTTGCCATCGACGGAGGCTTCCAGATTTCCTGAAGGATGCCGATGTAGCGGGTGACTCGCGCTCGCCCCAGATCGGGTGGCGTTAATCGTGTTGTAAGCAGCGAGTGAAGCCTGTACATGATGTCTGTTTGTCCCCGGTGCCGAAAGTACGGCATCGGGGATTTTTTATGTGCGGTCGCGGAATAAACGGCGCTCTGTCGATCTGACCGTGATGCAGCCAATGAGCCGTCGTCCGCACGGCGACGTCATGAAAACTAGTGAAAACACCGATCCAAATAATTGAACGGATAGTTGCATAACGGAACGCGCTCGCCTACGATGAACGTCAAGAGATGCCTCACGAGCATCCACCTGGCATCGCCTGATTGGAGACAAACGATGTATCTCCTGTATTCCGATTTGTGCGGCGTTCTCGCCGACTACTCGCTCAGTTCTGGAGCCCCGCCCGTCGACGCCGGGTTGTCGTGCGAAGACGTTGGCGAACCGGATTCCACCGCTCCGCCCAGCGCGCCGTCGCGCTTGACCTCGTTGCTTCGCAAAGTCAACTTGCTTCGCTCAGAAAGCACGCCGCGCAATGGCGCCGCGATGACCCCAACTGATATGTTTGAGGGAAACCGCTCATGACCCGTCTGACTCAAAAACTCTCCCGCGACGAGCGGCGCGTGATGTTTCCGCTTCTGCTGCTGTCGGTCGTTGTCGCAGCCGTCTATCTGGTGCTGCGTGACTGGCGGATGGAGGAACTCGGTCGTTCCGCGATCTTCGACATCGTCATGATTTTTGTTGTGCTCGGCGGTGCATCGTTCTTCGGCGTGGTGAGTTGCCTTGCGCGCCGTGGGCAGCGTGCCGAAGACGGGCAAAGCGAGGGCTATTGCTTTCTGGGTGCACTGCTCGGCGCAATCGTATTTTTCGTCGCGCTTCTCAATTAAGCAGTGTTGAACGATGCCGGCCGGTTGGGTCGGCATCTGCATTCAGGTGTTGAGTATTGGCGCGCTCGCGCCAGCTTCGAGATCCCCACCACCTCTTCTGACTCTGCCAGCGATGACCGAACGACGACCGCCTTGTCGCCGATGTTGTCTCGCGGATTCACTACGTCTCCCTGGATTCGTGTTTCACCATGCGTTGCCGGGCTCGAATCGCGCTCCAAAGAGCAAATGCCCAGTGGCGGCGACATGCCACCGCCGCTCCCATCTCATGAGGTGTTGGTGGGATTTCGAAAAGTGTATATAATTGTACATCGTTCTAAAATAAGAACAGTGAGAGGGGCGTTGATGGTGCGCATCTTCAAGGCGGTTGCGTCTGCACGATGGCAGTTGCAGCGCCAGAACTCCATTGCTTCACGGAAACCAGGGCATGAAAACACGCATTACGGAGCTATTGGGCATTCGCTATCCGATTGTGCAGGGCGGCATGATGTGGGTGGGACGCGCCGAGCTGGCATCGGCGGTATCAAACGCAGGTGCCCTCGGCACCATCACCGCATTGACGCAGCCGACACCCGAAGCGCTAAGCGTCGAGATAGATCGTGTGAGGTCGATGACCGCAATGCCGTTCGCCGTGAACCTGACTATTCTGCCAACGATCAAGCCCGTTCCGTATGACGAGTACGTGCAGGTCATTGTGGAGAGCGGGGTCAAGATCGTCGAGACGGCCGGACGTAATCCCGAACCGTATCTGCCTGCCTTCAAAGCCGCCGGTATCAAGGTGATTCACAAGTGCACGTCAGTGCGCCACGCATTGAAAGCGGAGGCGATCGGCTGCGACGCGGTCAGCATCGATGGTTTCGAATGTGCGGGTCATCCTGGCGAAGACGACGTGCCGAACCTCGTCTTATTGCCGGCAGCAGCAGCGCGGCTACACATTCCTATGCTCGCATCGGGCGGCATAGCGGATGCGCGCGGGATGGTTGCGGCACTCGCACTTGGCGCGGATGGCATCAATATGGGCACGCGCTTCATGGCAACGCGCGAGGCGCCGATTCACGATAACGTCAAACGTCAACTACTGCAGCATGATGAGCGGATGACCGCGTTGATTTTCCGGTCTCTCAACAACACCTCGCGTATTTTCCGTAATGCAGTGGCGGAGCAGGTGCTCGAGCTGGAGCGCCAGGACGGCACCACATTTGCCGACCTCAAGCCGCTCGTAAGCGGCGAGCGCGGAAAACGCATTTACGAAACGGGCGACACCGACGACGGAACGTTTCCGGCAGGACTCGCCATTGGCCTCATTCACGATATCCCGACTTGCGAAGAACTGGTGACTCGCATGATTGTGGAGGCACGCGAACTGATTCACCGACGTCTTGCCACCATGATGGGCAAGACTGATAGCGAAGCGGCGTGCGCAGCCTGAATGCAGATTGAGCTACAACAGTCGATGACGAACAAGGAGCGGACCGTGTCAGAAAGTCGTGAAAAAGGACGTCAGGTAGTGCGGGAAATGCTGGGTGAGGAGTTTTTGGGCGCGATGGATGCCGCTGCGGCATCCGGCGGGTTCGGTGCCGATGCGGCGTCGCTTGCCCTCGAAAATGCGTTCGGTGATGCGTGGTCGCGTCCGGGCCTCGATCGCCGCTCCAGAAGCCTTGTCACGCTGGGTATGCTGATCGCGCTACGTACGCCCTGGGAGTTCAGCAATCATGTCCGTATCGGGCTTGCGAACGGTTTGACAGAGAAGGAATTGGAGGAAGTTGTCCTCCATGCGATTCCGTATGTAGGCTTTCCCGCGGTGAGTGTCGCGCTCAAGGCGTGCAAGGAAGTACTGGGCGACCGGGTCGCAACCATTCAGGAGTAGCGGGCCAGTGTATGCGCCGCCTGTTCGGCGGCGTGTCACATCACGTCCTTCGATGGTTTCTCTGCCGGCGCCCCTATTGCATTTAAATGCGTTCGAAGATGGCCGCGATACCCTGGCCACCGCCGATACACATTGTCACGAGCGCATAGCGGCCGTCAATTCGCTTCAGTTCATGGAGGGCTTTTACTGTGATCATCGCACCTGTCGCGCCGATTGGGTGTCCCAACGAAATGCCGGAGCCGTTCGGGTTGACCTTTGCCGGGTCGAGTTGCAGTTCTTTTGCCACGGCGCAGGCTTGTGCCGCGAACGCTTCGTTGGCTTCGATAACGTCCAGGTCCGCTACGGTCAGTCCGGCGCGTTGAAGGACTTTTTGAGTCGCCGGCACAGGACCGATGCCCATGTATCGTGGATCGACACCCGCGTGAGCGTAGGCCACCAATCTGGCGAGTGGGCGGATCCCGCGTGCCTCAGCCGTGCGTCTCTCCATCAGCAGCACGGCGGCAGCGCCGTCGTTCAGACCAGACGCGTTGCCCGCCGTCACGGTGCCCTCCTTCTGGAATGCCGGGCGCAGTTTCGCCAGCTCATCGAGCGTTGTGGTGGGGCGAACATGCTCGTCGAGTTCGAACATTGTCGCGCCTTTTTTTGTGTGTACCGCGACGGGAACAATCTGCTCCGCGAAATACCCGGCTTCGACGGCACGCCCGGCTCGACGGTGCGATTCCACGGCCAGTGCGTCCTGATCGTCACGAGTGATGCCGTATTTCGCCGCAATGTTCTCCGCGGTTATGCCCATATGACACGCGCCAAACGGGTCGGTAAGTGCGCCGACCATCATGTCGATGAGACGGATGTCGCCCATGCGCGCACCCCATCGCGCACCGGTCGCGAGATAGGCCGCGCGCGTCATGCTTTCCGCTCCGCCGCCGATTGCGATATCGGTGTCGCCGAGCCAGATCGCCTGCGCGGCTGAAATGATGGCCTGCAGACCCGAGCCGCACAGGCGGTTTACCGTCAATGCCGGCGTTTCGACGCCGATTCCACCTTCGAGTGCCGCTACGCGCGCGAGGTACATATCTTTCGGCTCGGTATGAATCACATTGCCGAACACGACGTGCCCAACCGCGTCGCCTTCGACGCACGCGCGAGCGAGCACTTCGCGGACGACGGTCGCGCCCAGTTGAGTCGGCGCCACGGAGGCGAGCGCGCCTCCGAAATCGCCGATCGCAGTACGAACACTGCTTGCAATTACGACTTCCCTTTCCATTTTGCTCTCCAGCACATCAGGATGATGACATCCCCGAATCGTTTACAAATATGAACGACGTTCATAAAATAGCTCAAATTTGACGAGATGTCCAGGGTCGGTTTGTGTCTGAGCTTAAGAAGCTTGCGAGACTGGGCTGAGCAGACTCATCAATCGGGCGGGCACGCTAAGCCGTGTTCCGGCAGCGCCCTATATCGGGCGAGTCTGGATGGACGCACACGCAATTTAGCGATATTCTTGTTCTTAAATTTGACCAATGTTCATATATAGGTTCGCGCAGCAGGCTGTGACGGAATTGGAGAAGGCCTCAAATGAGTAGTCACGCGAGCATGGCGAACTAACGACAGGACGATGGAGATGAATGCAGGTCCGCTTTCACATGACCCTTTAATGGATGTGCCGTATCGCCCCATTCGCCTGGGCGGTACGAAGGCGACTGTCGAATACCGTTCTGACGGGAGCGTGGTCTATGAACTGGAGGAGGCGCTGGAGCCCTATCCGGCGCGCTTGACTGAGCGGCTGGTGCATTGGGCCAGTGTCGCGCCCGAGCGGCCGCTGCTTGCACGGCGCTCAGCCGATGGCGCCGGCTGGGAGCATCTGACCTACCGCAAGGCGCTAGACGGCGCACGTTCGCTCGGCGAGGCTCTGCTCGCACGAGGCCTGTCGCCCAGCAAGCCGCTGATGATCCTTTCGGACCGCAGTTTCGAACATGCGCTGCTTGCACTCGCGGCGCTCCATGTCGGTGTGCCCTATGTGCCGGTTACGTCAGCGTATTCGCTGCTGTCCGAGGACTTCTCCAAGCTCAAGCATCTCGCCGCGGTGTGTACGCCAGGCCTGGTGTTTGCAGACGACGGGGCGCTCTACGGCCGGGCCCTGCGGGAGGTGTTCGGCGAGGTCGAATGCCTCGTGAGCCGCACGCTTCCAGAAGGGCGCGCGGCTTCGCTCTTTTCTGACTGGCTTGCGACACCCGTTACCGCTGCCGTCGATCAGGCGTTTGAAAGTGTCGGTCCCGATACGGTAGGCAAGATCATGTTCACGTCCGGTACGACCGGCGCGCCGAAGGGCGTGATTTATTCGCAACGAATGTTGTGCAGCAACCGGCAGCAGGTCGCACAGACCTTCGCCTTTCTTCAGAGCGCGCCTCCTGTGCTGGTGGATTGGCTTCCCTGGCATCACACTTTCGGCGGCACGCATAACTTCGGCATGGTGCTCTACGGCGGCGGGACGTACTACATGGATCCCGGTAAGCCTACGCCGGAGCAGATCGGTCCGACCGTCGAGGCATTGCGGGAAATCGCGCCGGTCATCTACCTCAATACGCCGCAAGGCCTGGCAGCGCTGATCCCGCATCTGCGTGCCGATGATGCACTGCGGCGCAACTTCTTCAGCAAGCTGGCGTTGATCTACTATGGCGGCGCCAGCTTGCCCGAATACATCTGGGCCGCATTCGACGAGCTCGCGGTCAGGACGATCGGTCAGCGCGTGCTGATCATGTCCGGCCTTGGCGGCACCGAAGCCGGCCCCACGCCGATGTCGGCGGCGTGGGATCCACGCCGGGAAGCGATTGCCGGGCTTCCGGTGCCCGGTGTCAAGGTCAAGGTGGTTCCGGTTGGGGCGAAGCTGGAGATACGCTATGCGGGCGATTGCGTAACGCCTGGTTACTGGAAGGATCCCGAACGGACCGCCGCGTCATTTGATGAAGAGGGTTATTTCTGCTCGGGAGATGCCGGCACGTTCATCGATCCGCAGCATCCGGAGAAGGGTTTGCGCTTCGATGGACGGCTCGCGGAGAACTTCAAACTTTCCACCGGCACCTGGGTGAACGTGGCTGAACTGCGTCTGCTTGCGTTGAACCTTTTTTCCCCTTATGCACGGGACGTTGTGATTGCCGGCCATGATCGCGACTTTCTCACTGCGCTCGTGTTTCCGGACCTGGAGGCGTGCAGGGCGTTGTGCGACGACCTGCACGAGCCTGCGCCGGACGCGCACCGGATCGTCCGCAGCACGGGGGTGCGTGCGCACTTTCAGCGCGGGCTCGACGCGTTGGCGACACAGCCCGGCGGTAGTTCGAGCCGAATTTTGCGGGTCGCGCTCGAGAGCGAGCCGCCCACGCTTGATAACGGTGAATTGAGCGCAAAAGGCGCGATCAGTCAGGCCAACGTCCTCGCGCGACGCGGTGACGTGGTGGCCGAACTGTATGAGCCGGTGCCGACGCCCCGCACGCTGGTGGGTCGAAACGCCGGCTCCGCGAGCGCTGCAGGCGAGATCCGTCGAACCGAACCCTAGGAACCCACACGATGGATTTTCATGTCGAGCCCGCGGACAAAACCTTCCGCACCGAGGTGCAGGATTTTCTGCATACGCATTTACCTCGCGATCTCGCCTGGCGCGGCCAACAGGGATTTCTCGCGGGCGACGACGATGCGTTGCGCTGGACTCGCATCCTGCACGAAACGCGAGGCTGGTCGGTGCCGCATTGGCCGGTGGAGGTGGGCGGCACGGGGTGGAGCGCGGCGCAGCGCTATATCTTCGAGGAGGAGTGTTATCTGGCCGGTGCGCCCGCGCAGAATCAGGCCGGCGTGTCGTTGGTCGGGCCGGTGATCTGCGAATTCGGGAATGCAGAGCAGAAGCAGCGTTTCCTGCCGCCGATCCAGCGTGGCGAGGTCTTCTGGACCCAGGGCTTTTCCGAGCCCGGATCGGGTTCGGATCTTGCATCGTTGCGCACGACGGCCGTTCGTGATGGCGATCACTACGTCGTCAACGGCCAGAAAATCTGGACCAGCTTCGGCAGCTATGGCCAGTGGAACTTCGTTCTGGTCCGCACCGATTCGCAAGCCAAACCGCAGAAGGGCATTTCCTTTCTGCTGCTCGACATGAGCTCGCCAGGCGTGACGGTTCGGCCCATTGCAACGCTGGACGGTTGCAACCACCTCGCCGAAGTGTTTTACGACAACGTGCGCGTCCCGGTGGAGAATCTGATCGGTGAAGAAAACAAGGGCTGGGGTTATACGAAATTCCTGCTGTTCAACGAGCGCGCTTTCCTCGGCGCCGAAGCGCCGGCGCTGAAGCGCTATTTGCGCAAGATTCGTCACTATGCGATGCGTGAGCGTACGGGCGGCATTCCCTTGATCGAAGATCCGACGTTCGCAGTCAGGCTCGCGCAATACGAACTCGAAGTGCTTGCCATCGACATGGCGGTGCAGAAGATTCTGCATCAAGGGCTCGACGAGCGCAGCGGTGGTATGGCCATCGGTTCGATGCTCAAGGTGCGTGGTTCCGAGTTGCATCAGAAGCTGACCGAGATGCTGCTTGAGGTGATCGGCGATTACGGCGCGGTGTTCTACGCCGATCCGAACGAAGAGCACGCGCTGCGGGAGCAAAGCTTCGTGGGACCGGACTACGCGCCAGGTCTTGCCGCCGAGGTGTTTTACCGGCGCGCCTGCACGATCTACGGCGGTACGGCCGAAATCCAGCGGAACATTATTGCCAAGGCGTTGTTTGGCCTGTGACGGTTGAGTGGACGCCATAACGCAAGGCACTTCACTTCATACGACATCACTGCTCCGGCCTCTGGCGAGCAGGAAAGGACGCAGCATGAACTTTGATCTGAGCGACGAACAGCAGATGTTGCAGGACAGCGCCCAGCGCTTCGTGCAGAAAGACTACACCTTCGAACACCGCCGCAAGCTGGCGGCTCATGGCGGCGGCTTTTCGCGCGACATGTGGCGCGCGTTCGGCGAGATGGGCTGGCTCGGCGTCGCGGTACCCGAAGCATTCGGCGGCCTGGGCTTTACGCCGGTGGAGAGCGCGCTCATCGCGGAGCAGTTGGGGCGGGGGCTGGTACTGGAACCTTACGTGATGTGTGGTGTGTTCCCAGCGGCGCTCGTTACCCGTTGCGCGAGCGGCAAACAGCGCGACGAGCTGCTGGCAGAGATCATCTCGGGCGAAACGCTGATTGCCGTTGCACACAGTGAGCGGGAAGCGCGAGGCGTCGTGTCGCACGTGTCGATGACAGCAAAGCAGGCTCAGGACGGCGCATGGAGACTGGACGGCCACAAGACGCTGGTGGTCGGTGCAACGATGGCTGATCGTCTGATCGTCGTTGCGCGGGTGGCCGGGGGAGTGCGCGATGCGGCTGGGCTAGGGCTGTTCGTCGTCGATCCTCATGCGGCCGGCGTGACACTTGAGCCGTACCGCCTGCTTGACGGCACACCTGCCGCCGACCTGGTCCTCGCCAGCGTGACCGTCGAGGCGAAAGCGGTGATCGGCACACCCGGCGAGGCGCTGAAGGGCTTGCTGGCCGCGGTGGACGAGGCGATTGTCGCGAGTTGCGCGGAGCTGGTCGGCGACATCGACGACACGGTTGAACTCACAGCCGAATATCTGAAGACACGTAAGCAGTTTGGCGTGCCGATCGGCAGCTTTCAGGCGCTGCAGCACCGGATTGCCGACATGGCGATCGATGCCATGCAGGCGAGGGCAACGCTGCATCGGGCACTCAAAGCGCTGAGCGACGATAACGGCACGCGCAGCGTGGAAGTGTCGGGTTGCAAGGCGCAAACCATCAGGAGCGGGAAATTCGTCACGCAGCAAGGTATTCAGCTGCACGGCGGTTACGGCATTACCGACGAGTACAAGGTCGGCCATCACTACCGGCGCACGCTGATCGTCGACGCATTGTTCGGCAACATGGAGTATCACCTGAATCGCTACGCACGCCAGATTCAGGCTGACGCCCGCGCTCTGGCTGCGTAACGTACGTCGCGCAATCGTCACTTCACATACTTGCGAAACTCCGGTTTGCGTTTCTCACGGAACGCGTTGCCGCCTTCCTTCGATTCGTCGGTGTCGTAGTAGAGCGCCAGCGCCTGCATCGCGAACGCGCCGATGCCGCGGATATTTTCGCTATCGATGTTGAACGAACGCTTGGCAAGTGCGATGGCGGTCGGGCTCATCTGCAGAATCTCGTCACACCATTTTTTCGTTTCGGCATCTAGCTGGTCCGGCGGCACCGCGGCGTTGATCAAACCCCATTCGAGCGCTTCTTTCGCGCTGTACTTGCGGCACAGATACCAGATCTCGCGGGCCCGCTTTTCGCCGATGATCCGCGCCAGGTATGCTGTACCGAAACCGGGATCGACGGATCCCACCTTGGGGCCGACCTGACCGAAAATCGCGGTTTCCGATGCGATGGCGAGGTCGCAGATCGTGACGAGCACGTTGCCGCCACCGATCGCATAGCCGTTCACGCGTGCGATGACCGGCTTGGGAATGTCGCGAATGATGCTTTGCAGTTCTTCGATGGGCAGCCCAACCGTGCCGCGCCCACCATACCCGTCGCCGGACTGGTCGCCGCCGGTGCAGAATGCCTTTTCGCCGGCGCCGGTCAGGACCACGACGCCAATCTCCTTGTTCCATCCAGCCTTGCCGAATGCCTTGATCAGTTCTTCGCAGGTATTGGCGTTAAACGCGTTGTAGACCTTCGGGCGATTGATGGTGATCGTCGCGACGCCGTCGGCTTCGTGATAGAGAATGTCCTGAAATTCCATTTTCCTGGTCCGGTTGCGGGTTGAATAAGCGGAGCGTGGCGTTCAGCCGGCCATCGTCAGTCCACCGGAGATGCTGATCACCTGGCCGGTGATGAACGCGGCATCGTCGCTGGCGAGGAATGCGACTGTTCCGGCGATATCGCCGGGCTCGCCCATGCGGCCGAATGGCACTGCCTTGACGAGCGCCGCCTTGATCCGGTCACCTTTCTCGCCCTGCGCGAGGTTGTCGAGCAGCGCGGTGGCGGTGGGGCCGGGACACACGACGTTGATGGGAATCTGCTGCCGCGCCATTTCGCGCGCCATGGTCTTCGAAAAGGCGATGATGCCGCCCTTGCAGAACGAATAGACCGCTTCCATCGACGACCCGACGCGCCCGGCATCGGATGAAATATTCACGACCTTGCCGCGGCCGCGCTCGGCCATCCGCTTGAGCACGGCGTGGTGCATATTCAGCGGGCCGTACAGGTTGATGGCGACCACCTTGTCCCAGAACGGCTTCTCGGTCTGGAGGAAAAAGGCGCCCATGTCCCAGCCCGCGTTATTCACGAGCATTTCGATCGGACCGAGTTCTTCCTCGACTTGGGCGACCGCCGCATTCACGCCAGCGTGATCGGTGATGTCGACGCGGTACGCGCGAGCCTTGCCGCCGGCGGCTTCGATTTCAGCCACGACACGACCCGCGTTTTCGATATTCAGGTCGAACAGCGCGACGATGGCGCTTTCTTCACCGAAGCGTTTGCAGATGGCAGTGCCGATACCGCCCGCGCCACCCGTGACGACCACGACCTTGTTCTTGAGACCTTTCATTTTCGGATTCCTCGCATGATTTAGCGGAGCGCTTCGGCGCCCGTCAAGCCTTGGTGATAGTTTCAGGCGCATCCGTCGTATCGACCAGCGTGCGGCCACTCAGGCTGGCCGCCTCGCTAGCGGTGTAGCCGGCCTCGAGGAGGACTTCAATGCTGTGCTCGCCCAGGTTCGGCGGCAGGTAGCGGACATTGCCCGGCGACTCGGAGAAGTGCACAGGGATCGAGGTCATGACCATGTCGCCTTCGGTTGGGTGCTCGAAGTGCTGGAAGAACCCCGTCTCCTTGATGTAGTCGTCCTGCATCAGGTCGTTCAGCTCGCGTACCGGGCCGTGCGGCACATCGGCGGCTGCGAAGATGGCGTTCCACTCGGCTGTAGTGCGAGTCAGGATCGCGTCGCTGACTGCGCGGTACAACTCGTTGATGTTGCGCATGCGATCCGCCATATCGCAAAAGCGCGGGTCATTGAGCAGGTGCGCTGCGTCAATCGCGCACAGCACGCGCCGCCATTGCTCGTTGTTGACCGCCAGCAGGCAGATGTGGCCGTCTTTCGTCGCATAGGGGCGGCGGTGGGGCGAGAACATTCGGGTATAACCGAGGCCCTTGCCGTCAGCCGAGCCGAGCGCGCCCTCCCACAAATGTTCGAACAGATTGAACTGCAGCATCGTTTCGAACATCGGCACCTGCACGCACTGGCCGAGACCGGTGCGCTCGCGGTGGTACAGCGCCATGCTCACCGATGAGGCCAGCACGTAGCCGCAGAACTTGTCGACGATCACGGTGGGAAAATAGCGCGGCGAGCCGTACGCATCGCGATTCATCGCGGCAATGCCGGTTTCGCCCTGGATGACGTCATCGAACGCGGGGCGGTCCTTGTAGGGGCCATCGGGGCGGTAGCCCGGGCCCGATGCGTAAATGATGCGCGGATTGCGTGCCTTGATGCTTTCGTAGTCGATCCCCAGACGCTTCGCCGCGCTCGGCCGCATGCTGTGAACGAAGACATCCGCGGTCTCGGCGAGCCGCAGCACCGCTTCGCGACATTCGGCCAGCTTCAGGTTAAGCGATACGCTCCGCTTGTTGCGGTTCATGATCGTGTAGAACACCGCCATGTCCGGGTTGCGGCCAGGACCGTTCTTGCGGTTCTGGTCGCCTTCCGGCGGTTCGATCTTGATGACGTCCGCGCCCATGTCGCCGAGGAGCTGCGTGGCGACGGGCCCAAGCACATTGATGGTCAGGTCGATCACGCGCACACCGGTCAGCGGGCCGGTCGGAAGATCCAGGGGTTGCTGTGGGGTGTGCATGGTCAGGCCTCGTAGGTTTTACCCTTTACCAGCCGCAGCGGCGTATAGACCATGACTTCCGAGCCGTCCTGCTTGAATACCCGGTTGCGGGTGCGTACGAGTCCGAGCCCAGGTCGCCCATTGCTGGCTCGGCATTCGATCACTTCGCACTCGGCATGAATCGTGTCCCCAACGAAGGTCGGGCCCTTGATGTCGAGTTCCATGTTCAGGAATGCAAAGCCGACACCTTGCATCGTCGCCTGGGTCAGCAGTCCCTCGATGAACGTAAACACCAGTGCACCCGGTGCGACCCGGCCCTTGATCGCGGACGTCTCTTTCAGAAATTCGGTGTTGGTGAACAGCACTTCAAGCATGCCCGTTACCGAAACAAAGTTGACGACATCCGCTTCAGTCACCGTACGGCCGACGGTTTGGAATCTGCGGCCAACGGGCAGATCTTCCCAATGAATCCCCAGCCCAACTGTTTCGATTTCTGCCATTTGTCTGTCCTTCCTCTTGTTGTCGCGCGCCGTTAGGGGCAGGGCGTGTTGCTCAGTTTTTCGTGACCCGTCCGAGGACGCTGTCCGCGACGATGTTTCGCTGGATCTGGTTGGTCCCCTCAATGATCTGAACCACCTTGGCATCGCGGAAATAGCGGTTGATCGGGTATTCGTTCGAGATGCCGGCGGCGCCGAACAGTTGCACGGCGTCGGTGGCGACCTTCATGGCGACGTCGGAGGCGAACATCTTCGCCATCGCCGCCATCGGCGCCAGCTCGCGCCCGGCCACGCCGGCATCCACCATTGATGCGGTGCGGTAGACGAGGTGGCGCGCGGCTTCGGTCTGCGTGACCATGTCGGCCACCATCCAGCGCACACCCTGGAAGTTGCTGATGGTTTGCCCGAAGGCGACGCGATCCTGAATGAAGCGAAGGGTGTGATCGATCGCACCCTGTGCAATGCCCACGGCGCGTGCCGCCACGATCGGCCGGCTGGTGTTGAGCGCTTCCATCGCCACCTTGAAACCTTGCCCGCCTTCAGGGCCGAGCCGGTTGTCGGCGCTGATAAACGCGTCGTCGAAGAACAGCGGACAGGAGGGCACACCGCGCGCGCCCATCTTGTCTTCCTCGCGCCCGATCGTGAGACCGGGTGTCTTGCGATCGACGATGAACAGGTTGATGCCGAGCGGCTTGCCTGCTTCATCCAGCGTTTTCGCCGCCACCAGCATGAAGTCGGCGATGTGCGAATTGGTGCACCAGATCTTCGAGCCGTTCAGCACATAGCCGTCTTTCTGGCGGCGTGCGGTGGTGCGGATGCCGGAGACGTCAGAACCGCTCTGCGATTCCGTGATGGAAAGCGCGCCCCGTAGTTCGCCCGACGCAAGCCCAGGCAGCAGGCGTGCCTTCTGCTCTTCGGTGCCGCCCTCCAGAATCGCGCCGAACGGGGTCCATTGCACGACGAGCAGATACCCCGTGTTGTAGCAAACCCGCCCGAATTCCTCGACGGCGATGCAGGCCGACATCACGCTGCCCGCCCCGCCGTAGGCCTCGGGAAAGGGCAGCGTGAAAAGACCCAGGTCCTTGAGCAACGCGTACATGTCGTCCGGATACTCCGCGGTGCGGTCGATTTCGTCCGCCCGCGGCGCCACCCGTTCCGTTGCGACGCGCCGTATCAGGTCACGAATCTGGATCTGGTCGTCTGTTAGTTGATAGGTCACGTTGTAAGTCTCTTGCGAATGGTGCGAGCCCCGATACGTAAACGGCGTTCTGAAACACGTATGAATGGAACGCACGATCGAGGTAAATCCGGTATCTCGTGTTCTTCGAAATACTGAACAATGTTCGATAACGTAAACGATGGCATGGTGCTCGTCAAGCGTGATGTCGAGCGGACAGGGGTTTGCCCGTAGTGCGGAACGGGCGTTGTTCCGATGTAGTGAGAGCCTTGTCGGGCGGCGCACCGAGGCCGTTCGGCGAGATTGACATGGTAGTCGCTGCGTGTTTAGAATGTGGAACGTTGTTCAGTTATTTGATTGATTCCGATCGAAAACAGAAGTTACGGCTCGGTTTGGCATCAAGGCCCGTGGCGGAATGCATTGGAGGAGCGGGAAATGGAGTCTGTTTGTCCTGAAGTCGACTATCAGAAGTTTCTGGCCGAAGGCCGCTTGATGATCCAGTGCAGCCGCAGCAGTGGCCGGCACGTGTTTTATCCACGGGTAGCCGAGCCGGTCACCGGCGCACGCGATCTCGAATGGGTCGAAGCCTGTGGGCGGGGCACGGTTTACTCCACGACGGTAGTGAGGCAGAAGGCGCCTACGCCGAGTTACAACGTCGCATTGATCGATCTCGACGAAGGGGTCCGGATGCTCAGCTGTGTCGAAGGGGTCGAACCGGACGCGGTGCGTATCGGCATGCCCGTTCAGGCGCGGATCGTATTCAGGAACGACGCGGCACTGCTCGTGTTCGAGCCTGCCTGAGGCAAGCCAACCGGCAGCGCGAGGGAATGCGCGTGCTGCACCGACGAGAGACAGATCGCATGGAATTCAACTTACGTGGCCGCACCGCACTGGTGGCCGGCGCGACATACGGAATCGGCGAAGCGCCTGGAATGTCCTCGCTGGATCTCGCAGCGCGGGCATCGGTCGATGCGCTGGCGCAGATCGGCTTGTCGCCGGGCGATGTCGACGGCCTGTTCGTTTGCATGCCTGACGACATGTTGTCGGGCCTGACATTCGCCGAATACCTCGGCATCCACCCGAAGTTCACCGATAACAACCGCAGCGGCGGCTCGGCATTCGAGATCTATGCGCATACGGCGGCCATGGCGCTGGTGACGGGCCAGATCGATGTCGCATTGATCGCTTATGGCAGCAATCAGCGTAGCGGGGCGGGCAAACTGGTGCAGTCGTCGCGTCCGTCGCCGTGGGAGAGTCCATATAAGCCGATGAACCCGGTGTCGTCGTATGCGCTGGCCGCGGCCCGCCATATGCACCAGTACGGCACGACCCGCAGGGATCTCGCCGAAGTGGCGGTGGCGGCGCGTCGATGGGCCCAGCTCAACCCTGAAGCCTTCGTGCGTACACCTTTGTCTATCGACGACGTGCTGGGGGCGCGCCTCGTATCCGATCCGCTTTCCGTGCGCGATTGTTGTCTCGTGACCGACGGCGCCGCCGCGATCGTGATGGTGCGTGCCGAACGGGCGCGCGACCTGACCGACAAGCCGGTCTATCTGCTCGGCGCGGCGTCGGCCACGTCGCATCGCGAGATCGCGAGCATGCCCGATCTGACCATGACCGCGGCGAGGGAATCCGGGCGACGCGCGTATGAGATGGCCGGCGTCGGCGCCGGCGATATCGACGTCGCGATGCTGTACGACGCGTTCACCATCAACACCATTCTGTTTCTCGAAGATCTTGGCTTTTGCCCGAAGGGCGAGGGCGGCCGATTCGTTGCCGACGGTGCGATCGCGCCTGGTGGGCGGCTGGCGGTCAATACGAATGGCGGTGGCTTGTCGTGCGTGCATCCCGGCATGTACGGTTTGTTTCTCATGGAAGAAGCGATGCGCCAGTTGACGGGGCGTGCCGGAGAGCGCCAGGTGCCCGGCGCGCGGCTTGCTGTCGCGCACGGCAACGGCGGCGTATTGTCGAGTCAGGCTACCGTGATTCTCGGTACCGAAGAAACGCTGTGACAGGCGCCATCCGGGCGGCGATGCCGGGTCGAAAGGAGACACGCAGATGAGCGAACAGACCACCGAAGACGCGACACAGATCGTGCAGGTCCGGCATGACGGGACGATCGCAATCGTCACCCTGAACTATCCCGAACGGCGCAACGCGTTTTCGCTGAAGATGCGCGAGACGCTGTATGAGCGTCTGCATCACTTGATGCACCACGAGGACGGTTGCCGGGCGATCGTGCTGACGGGCGCCGGCAACACGTTCTGCGCGGGCGGTGACATCTCGGAGATGAAGCCGCGCAAAGTGCTCGAGTACCGCGAGCGCAACCAGTTGCCGCTCGCAATCTTCGAGCTGATGGTGTCGGGGCCGAAGGCCATCGTCGCTGCCGTCGAGGGTTTTGCGTTTGGCGCAGGCCTTTCGCTCGCCGCTGCGTGCGACATGGTGGTCAGCTCATCGGCGGCACGTTATGCGAGCGCGTTCGTCAAGGTTGGATTGATGCCGGATACGGGGCTTTACTGGTCCCTCGCGCAACGTGTCGGCGGTGGACGGGCGCGTGAGCTGATGCTGAGCGCCCGCGAATTCGAAGGTACGGAAGCCCTGCAGATCGGTTTTGCCAATCGGCTCGTCGAGCCGGGGCAGGCACTTGCTGCGGCGCTGGAAATCGCCAACCAGTACGCGGCGCTTCCGGCGGTGGCCACGGCGCATCTCAAAGCGGCGCTGGCAACTGGTATCCGCACGCTCGACCAGGCGATCGAAACCGAAGTCGATCTGCAGCCCATCCTGCGCCGCAGCCGTGAGCACCGGGAGGCCGTCAGCGCCTTCATGGAAAAGCGCAAACCGGTTTTCGTGGCCGACTAGGGGGAGCACACCATGAGCGAAAAGCATACGGACAAGAGCAACGCGCCCGCATCGATCGAGGTGACCCGGGACGGCCTCGTGGCCATCGTCACGTTGAACAATCCCGGCCGCCGCAATGCGATGGGGCGGCAGATGCGTCAGTTACTGCGCGACACGATGCATCGCCTGCTGACGGCCGATCCCGAATCGCGCGCCATTGTGCTCACCGGCGCGGGCGAGCACTTCTGCGCCGGCGCCGACATCTCCGAAATGACGCAGCGAACCATTCTGCAAAGCCGCGAAATTCTGGCTGAATCGTGCGTCGTCGTGCGCGACATGCTGGCGGGCGCGAAGCCGGTTGTGGCCGCTGTCGAAGGTGTGGCGTTCGGCGCGGGGTTGTCGCTGGCAGTGGCAACCGATTACGTGGTGGCAGCGTCGAATGCGCGCTTCTGCGCGGCGTTTCTGCGGGTCGGGCTGATTCCCGACACCGGCATTCTGTGGACGCTTCCAGAAAAAATCGGCATGGCGCATGCGCGCGAAATGCTCTCGCTCGCGACGGAAATCGATGGCGTAAGGGCTGGTGAGATCGGTCTCGCGAACGAGGTCGTCGAACCGGGCGCCGCACGCGCCGCGGCGATCGAAGTGGCCCGCGGCCTCGCCGCTCATCCGCCGCTTGGCGTGGCGCTGCTCAAGGCGGCGCTGACCGACGGCGCCGCCACCATGGACGCGGCGTTGCGTGCCGAGATCGACTATCAGCCGCTATTGCGGCAGTCCAAAGATCATCAGGCTGCATGTCAGGCGTTTTTCGACAAGAGCACGCCGGTGTTTACCGGCCAATGAACATTGGAGAGTCTCCGATGAGTGTCGAGCGAAATGAAGCACCGATCGGCGTGGATGGCGTACCGGGCACGGACGAACTGAATGATCTCGTGCAGGTGCGCCACGAGGGCGACGTGGCGGTTGTCACGATGAACTATCCGCAACGCCGCAATGCTTTTTCGATGGCGATGCGCGTTGCGCTGATCGATGTGTTCCAGCGCCTTTTTCACGAGGACGCGGCCACGCGCGCGATCGTACTGACCGGCTCAGAGGGTCATTTCTGCGCGGGCGGCGACCTGTCCGAAATGCAGGCTGCCACGCCAACGCTGCTTGAACTACGCGAGCGCATTGCCGTCGGCGTGCGTCTGTTCCGCTTGATCTACACCGGTACCAAGCCGGTTGTCGCGGCGGTCGAGGGCACGTGCTTCGGCGCCGGTCTATCACTGGCTGCCGCGTGCGATCTCGCGGTAAGCAGCAGTGCGGCGAAATACTGCTGTGCGTTCACCAAGGTGGGCTTGCTGCCCGACACCGGCCTCTTGTGGACGCTGCCGCAGAAGGTCGGCGGCGGCAAGGCGCGCGAATTGATGTTGAAAGCGGACGTGTTCGACGCGGCCACGGCGCAGCGCATCGGCCTTGTCAATCAGACCACGGAACCGGGCGGCGCGCTCGATGCGGCGATCCGGCAGGCTGCGCGCTTTGCGAGCTATCCGCCCGTTACGCTGGCGCTGCTCAAGGCGAGCCTGGTCAACGCAGGGAATTCGATTGAAGACGCGTGGCGGCTGGAAGTCGATCTGAATCCATTGACACGGCAAACCAGCGACCACACTGAAGCCGTGGCGGCATTCATGGAGAAACGCAAACCCGTGTTTACCGGCACCTGAGCGTCACGGCGCTTGTGCCGCTTCGTCTTGTCGCGCGTTGTTTTCTGACCCTGGATTTTACGGACGTACACCGACCATGTTCACACCCGATCTACTCAGGGACAAAAAGATTCTGATCACCGGCGGCGGCACGGGCCTTGGCAAAAGCATTGGCCGGCGCTATCTGGAACTCGGCGCCGAGCTGGTGATTTGCGGGCGCCGCAAGGAAGTGCTCGACGCCACCGCCGACGAATTTCGCGCCGCGATTAGCGGTGCGTGCGTCACCACGATCACCGCCGACGTGCGCAACGCCGAGTCGGTCGAGGCGATGATGGACGCGATCTGGAGCGCCGGCCCGCTCGACCTGCTGCTCAACAACGCCGCCGCCAACTTCATCGCGCGGACCGAAACGCTGTCGGCGCGCGCGGTCGATGCGGTGCTCGGCATCGTGCTGCACGGCAGCTTCTACTGCACGATCGCCGCGGGGAAACGCTGGATCGCGGCTGGACGCAAAGGCAACGTGATCAGCACGGTCTCGACACCCACCATGACCGGTTCGGCTTTCACGGCACCGTCGGCGGCGGCCAAGGCCGGCGTGCTCGCCATGACGCGCAGTCTCGCGGTCGAATGGGGGCCAAAGGGGATTCGTCTGAACGCCGTGGCGCCGGGTCTCTTTCCAACTGAAGGCGCGTGGGAACAACTCTATCCGCCCGGCTCGCAGGTCGAGCCGCAGGATCGCAGTGTGCCGTTGCGGCGCTTCGGCGAGCATGCCGAGCTTGCCGATCTGTACGCGTACCTGGCCTCGGATGGCTCCGGCTATATCACGGGCGACATGATCGTGATCGACGGCGGCCGCTGGATGCAGGGCGTAGGCGGTCCCACGTTCCGCGCGATGCAGGACTGGAGCGACGAACAGTGGGACGCCATGCGTGCCCACGCGAGGAAAAGCTGAGCATGGGGCCGCTCGCTGGCGTCAAGATCGTCGAGCTGGCCGGCATCGGGCCGGGCCCGATGTGCGCAATGCTGCTCGCGGACCTCGGTGCGACGGTGTTGCGCATCGACCGGCGGCAACCGGTCAAGCTCGGCATCGAGCGTCCTGTGCGCTACAACCTGCTGCTGCGCAACCGCAAGACGATTGCGCTCGACCTGAAGGACCCGGCCGCGATCGATCTCGTGCTGACGCTGGTGGAAGGCGCCGACGCCTTGATCGAAGGCTTCCGCCCGGGCGTGACCGAGCGCCTGGGACTCGGTCCGCAAGCGTGTCTGGCGCGCAATTCGAAGCTGGTCTATGGACGCATGACGGGTTGGGGGCAGGAGGGGCCGCTTGCGCAGTATGCCGGTCACGATTTGAACTACATCGCGATCACGGGCGTGCTGAACGCTATCGGCCGATCCGGCCAGGCGCCCTCGATACCACTGAACCTGATCGGCGACTACGCGGGCGGCTCGCTGTATCTGGCGATGGGCCTGCTTGCCGCCATCCTGCACGCTCGCAATGGCGGCGCGGGCCAGGTGGTGGATGCGGCGATCGTCGACGGCACGGCGAATCTGGCCACGACCTTTTTCGGCATGCAGGCCGCGGGCATCTGGCGTGACCAGCGCGGCGCCAATATCACCGATTCGGGTTCGCATTTCTACGATGTCTACGAATGCGCCGACGGCAAGTGGATCACGGTGGGCCCGATCGAGGACAAGTTCTATCTGGAACTGCTGCGCTTGCTCGATGTTTCTCCGGATACGCTTGGCGCCCAGCTCGACCAGAGTAACTGGCCGGCCGCGCGCGCCCTGTTCGCGCTCAAGTTCAGGACCCGCGACCGCGCGCAGTGGACCACCTTGCTGGAACATTCCGATGCGTGTTTCGCACCAGTGCTGTCGTGGAGCGAAGCGCCTGACCATCCGCATCTGAAAGCGCGCGGAACCTTTATCGAAGTTGACGGGATCGTGCAGCCCGCGCCCGCGCCGCGTTTTTCGGCCACCGTGCCCGGGACGCCGACGCCGCCCGAAGCACCTGATCCGGCAACGCTGGACGCCGCGCTGTCTGTCTGGCTCGACGCCCACAAAATCAATGACCTGAAAAAAGCGGGAACGTTGGCCTGAGAAGCCAATGAGCGGGACAAAAAGCATGGACGGCCGCGCGCGTTGCGGCAGCGAATTGAGACGAGACACTCATGGATCTGCGATACACCGATGAAGAGCTGGCATTCCGCGATGAGGTGAGAACCTTTTTCAAGGAAGCATTGCCGGAAGACATCCGCCGCAAGGCAGCGCTGGGTCAACGTTATGCCGCCGCTGACCTGCGCTGCTGGCAGCGCATTCTGTACGAGCGCGGCTGGGCGACCCCCGCATGGGACAAGGCTTGGGGTGGAACGGGCTGGAGCGCGGTGCAGCAGTACATCTTCAAGGAAGAGCTGCATATGGCGCCGGCTCCCGAGCCGCTGTCGTTCAACGTGAACATGATCGGCCCGGTGCTGATCGCTTTCGGCAGCGACGAGCAGAAGCGCGATTTCCTGCCGCGCATCGCGAGCCTCGAATACTGGTTCTGCCAGGGTTTTTCGGAACCGGGAGCGGGGTCGGACCTGGCGGCGTTGCGCACGCAAGCGGTTCGCGAGGGCGACCACTATGTGATCAACGGCCAGAAACTGTGGACCTCGACCGCTCATCACGCGGACTGGATGTTCTGCCTCGTGCGTACCGACGCGAGCGGCAAAAAACAGCAGGGCATTACCTACCTGCTGATCGATATGAAGACGCCCGGCTTGACGGTGCGCCCGATCATCACCATCGACGGCTTTCACGAAACCAATGAGGTGTTCTTCGACAACGTGCGCGTACCCCTGGCAAACCGGGTCGGTGAAGAAAACAGGGGCTGGGATTATGCCAAGTATCTGCTCGGTAACGAGCGCAGCGGGATTGCGCGGGTAGGCGTGTCGAAGATGCGGATCCGGCACGCCAAAGATCTTGCTAAACGTGTGCCGAGTGGCGACGGTGTGCTGTGGGACAACCTGCAGTTTCGCGAGCGCGTCGCGGCGGTCGAAGTTGAATTGAAGGCGCTGGAAATCACCCAGATGCGGGTGATCGCCGAAAGTGCCGCGCGTGACAGTCACGTGCCGGATCCCAAGACGTCGATCCTGAAAATCAAGGGCTCCGAACTGCAGCAGCTCTCGGCTGAACTGCTCCTGGAAGTGGCCGGCCCCGACGCGCTGCCGCTCGACCTCGACTTTCTGCGCGGTTTGAGCGATCCGCTTCGCCAGCCCGACTGGGCGTTGACCATCGCGCCGAATCACTATTTTGCGCGTCACGTTTCGATTGTGGGCGGATCGAACGAGATTCAGAAGAACATCCTCGCCAAGTCCGTTCTCGGACTGTGAGCGCCAATCGAACGAGGAGACGCACTGACCATGGACTTTGATCTGACTGACGAGCAACGCATGCTCAAGGACAGCGTCGACCGGCTTGTGAACGACGAGTACGGCTTTGAACAGCGGGCGCGTTATCTCGCGGAACCGGACGGCTTCAGCCGCGCGCAATGGAGTCGTTACGCGGACATGGGCTTGCTGGGCCTCACCTTCGATGAGGACTTCGGCGGCAGCGGTTGCGGTCCGGTCGAAACGATGATCGTGATGGAGGCATTTGGCCGCGGGCTGGTTGTCGAGCCCTATCTGGCGACGGTGGTGCTCGGTGGCGGCTGTATTCGTCTGGGTGGCAGCGTTGCGCAACGCGCGGCCATCCTGCCGTCCATCGCCGACGGTTCGCTGCTGATGGCGTTTGCGCATGCCGAGCCGCAGTCGCGCTACGACGTGGAGGACGTCGCTACCACTGCGCGACGCGAAAACGCGGGTTGGGTACTCGACGGCGCCAAGCGTGTCGTCGTTCACGGCGGCAGCGCGGACCGGCTGATCGTGTCGGCACGGGTGTCGGGTGCGCGCCGCGACCGCGACGGCATCGCGCTGTTTCTGGTCGACGCGAAAGCGCCGGGTCTGACGTGCCGCGAATATCTGACGCAGGACCGGTTGCGCGCGGCGGATATCGATCTGTCGGGCGTGCGCGTCACTGACGACGATGCGATCGGCGTGGCCGGGGAGGCGCTGCCACTGATCGAGACCGTTGTCGCGCAGGCGATCGCTGCGCTATGTGCCGAAGCGGTCGGTTCGATGGCGGCCGCGCACGAGGAAACGGTTGAGTACCTGAAAGTGCGCAAGCAGTTCGGCGTCGCGATCGGCTCGTTCCAGGCTTTGCAGCATCGCGCGGTGGACATGCTGGTCATGGTCGAACAGGCACGGAGCATGGCGTTGTTTGCCACCATGATGAGCGAGGAGTCCGATGTCGCGGAGCGCGCGCGCAGCATGGCAGCGGCCAAGGTGCAGATTGGCCGTGCCGGCCGCTTTGTCGGGCAGCAGGGTGTGCAACTTCACGGCGGCATCGGTATGACCGAGGAATGCAAGGTCGGCCACTACCTGCGCCGCCTGAGCGTAATCGACATTCTGTTCGGCGCCGCCGAACATCATTTGACCCAGCTCGCCAGCGCAGGCGGACTGATCGACGCGGCGCTGTAAGTCCGCCGCGTCGTCGTGTGACAGGAATCCTTTAAATGAGCAGATCCACCACCTCCGATCCGTACCGGGACCTGCGCGATGCATTGCGCGAACTGTCGAAACAATTTCCTGACGAATACTGGCGCCGTGTCGACCACGAGCGGGTCTATCCGGAGGCGTTCGTCGATGCGTTGACGCGCGCGGGCTGGATGGCTGCGCTGATTCCGCAGGAATACGGCGGCTCGGGGCTTGGCCTCGCGGAAGCGTCCGTGATCATGGAAGAGATCAACCGTAACGGCGGCAACTCCGGGTTTTGCCACGGGCAGATGTACAACATGAACACCTTGCTGCGCAACGGCTCCGAGGCGCAAAAGCGCGCGTACCTGCCGAAGATCGCCAGCGGAGAACTGCGTTTGCAGTCGATGGCCGTGACCGAACCGACCACCGGCACGGACACCACCAAAATGAAAACCATGGCGGTGAAGAAAGACGGCCGCTATGTGGTCAACGGCCAGAAAGTGTGGATCTCCCGCGTGCAGCATTCGGACATGATGATCCTGCTGGCGCGCACCACGCCGCTCGCCGATGTGAAAAAGAAATCCGAAGGCCTGTCGTGCTTTCTGGTCGATCTGCATCAGGCGATCGGCAACGGTCTGACCGTACGGCCGATTCCGAACATGGTCAATCACGAAACCAACGAATTGTTTTTCGACAATCTCGAGATTCCCGAAGAGAACCTGATTGGCGAGGAAGGCAAGGGTTTCAGGTACATCCTTGACGGTCTGAACGCGGAGCGCGCCTTGATTGCTGCCGAGTGCATCGGCGACGGCTACTGGTTCGTCGATCGCGCATCGAAGTACGCGTCGGAGCGCCAGGTGTTCGACCGGCCCATCGGCATGAATCAGGGTGTGCAGTTCCCCATCGCCGAAGCGTATATCGATGTGCGAGCCGCGGATCTGATGCGCTACAAGGCATGCGAAATGTTCGACAACCACGAGGCGTGCGGCGCCGAAGCGAACATGGCCAAGCACCTCGCCGCTACCGCTTCATGGAAGGCCGCTAACGCGTGCCTCCAGACGCATGGAGGATTCGGTTTCGCCTGCGAATACGACGTGGAGCGCAAATTCCGCGAAACCCGTCTTTATCAGGTGGCGCCCATCTCGACCAATCTGATTCTGTCTTACGTCGCGGAACACGTGCTGGACATGCCGCGTTCGTTCTGAGCGTCGCCAATCGAGGGAGATAGCCATGGGCTACGAGACCATTCTGTACGACGTGAAGAACCGGATCGCCACGATCACCCTGAACCGTCCCGAACAGATGAACAGCTGGAACGACACGGTGGCCACCGAGGTGTACGACGCCATGCAGGCCGCGGGCGCCGATCGCGGCGTACGGGTCATTGTCTTCACCGGTGCGGGCAAGGCATTCTGCGCCGGCGGCGACATTCATAGCTTTGGCGGCGATCCCAATGCGTTGATGACCAAGCTGCCGCGTCCATTCGATATGCGCAAGCGCGCCGACTGGCAAACGCGCTGTTCGTATTATCCGGCGATACCGAAGCCCGTGATCGCAATGCTCAATGGGGCGACGGTCGGCATCGGCCTGATTCACGCGCTCTTCTGCGACATCCGCTTCGCGGCCGAAGATGCCACGATTACCACCGCTTTCGCACGTCGCGGGTTGACCGCCGAATATGGCATGGCGTGGATACTTTCGCACCACGTCGGGCACGCAAGGGCGCTCGACCTGCTGCTGTCGGCACGCAAGATCAAGGGTATCGAGGCTGAGCGAATGGGGCTGGTGAACCGTGCGTTCCCGTCTGCCACGCTAGCGGAAGAAACCTATGCCTATGCGGCAGATCTCGCGGAAAACTGCTCGCCGCGCTCGATGCGCGTCATGAAGGCGCAACTCTGGGAGGTGCCGTTTCAGACGCCCCATGAAGCGATCATGGCTGCCGGACTGGACATGCCTGTCGCCAATCAGTGCGACGACTACAAGGAAGGCATCGCGAGCTTCCTTGAGAAGCGCAAGCCGAATTTCACCGACGATTGATACGCGATCGATACGCTATGGGGCAAAGTCATGCTGAAGTATGAAGTCATCAAGAACTGGCCGATCGAAGACGTCACCCACACTTACACCGAACGCGACGTCATGTTGTACGCGCTGGGTCTTGGCATCGGTGGCGATCCTCTCGACGCGGCGCAACTTCGCTATGTCTATGAGAAAGACCTGCAGGCGATGCCGACCTGTGCCGCGGCGTTTGCATGGCCCAAATCGTGGATGCGTGACCCGCGCGCCGGTGTCGACTATCTGAAGGTGGTGCACGGCGAACAGGACGTCCGTTTCCTCCGTCCAATGCCGACCGCCGCCACCATCGTCAGCAAGACGCGTGTGAGCCTTGTTTCCGATAAGGGCGCAGGCAAGGGCGCGATCGTCGAACTCAGGCGCGATCTGTTCGAAGCGGAGAGCGACGAGCGGCTCGCGGAAGTTCGGCAGGTATCGTTCCTGCGAGGCGACGGAGGCTTCAGCGCGGAATCCGGCGAGAGCGATGCGCCGCCCGAAGCCTTGCCGCCCGTTCCCGAGCGCGCACCCGACCACGAATTCATGTTCGGGACCCCGGCGCAGGCGGCGCTGATCTACCGTCTTTCCGGCGACTCGAATCCGCTGCATGCCGATCCCGAAGTCGCTACGAAGGCCGGTTTCAGGCAACCGATCCTGCACGGCCTCGCGACGTACGGCATGGCAGGCTACGCCGCGATTCGCACCCTGGCCGGAAACGACGCGGCGCGGCTCAGACGGCTTGCGCTACGGATGACTTCGCCGGTTTATCCCGGCGAGGTCATCCGATTTCAGTTCTGGCGCGAGAGCGGCACACGCGTGCATGTGCGGGCACGCGTCGACGCACGCGATGTGGTCGTGTTGAACAACGGCGTTGTCGAAATCGGCTGAGAGCGGGGCCGGTTGGCGGTCCAGGGCGCGCCCATCGTCAAAGGAGAGGGTTGATGGATTTGCGAGAAAGTGACGACGATAAGGTCTTTCGCGCATCGGTGCGGGAGTTTGTGACGGCCCGGCTACCCACGGAGATTCGCGACCGCGTGCTGAATTTCCGCCACGTGCCGCGCGACGACTACGTGCGCTGGCAGCGCATCCTCGCGGCGAATGGCTGGGGCGCGCCGGCGTGGCCGGTCGAATACGGCGGCGCGGGCTGGAACGCTACGCAGCGCAATATCTTCGATGAAGAGTGCTTTACCGCAGGTGCGCCGCGTCAGATGCCGTTCGGTCTGTCGATGGTCGGGCCCGTGCTGCAAAAATTCGGCACGCCCGCGCAGCGCGACTATTTTCTGCCACGCATCGTGTCGATGGAGGACTGGTGGTGTCAGGGCTATTCGGAGCCGGGCGCGGGCTCCGATCTCGCTTCGTTGAAGACGCGCGCCGAGTGCGTTCCACGCGACGGCAAGCCGTTCTATATCGTCAATGGACAGAAGATCTGGACTTCGTTTGCACAGTGGGCGAACTGGATTTTCTGTCTCGTACGCACCCACAGCGATGGCCGCCCGCAGGAAGGCATTTCGTTTCTACTGATCGACATGAAGACGCCCGGCATTACCGTGCGGCCGATCAGAACGCTCGATGGCGGCCATGACGTCAACGAGGTGTTCTTCGAAAACGTCGAAGTGCCGGATGGCAATCTTGTCGGAGAAGAGCATCGTGGCTGGGCGATCGCCAAATATCTGCTCGGCCACGAGCGCACCAATATTGCGGGGCTCGGCAACTGCAAACGCTTCATGCTCCGGCTGAAGGAAATCGCGCGGAGCGAACGGAAGCACGGCAAGCCGCTGATCGACGATATCCGCTTCCGCGACCGAATCGCGAAGGTCGAGATCGATCTGATCGCGCACGAATGGTCGCTGTTGCGGGCGATATCCGCCGAGTCAGCCGGCCGTCCGCTGGGGCCCGAGGCATCGGTGCTGAAAATCCGCGGTTCGGAAATCCAGCAGGAACTCACCGAGCTGATCATGGCGTGCGCGGGGCCCTACGCGGTGCCGTTTGTACCGCAGGCGCTCGAGCCGGATTGGAGCGAAGGCGCGGATGCCACGGCGCACGGCGAACTGCTCAACGCGCTGGCGCCGCACTATCTGGACTGGCGCAAGATCTCGATCTACGGCGGTTCCACTGAGATTCAGAAAAATATCATCGCCAAACTGGCGCTTGGCATCTGAGGACACGTCATGGATTTCACGCTCGTTGAAGAGCAGCAGATGCTGGCCGACCTGGTGGGCCGCTTCGTGGAGAAGGAATATTCATTCGAGGCGCGGCGCAAGCTATCGGCGACGCCGCGCGGCTGGTCCGAACAGCATTGGAACACGTTGGCCGATATGGGTCTCCTCGCGCTCAACGTTCCGGACGAATACGGCGGGATGAACGGGGGCGTGGCAGAGACCATGATCGTGATGGAGACGTTGGGTCGGGGTTTGGTACTGGAGCCCTATCTCTCGACCGCGGTGCTTGGCGCGCGGCTGATCAGCCACGCCGGCACCGATGCACAAAAAGAGCGCTGGCTGCCCGAGCTTGCGGCTGGCCGTGTGAAAACGGCGTTGGCCACGCTTGAGCCTGGCGCGCGATTCGATCTGTCGAACGTAACAACGGCCGCCAGGTCTTCGAGCGAGGGTTTTGTCATCGATGGCCGCAAAGGCGTGGTCTTGCACGGCGATAGCGCCGATCTGCTGCTGGTGTCGGCGCGGACTTCCGGCGCGCAGGATGACACCACCGGCATCACGCTGTTCGCGATCGACCCGAAGACACCGGGCGTCACGCTCAGAGGTTTTCCGGCGCTGGACGGGCAGCGGGTCGCCGAAGTGTGCTTCTCGGGCGTATCGGTCGAGTCCGGAGCGGTGCTGGGCGTGATCGGCACCGGCTATGGCCTGCTGGAATGGACCGTCGACCACGGGCTGTTCGCGCTCTGCGCGGAAGCGGTTGGAACCATGGCGAAGCTCGCCGAGATGACCTACGACTACCTGCGCACGCGCACCCAGTTCGGCAGACCCATCGGCGAGTTCCAGGCGCTTCAGCATCGCGCGGCCGACATCCTGACGGCGGTCGAGCAGGCCCGCTCGGTGGTGTACTTCGCAGCATCGCGGCTGGCCGGAGCGGATGCCGACGAGCGGCGGCGGGCGCTGTCCGCCGCCAAGAACCTGATCGGCCGGTGCGGGCGGTTCGTCGGCCAGCAGGCGGTGCAGTTGCACGGCGGAATGGGCATGACCGAAGAACTTCCGGTCGGCTGGTACTTCAAGCGGCTGACCTGCATTGACATGACATGGGGTGATGCCGAGCACCATCTGGAGCGCTACGGGACGCACCTGTAACGCGGCGGCGTGCGCTTTTGCCCCGCTTTTTTTATGTTGTTCCAGTAGCAGAAAATGTATGATACATATGTGAACGTCATTCAGAAAATTGTCGGCGTGGCGATTGTGTGAGCCAGCCAGCTGGTCCGGAATCACGAAGGAGACATCGAATGTCAGAGAGCAATCAACGCGCGACGCCTGAAGTGGCGCCTATTCCCGCGCACGTGCCGACGCAACTGGTGGTCGACTTCGACATATACAATCCGCCCGGCGCCGCCGACGACTATCATCTCGCGCTCAAGAAACTGCACGACCCCGCCGTGCCTGACATCTTCTGGACGCCGCGTAACGGCGGCCACTGGATCGCGACGCGCGGTGACGACATCTACCGCATCTTCAAGGAATACGAGCAATTTTCGTCGCGCCAATTGACCGTGCCGTTGGTCGACCACGCGCCGCTGCCGCCAATCTTTTTCGACCCGCCCGAACACACCGGCTACCGCGCGCTGATTGCGCCTGCCTTCATGCCGCAAGCGATCAGCAAGCTCGAGGAAAAGGCGCGCGAAATGACAATCGAGCTGATCGAAGGCTTTTATTCGCGGGGCGAGTGCGAGTTCGTCTCCGAGTTCGCGCAACATCTGCCCATCGGCATTTTCATGGACATGGTGGCGCTGCCCTCGGAAGATCGCGACTATTTGCTGGGCCTGGCGGACAAGATGGTGCGGCCTGCTTCCTCCGGGCAGAAGCTTGAAGCGCTGGGCGCGATCTTCGAATATCTCGGCGTAAAAATCGCCGAGCGCCGGGCGAATCCGGGCGACGATCTGATCAGCCGGATCGTTCAATCGAAGATTGACGGTCGTGATCTGAGCGATCAGGAGCTTAAGGGGCTGTGCGGGCTCGTCCTGATCGGCGGCCTCGATACGGTCGCCTCTGCGATGGGCTTCATCGCGAACTTCCTCGCGGGAAGCCCCGCGCATCGCAAACATCTGATCGACCACCCGGACCTGACGCAAAAAGCGGTCGATGAGTTGTTGCGCCGCTTTCCGGTGGTCAACCAGGGACGTCAGGTCGCGCATGACTTCGAATACCAGGGCGTGCAGATGAAGGCCGGCGACATGATCGTCATACCGACAACCCTGCACGGTCTGGACGAGCGCAAGTTCCAGAATCCGCTCGAAGTCGACTTCAACCGTCCGACACCGATTCATTCCACCTTTGGCAATGGGGCGCATCGTTGTCCGGGCTCATTCCTCGCCCGCGTCGAGATCAAGGTGTTCCTCCAGGAGTGGCTCAAACGCATCCCCGATTTTTCGCTCAGGCCCGGCGCCAAAGCCGGTGTGCATGGCGGCGTCAACGGCACGCTCTACCACTTGCCGCTGGTCTGGGACGTGAAATGAACCCCATGTGATGACGATCGACGGCCTCCCTGGTCGCATTTCGTCAGACATCCCGAGGTGGGCAGCCACAACAGGTCTGTTTGTCCTATTGTGACGGGCCCGGCGCAGCCGTTATCCCCATTCGCCAGCCGCGCGAATCGATCCCGCATGGGTGACTTTAGACGGATTCCTAACGTCTCAGGCGGCTGCTCAATACCTCAGTCCAGCGGTGTGCAAGGGTCCCGATTTCTACTGGAAAACACTATTGACACCCCACTACGCGGTGTTTATCATTTTGAACAGCATTCAAGTATTAGATGAACTTGAAATGTGGGAAGCAAGTCGACGCGAAAAATACAACGAATAGAAGTCGTGTGAATGTCCTCGCGGAGGAGACAAAATGAATCGGATTTCCAAAGGCGGGGCCGTTTACCGGCGTCGTTTTGAAGTGATGTTGCTGGTTGGTGTTTGCGGCAGTTTTGCGAACGGAGCGCAGGCGTTCACGTTTACGACGCCTAATCCGGACATTGAGATGGATCTGGATACGACAGTTCGTGCGAACTATGGGTTACGGCTTCAGGGCATCAACTCGGCGATCGGTAACAACCCGAGCTACGACGAAGGCGACAACACCTTCAGGCGCTACCAGACCATACTCGCGCGGCTCGACGTGACGAGCGAATTCGACTTCAAGTACAAGGGGACGACCGGCTTCCGGTTCAGTGTTGCGGGCTGGTACGACGCAGCCTATTCGAGCAAGGACAAGAGCGGGCCGGGTCTCGAAAGTGTTGCGAACTACCCGGGGAATAACTACACCAGCTACATCAAGAAGTATTACATCGGCCCGTCGGCGGAGGTGCGCGACGCGTTCGGATTCACCACCGTCAATGCGGGCCCCGTTCCGATTGACATCAAGGTAGGGCGCCTCGCGCAAATCTGGGGGCAGTCGCTGATCGGCAGCGTGGGCGGCGTCAACTCGGTTGCGGTATCGCAGGCTCCGCAAAACCTGATTGCCGCGACGCAAAGCCCCGGGGCATCGCTGAAGGAACTGTCGCTGCCGACCGGGCAGGTCGCCATGTCGGCCCAGTTGACCGAGCGGATGCAATTGAGCGGCTACTACTCGTTCGAATGGGCGCACGACCGCTATCCTGAAGGCGGCACCTATTTCGGCGGTTCAGATTCCATCGACTACGGGCCGCCGATCGCCGCGTATGCGGGGCCGAACTTCCCGATCTACAACGTCAGGGGCCCGCAAGGCAAGATTGGGGACATCGGGGTTGAAACCAAGTATCGCCTTGAAAAGTTCTCGAGCACGGTCGAGCTGACCTATCGCCGCTTCAGCTACAAGACACCGTGGTTCGCCCAGTTTAATCAGAACAATTTCACGACCGAGGATATCTACGCGAACAAGGTTCAATTGCTGGGCCTCGGCGTGAACAGCACGATTGGCGGCACGGCGGTCGGCGCCGAGGTGTCGTATCGCCGCAATACGCCGTTGGCTTCGGCCGGCAGCGCCACACCGGGCACGCTCGAAGGCGCGCGTGGTGACACGTTGCACGCACTGCTCAACACAACCACATACCTCGGTAAGACACCGCTCTGGAACGAGGCGCCGCTCGCCATGGAAATCGCGGTGGCCCACCTGCTCAGGGTGACTTCGGGCGCGCAGAACTTCAATGCGCCGGGTTACTCCGCCGCTTGCACGAAAGCAGCCGATGCGGTCGCGCTGGGTTGCGCGACGAAAAATTACTACACCTTTGGTGTGTCGTTCACGCCGCACTGGAACCAGGTGTTTCCCGGCGTCGATCTCGACCTGCCGATGTTCGTACAATGGAACATCCACGGCAATACACCGACTGTCGATGGCGGTAACCAGGGCAGCAACATCTACCAGGTAGGCCTGCAATTCACGATCTACAACAAGCACATCGTGAATCTCACCTACACCGGTTATACCAACTGGAAGAAAACAGCGACCAATGTCAACGGCGCGCCATATTCCGACAAGGGCTGGATCGGGATCACCTATCAGACCACGCTTTAACCAAAGCCGACTATCTGGTACTTCAGAGGACATTCGCAAATGAACATCCCAAGGTTAGTGACGGCTGTATTGATCGCCGCCACCTATGGTTCCACAGTGCACGCATCCGTATCGGCCGAAGAAGCCGCCAAGCTGGGCACGACGCTCACAGTGTTCGGCGCGGACGCCGCGGCCAGCGCGGACGGACAGATTCCGGCATACACCGGAGGAGTCACCAAGGCGCCTGCGGAATCTAAGCTTAATAGCGGCAAGTGGTTTGATCCGTTTGCCGGCGAAAAGCCGATTCTGACGATCACCGCGCAGAATTGGCAGGAATACTCGGACAAGCTGAGCGAGTCGTCCAAGGAACTGTTCAAGCGCTTTCCCGATTACAAGATGATGGTCTATCCGACCCATCGCAGCGCATCGTTTCCGGACTGGTACGGTGAAAATTGCAAGATCAATGCGGTGCAGGCCAAGTTGACCAACGGCGGGCAGGATATCGAAGGCGCCTTTGGCTGTATTCCTTTCCCGATTGCGAAGACCGGCGAGGAAGCGCTCTGGAATTACATCATGCGTTTCGTCGGAACCAGGCAAAAGAACTTCGTCAATACCTGGCTGATGGACAGTTCGGGCACCCCGGTGCTGACGGGCTCGTTTAAAAGCAGCATCTATTTTCCGTACTACGATCCCACGCTCGGCCGGGACGGGTTCAAGAAATCGGATGGCGTCTGGTACCAGGTGATGAACGATTACGCCGCGCCCGCGCGCCTGAAGGGCGAGACATCGCTGTTCTGGGACTACACCGCGAGTTCGCGTGACTGGCCGGGCTGGTCGTATTCGCCGGGCCAGCGCCGCACGCGCGTCGCCCCTGATCTCGCTTACGATACGCCTAACCCAGGCTACTCGGGCGTGATCACGATGGACGATATCCAACTGATGTACGGCAAGCTCGATCGCTGGAAGGTCAAGATGCTCGGCACCAAGGAAATGTACATTCCGTACAACGGATACAAGTGGCAGTACGCGACCTCGGACAAGGACATGCTGACACCGCATTTCCCCAATGCCAACCTGATTCGCTGGGAACTGCACCGCGTGCGTGTGCTTGAACTGACGCTCAAACCCGGTGCGCGGCACCTGTACAGCAAAAAGATCCTCTATACGGACGAGGATCTGGGCGGTGGCATGATGGATGCCTATGATCAGGCCGGCAAACTATATCGAGGCGGCTTTGCCGATACGGTACCGGCCTACGACGCCCAGGTTCCGTATTCACTCGGCAACTGGTTCTTCGACTTCAATAGCGGGGTGTATCTGCTGGGCAGTCATCCTGCGGACACCTCCGGCATTTTCTTCAACGTGGACTTTCCCAACGGGTTTTTCACGCCTGAACGAATGCAGTCGACTGGCATCCGCTGATACCTTGCGCGGGCCGGCAGCATAGCCTCGAAAGGCAGGGCCGCAGCGGGTTTCGCCCGGTGCGGCCAGCGAGTATCAGGCGAGCACAAGGAGACATGATGCTGAGTACCTCTATGAACGTGGCGGTGTCGGCGCTTGCGCTGACCCTCGCGTTGACCGTTTCGCAGCCGGCGCTTGCCGCGTTCGCCGATCCGATCGATACGCCGGCCACCGCCAACCCACATGCGCAGACCGCACCGCTGCTCGCCGTGGCCCGTGCCGGCGACCGGCTGGTCGCGGTCGGCTTACGCGGACTGATCGTCCTGTCCGACGACAATGGCAGGACCTGGCGCCAGGTTTCCGCGCCGGTGAGCTCGGATCTGGTCTCGGTGTATTTCGTTTCGCCGCGCGCGGGTTGGGCGACCGGTCAGGACGGCATCGTTTTGCACACCGCGGACGGCGGCGCGACATGGACGAAGCAACTCGACGGCCGGTCGGCGGCCGCCTTGATGCTGGCCTATTACCAGAAGCGGGACCAGTCGGACCCGAAGGTTGCGGCCGGACTAGAGGAAGCGCGGCGCTTCGTCAACGACGGTCCGGGGCGGCCGTTTCTGTCGGCCTGGTTCGATAACGAGCGCACGGGCTTCATCATCGGTTCATTCAATATCATCTTCAGGACCGACGATGGCGGGGCCAGTTGGACACCGTGGTTCGACCACACCGAAAACGAACAGGACGCACTGAACCTGCATGCGATACGCAGAATCGGCAACGCGCTGTATGTGGTCGGTGAACAGGGACTGGTCATGCGCCTCGACGAGACCTCGCAACAGTTCGTCAAGGTCTCGGTGCCGTACAAGGGCAGCTTTTTTGGCATCGTCGGCACGCCTGACAATCTGATTCTCTATGGCCTGCGTGGCAATGCGATGCGCAGCGTGGACGGCGGGCAGACCTGGATCAAGGTCGGCATTCCCGGCGAAGCCAGTCTGCTGGGCGGCGCGCGTCTTGCCGACGGGCGGCTTGCGTTGTTCAGCCAGGATGGGCGTGTGCTGATCAGCACGGACGGCGGCGCCAGCTTCAGTGCGGCGAATGCGGCGGGGCAGGCGTGGTCGCTCTGGGACGGTACGAGCCTCGCTCGCGGCGGCATCGTGGTAGTGGGCGCCGGGGGCGTAAAGAACGTCGGGGTACTCAAGTGATCGCGGCAAAGGGAGCACATGATGGCCGGTAAGAACAATGAGCAGATCAGTTCCATGCCCGTGGTCAAGGAGCGCCGTGCGTTCGACTCGAAGTCCGGCAACGCGCTGGAGCGGCTGGTTTTCAATCATCGGCTTGTCCTGATTCTGTTGTGCGCGGTGCTGTCGGTCTTTTTCGGCATCAAGGTGGCGACCGGGCTGCAGATCAATGCCAGCTTCGAAAAGATGATTCCGCAGTCGAACCCGTATATCCGCAACTACCTGGCGAACAAGGGCGACCTGAAGGGGCTCGGCAACAGTTTGCGGATTGTGATCGAGAATACTCAGGGCGACATTTACGACCCCGCGTATCTGGAGTCGCTGAGAAAGATCAACGACGCGGTATTTCTGATGCCCGGCGTCGACCGACCGTGGGTCAAGTCGATCTGGATGCCGGCGGTGCGCTGGAATATCGTCACCGAAAAGGGCTATGCGGGCGGCCCGGTCATGCCGTCGACGTACAACGGCTCGCCCGCGTCAATCGACGCGCTGCGAACCAATATCGCGCGCGCGGGCATCACCGGTTCGCTCGTCGCCAACGATCTGAAGTCGACCATGATCGTGGTGCCGCTGCTCGAGCGCGACGCGGCGGGCAAGCCGATCAACTATGCCCACTTCTCGCATCTGCTCGACGACATGGTGCGCACGCAGCAGCACGGCAACATTCGCATCCACGTGGTTGGTTTTGCCAAACTGATCGGTGACCTGATCGACGGCCTGAAGCAGGTGATGGCGTATTTCGGCATTGCGGCGGCCATCGCGCTCGGCGTGATTTTCTTTTATACGCGCTGCCCGCGCAGCACGTTTCTGGTGGTCGCGTGTTCGCTTGTCGCGGTCCTCTGGCAACTTGGCATCGTCACGACGCTGGGTCTCGTCGTCGATCCTTATTCGGTGCTGGTGCCATTCCTGGTATTCGCCATCGGCGTGTCGCATGGCGCCCAGAAAATGAACGGCATCCTGCAGGACGTCGGGCGCGGCACGCATAAGTATGTGGCGGCGCGCTACACCTTCCGGCGGCTCTTTCTCGCGGGTCTCACCGCGCTCATGGCCGACATGGTGGGCTTCGCCGTCCTGACGATCATCGATATCCCGGTCATCAAGGATCTTGCGCTGACAGCCAGCATCGGCGTGGGCGTGCTGGTCTTCACCAATCTTCTTCTGTTGCCGGTGTTGCTGTCGTATGTGGGCGTGAGTCCCGCGGCCGCGCGGCGCACGCTGATCGAAGAGGCCGCGGAAACCGGCAGCCGCTCGCGCGTCGCGAGCCTGTGGAACTGGCTGGACCGCTTCACGGAACGGCGCTGGGCGTCGGGGGCGATCGCCGTGACCGTGCTGCTGGCCGCGGGAGGCTTTGCGGTCAGCCAGCGTCTGCAGATCGGCGATCTCGACGCGGGCGCCCCTGAATTGCGAGCGGACTCGGTCTACAACCGGGACAATGCCTTCATCAACGCCCACTATGGTCTGTCGAGCGACATGTTCGTGGTGATCGGCAAATCGTCACTGCCCAATTGCGATGCGGATCATTATCAGATGCTGGCGGATGTCGACCGCTTCGAGATCGCCTTGCAAAATGTGAGCGGCGTGCAGACCACGAGTTCGGCCGCGTCTCTCACCCGGCTCGTGACGTCCGGTGCCTATGAAGGTTATCCGAAGTGGTTCACGATCAATCGCACACCGGCGATTCTGAATCGCTCGCTCTTCCAGGTTTTGCTTGATCGTCCCGATCTGATCAGCGCAGCGTGCAATACGATGCCGATCATCGCTTACCTGACCGATCATAAGGCCGCCACGCTGACTCGCGTGCTCGACGCGGCACAACGTTTCGCGGATGCGCACAAGGACGCAAGCCACCAATTTTTGCTGGCTGCCGGATCCGCGGGTATCGATGCCGCGACCAACATCGTCGTCAAGGAAGCGAATGAACGCATGCTGCTGCTGGTCTACGGGGCTGTCGTCCTGCTCTGCCTGATCACGTTCCGCAGCTGGCGCGCCGCCATCGTCGCACTGGTGCCGCTCGTCGTCACATCGGTCCTATGCGAGGCGTTGATGGTGATGCTGGGCATCGGCGTCAAGGTGGCGACCTTGCCTGTGATCGCCCTTGGCGTAGGCATCGGCGTCGATTACGCGCTCTATCTGCTGTCGGTGCAGCTCAACTATCAGCGCGCCGGCTTGCCGCTGCGGGACGCCTACCGCCGGGCGGTCCAGTTCACCGGCAAGGTCGTGGCGTTGGTGGGTGTCACGCTGGCCGCCGGGGTCGTCACGTGGGCATGGTCGCCGATCAAGTTCCAGGCCGACATGGGCATTCTGTTGACCTTCATGTTCGTCACCAACATGATCGGCGCACTGGTTCTGATCCCGTCGCTGTCCCACTTTCTGCTGCGCGGGGTATCGTCGCGGCCCGGGCACGCGGAGTTACGCAGCGCGATAGCACTCGCCGAGAACTCGAAAGGCGCGTGAAGGCCCGGCGGCGCTCAAGCGCCATGCGTGCTGCGGGCGCCGGCCACCTGGCGGCACCCGCTGTTGGCCGAGGCTAGACCACCGACATCGGGAAGCTCAGAATCTCCGAAACGCCGCCGTCGACCATCAGCATCTGGCCGTTCATATAAGAGCTCGCCTCGGAGGCGAGGAACACCGCGGCGCCCCCGAGTTCCTCCGGGCGCCCCCAGCGTCCGACGGAGATGTGCGAGCGGACGATCTCCTTCATTTGCGCATTTGACGTGACAGGTTCGGCCATTTCGGTCATGAAGTAACCGGGGCAAATGCCGTTACAGCGGATTCCGTGCCGCCCCAGTTCGGCTCCAAGCGATTTGGTGAGACCCGCCACCGCATGCTTGCTCGCTACATAGGCCTGGAGCTTTTCGCGCCCGAGTACCGAAACATACGAGCCGACATTGATGATGCGGCCGTGCCCACGTTCGATCATCGACGGCGACACTTGCCGCGCGAGCAGGTATGCAGCGGTAACGTTGGTGTCCATGGTGCGGTGCCACATCTGCGGTGTTGATTGTAGAAAGTCGCTCCACTCGCAGATGCCGGCGTTGTTCAGCAGGACGTCGATCCTTCCATGACGCGCAAAAACGTTCTGCACGGCGGCTTCGATGGCGGATTGATCGACGAGATCGAATGGCTCGACATCGATCAGAGCGTTGCTGCCGGCACGAATGGACGCCGCGGCTGTGTCGAGACCGGCGCGCGACCGGGCTGCGAGCACCACCGTTGCACCGGCGCACGCAAGCGCATTGGCCATCGCCAGCCCCAGGCCGCGCGAAGCGCCCGTGACAAGCGCAACCTGACCATCGAGAGAAAACATTTTCATGGGCGAGTTTCTATCAGGAGCTACCGCCGGCGATCCTGCGGCAGAGCACGCAGTCAGTCGATCTGCGCGGGATTTTAAAATACGAACGATGTTCTAAATTATGGATATATTCCGGTGACCTTGAAACGGGGTTTACACGGGGCAGGGTCTGCAAAAGCCATTGTCGTTGACAACAGCAAAAGAGTTGGTTCAGAATGTAGAACATCGTTCAGAAAATAGCATGGAGCGTCAATTGAAAATACTGGTCGCGGTGAAGCGTGTTATCGATTACAACGTGAAGCCCCGGGTCAAATCCGACGGCTCCGGCGTCGATCTGGTCAACGTGAAGATGGCCATGAATCCGTTCGATGAAATCGCGGTGGAGGAGGCGGTACGGCTAAAAGAGGCAGGGGTTGCCGCCGAGATCGTCGTGATTTCAGCCGGCACCGCGCAGTCGCAGGAAGTCTTGCGCACCGCGCTTGCCATGGGTGCCGACCGGGCGATCCTGATCGAGACCTCAGCCGAGCTGCAGCCGTTGGCCGTTGCGAAACTCATGGCAGCGATCGTCGAACGGGAAGCACCGCAACTGGTGCTGCTCGGCAAGCAGGCCATCGATAACGATGCCGGTCAGACGGGGCAGAAACTCGCCGGACTGCTCGGTTGGCCGCAAGCCACCTTCGCCTTCAAGACGGAAATCGCGGACGGCGTGCTGACCGTGACGCGCGAAATCGACGGCGGGCTCGAACGCGTCGCGCTCGATCTGCCCGCCGTTGTCACCACGGATCTGCGTCTGAATAGTCCGCGCTATGTGACGCTGCCCAACATCATGAAAGCGAAAAAGAAGCCGCTCGACACGCTGACGCCTGAAGCACTCGGTGTGGATGTTGCGCCACGTCTTGCGGTACTCGAAGTCACCGAACCGGCGGCGCGCAAGAGCGGGATGATGGTGCCCGACATCGCGACGTTGATCGAAAAACTTCGCAACGAAGCCAAGGTGATCTGACTATGTCCATCCTCGTTATTGCTGAACACGACAATGCGACGCTCCATCGCGCGACGCTCAACGCCGTTACTGCCGCAACGCAGATCGGCGGTGAGGTTCATCTGCTGGTAGCCGGCCATGAAGCAGCGGGAGCCGCGGCCGATGCAGCGAAAGTCAGCGGAGTCAGCAAGGTATTGCACGTAGACGCTGCCGCGTACGCGCATCCACTTCCTGAAAATCTCGCGCTGCTGGTGCTGTCGCTTGCTCAGTCGTATAGCCATCTGATTGCCGCAGCCACGGCCGTCGGCAAAAACTTCATGCCGCGCGTCGCAGCGTTGCTCGATTGTGCGCAGATTTCCGAAGTCGTCGCCATCAAGGCGGCCGATACGTTTGTGCGGCCGATCTATGCCGGCAATGCGCTCGCCACCGTCAGGTCGGCCGATCCGCTGAAGGTGTTGACGGTGCGCACGACCGCCTTCGATGCCGCACCATTGCAGGGCAACGCGCCGGTCGAGTCGGCGCCGGCCGCGCCAGCTTATGAGCGGGCACGTTTCGTCGACCAGCAGTTGACCCGATCGAGCCGGCCCGAACTGGCGGCCGCCAGCGTCGTGGTTTCAGGCGGCCGCGGAATGCAGAATGGCGATAACTTCAGATTGCTCGACGCGCTCGCCGACAAACTCGGTGCGGCAGTGGGCGCATCGCGCGCCGCGGTGGACGCTGGATTCGCGCCGAACGACTATCAGGTCGGGCAAACGGGCAAGATCGTCGCGCCGCAGCTTTATATCGCAGTCGGCATTTCCGGCGCGATCCAGCATCTGGCCGGGATGAAAGATTCGAAGGTCATCGTCGCGATCAATAAGGACAGCGAGGCGCCGATTTTCCAGGTTGCCGACTACGGCCTCGCCGCCGATCTTTTTGAGGCCGTACCGGCGCTGACAGCGGCACTGGGCTGACGTTGGACCGGATTGACAAGGTTCTCACCGTCAGCCTAGTATTTTGAACGGTGTTCATATATACCGACTGATGCGTCACCTGGCCCCGATGGGCGGTGAGCCGGCGAGAAGAAACCAGAATCGGTGCGCGAGCCGACGAAACCATGAAGGAGATATCAATGCGTGACACGAATTCCGGTTCGGGTGAGCATCCGGTCCGCCTCGATTTTGTCCCCAAGGATAGCTACCTGTCGAAGCAGTTCCTCGACCAGGAAACGCGCAACCTGTGGCCGCGCGTGTGGCAGGTGGCATGCCGGCTCGAGGAGATTCCCGCGGTAGGCGACTATGTCACGTTCGATGTAATCGGTGAGTCGATCATCGTGGTGCGCACGGCGGCCGACCGGATCAAAGCCTACTACAACGTTTGCCAGCATCGTGGCCGGCGTCTGACCAATGGTTGCGGCAAGGCGGCAAAGTTTCATTGCAACTTCCACGGCTGGCAGTGGAATCTTGACGGCAGCATCGCACGCGTGCTCGATCGCGGCGATTGGGAAGGCTGCCCCGACATGGCCGACAGCGATCTGCGGCTGCAGGAAGTGCGGGTGGACACGTGGGGTGGATTCGTATTTATCAACATGGATCCCGACGCGGAACCGCTCGCTAAATTTCTCGAACCGGTACCTGAAATCACGGACTGCTTCGAGTTTGAAAAGATGCGCTACCGCTGGTACAAGTCGATCCGGCTGCCGTGCAACTGGAAGGTCGCGCTGGAGGCGTTCAACGAGGGCTATCACGTCTCGGCCACGCACCCGCAACTCCTCGATGTCGCCGGCGACGATGTGACTCGCAGCTTTCCTTATGGACGCCACGGCATGTTCGGTTACGCGACGGCCACGCGCTTTATCGGCGCCCCCTCACCGCGTACCGGCAAGCCGATGCCCGAAGACGTGCGACAAGGCCTGGTCAATTTCTTCAAGGTGATGGAAGACACGCTGAAGGCGATCAACTCGGCGCGCGACTACGAAGCTTCCAAACGTCTGCTGACCGAGATGGCGCCGAGCGGCAACCAGTTCGAGGTGCTGGCGAAGGCCATGGAGTTCCAGCGCGAAGCGGCCGTGGCCGAAGGGGCGGGCTGGCCTGACATCTCGTTCGAGCAGATGGGACGTGCGGGCGCCGACTGGCACGTGTTCCCGAATCTGATTTTCCTGCCTTACCCCGACGGTGCGCTGTTCTACCGCGCGCGGCCCGACGGCGACAATCCGGATTCCTGCATTTACGACATCTGGTCGCTGGTTCGCTATGCGCCGGGTGCGGAGCCACCGCTAAAGCGCGAGATCTACCACGGCGTCGACGACTGGAAGCAGAACGCAATCGAGAATTTCGGTCTGATCCTTTGGCAGGACTTTCAGAACATGACGAATGTGCAGCAAGGTATGAAATCGCGGGGTTTCAAGGGGTCGCGCACAAACCCGCTTCAGGAGACGTCTGTGTCCAATTTCCACCGCGCATTGCGGGAATTCATTGCGCAAGGGGATTGAGCATGGCTGTCTGGGATGCAAGCTATGACTTCGTCGTGGTTGGCAGCGGCGGCGGTTCGATGTGCGCTGCACTTGCGTGCAAGACCGCAGGCAAAGAGGCGCTCATCCTTGAGAAGCAGGGCAAAGTAGGCGGCTCAACGGGGTATTCCGGCGGCGTCTGGTGGTTGCCGAACAATCACGTGATGAAGCGCCACGGCGTGAATGACTCCTACGAACGTGCGCGACAATATTTCGATGCCGCGGTCGCCTATCAGGGCCCCGGAACATCGCCGGCACGTCGTGAGGCGTATTTGCGCACGGGCCCGAAGATGGCCGAGTTCCTCGAACAGCAGGGTATGCAGTTTGTCTATGCGGACGGCTGGTCGGACTACTACGACACGCTGCCGGGCGGTGAGCCGCGTGGCCGCTCGCTGCTGGCCAAACTGTTCGACATCAGGGAACTGGGCGAGTGGGCGCCGAAGCTTTCGCGATACAAGGGCCCGTCGATCCCGGCCAACTCCAATGAGTTTACCGAGTTGTTCCTGCTAAAGCGCACGTGGGGTGGCAAACGCAAGGCAATGCAGCTCGCGGGCCGCATGCTGTATCAGAAGATCACAGGTAAAGAGCTGGTTTCGAACGGTGCCGCGCTTCAGGGGCGCATGCTGCAAATGGCGCTGCGTGCCGATATTCCTATCTGGACCGATACGCCTGTGGGCGAGTTGATCGTTGAGGACGGCCGTGTCACGGGGGTGGTCGCGATCCGCAACGGGCGCGAAATGCGCGTGCACGCGCGCGAGGGCGTGCTGTTGAACGCCGGCGGCTTTTCACATAACGCCGAAATGCGCCGCAAATATCAGCCGCAACCGTCGTCGAGCAACTGGACGAACGCCAATCCGGGCGACACCGGCGAAGTGCTGGAAGCCGCTGTGGGTCTCGGCGCAGCCGTCGATTGCATGGAAGAGGCGTGGTGGGTCGTGACTTCGCTCGGTCCCAATGAGACGTTGCCCGAGGGTGCGCGCGCGCCGGACGGCTCGCCGCTGCCCTTCATGCACCACCTCGATCTGTCGCTGCCGTTTTCGATCATGGTCGACCAGGACGGCCAGCGCTTTTGCGACGAAGCCGGCGCCTACATGGAGATCGGGCAACGCATGTACCGGCGTCAGAAGGAGACGGGTAAAGCCGTTCCCGCGTGGGTCGTAATGGACAGCCGTCAGCGCAAGTATTACCCCTGGGGTTCGGCGATGCAGGGGCAGATTCCGCAGCAATGGCTCGATAGCGGCTACATGATCAAGGCCGGATCGATCGAAGAGCTGGCGGCGAAATGCGGTATCGACGCTGCAGGCTTACAGGAGACCGTGACGCGTTTCAACGGTTTCTGCGCGGCGGGGGTGGACAGCGATTACGGACGCGGCTCGCGAGCCTTCGACCGCTGTCACGGCGACCCGACGATCAAGCCGAATCCGAATCTCGGTCCGATCGAACAGGCGCCGTTTTACGCGGTCCGTATGTACCCCGGCGACGTCGGCACGGCCGGTGGGCTCGTGACGGACGAGTACGCCCGCGTGCTGAAAGAAGACGGGTCGCTGATTCCAGGGCTCTACGCGACGGGCAACTGCACGGCGTCCGTGGTGGGCCGCTGCTATCCGGGCGCGGGCAGCAGCATTGGCGCGTCGTTCGTATTCGGTTACATCGCCGCGCTGCATGCCAGCGGCGCCCAAACGATCTGGTGATCGAAGGAGAGCTTCGCATGAAAGTCCAGCAACCGCCCAGCAGTGAAGTGCTGATCGATATCTATCGGCGGATGACACTCATCAAGCAGAACGACGAGCGTTTTCGTGCAGTGATCAAGTCCGGCAAGCTGGTCATGCCTTATTACTCGCCGCGCGGCCAGGAGGCGATTCCTTCCGCGGTGTCCGTCTGCCTGAGCAATGACGACTACATCTGCACGATCTATCGCGGCGTGCATGACATGATCGCCAAGGGTGTGCCGCTCAAGGATCTCTGGGCCGAACTCGGGGGGCGTGTCACCGGCACCTGCAAAGGCAAGGGCGGCCCGATGCATGTGACCCATCCTGCGTCCGGCGTGATGGTAACCACCGGCATTGTGGGCAGTTCGATGCCCATCGCGAACGGCCTGGCTCTTGCCGCGCAGATCCGGGGTGAACCGCGCGTGGCTGTCGCCTATTTCGGCGACGGCGCGGCCAATATCGGCGCTTTTCACGAGTCGCTGAATATGGCGTCGGTCTGGAAACTGCCGGTTGTTTTCGTCTGCCAGAACAACGGCTATGCCGAACACACGAAATACGCATACGGGACGTCAGTGCCGAACATCGCGCAACGCGCGGTGGCGTATCAGATGCCCGGCATCACGGTTGACGGCAACGATCCCATCGCGATGCATCGGGTGGCGCGCGAGGCCATCGAACGGGCCCGCGACGGCGGTGGCCCCACGCTGATCGAAGCGAATACGTTTCGCTTCTACGGCCACGTGTTCGGCGATCCGGATGCCTACATGGACGAGCATGAGAAAGCGGCGTGGATGGCGAAAGATCCGGTGCCGCTGTTCCGCGCATGGTTGATCGCGGCGAAACATGCAACTGAAGCGCAACTGGCGGAGATGGAAGCAGCGCACAACGCCGAAATCGATGCGGCAGTCGAGTTCGCGCTGACGAGCGCCTATCCTGAGGTCGCCGAACTGCGGCGCGACATCTTCAAAGACGAGGTGCCGGCATGAACCAGACACAGACTGACATCAATACGATTCAGGCGGTCAACCTCGCGCTTGACGATGCGATGGCCGCCGATGCCAACGTCATTGTGCTCGGCGAGGACGTGGCCGACGGCCAGGAGGGCGGCATTGTCGGTGTGACCAAAGGGCTGTCGTCGAAATATGGCACATCGCGTGTCAGATCCACGCCCATTTCGGAGCAGGCCATCATCGGGGCGGCGATCGGCGCGGCAATCGTCGGCATGCGTCCGGTAGCCGAGATCATGCTGATGAACTTTACGACGGTCGCGATGGACATGATCGTCAATCACGCGGCGAAGTTGCGCTTCATGTCGGGCGGCCAGACGCATGTGCCGCTTGTGATCCGCACGATGACCGGCGCCGGCTTCGGTACCGGTGGCCAGCACGCCGACTATCTGGAGGCGTGGTTCGCGCACGTCGCGGGCATCAAGGTGGTCGCGCCGTCCACGCCCGCGGATGCCTATGGGCTGATGCTTTCTTGTATCGAAGATGACGACCCGTGCCTCTTCATCGAGAACCTGCCGAGCTACTGGAACCCGGGCAAGGCGCCGGAGCGTGGTGTGCGCATTCCGCTTGGCAAGGCCAACGTGGTGCGCGACGGCACGGACGTGACGGTTATCACCTATAGCCGCCGCGTGCACGACGTGATGGCCGTGGCGGCCCAGCTCGGTACGACCGGAATCTCGTGCGAAGTGATCGACCTGCGCACGATCTCCCCGCTTGATATGGATACGATCCTGACCTCGGTGGCCAAAACGGGCCGCGCCGTTGTCGTGCACGAAGCGGTCAAGCCGTTCGGTGTCGGCGCGGAAATAGCCTCGCGCATTTATGAATCGCTGTTTCGGTCGCTCAAGGCGCCCGTGCAGCGGGTCGGCTCGCAGTTTTGCCCGGTGCCGTTTTCGAAGCCGCTCGAAGACGCCTTTGTACCGGGCGCGGCGCAGATCGAGGCCGCGATTCGCGCAACGCTCGACGACACGGGTTCGCGAGCCGTATCCGGACTTTAATCATCCTGAAGAGTGCACTTATGACCACACAGGTTTTGCTTCCGAAGCTGGGCTTTTCGATGAACGAAGGCACGCTGACCGAATGGCTCCTGGAGGACGGCGCGACAGTTGCCGAAGGCCAGGCCCTCTATGCGCTGGAGAGCGACAAATCGGTGCAGGAGGTCGAGTCGCCGGCGTCGGGAACGCTGCGGATCGTCGCCCAGATAGGCGAGGTGTATCCGGTCGGCACGGTACTGGCGGAAATCGTCTGAGCCGGCACCCGGTATCCGTCACTCGTCATTCATCATTCATCCTGGTCGAAACAGTCTAGCGAGGCATCTGCAATGAGCGTCGAATCCGTTTCCTCCCCAGCACCCGCTGCAGCGCCTGCCGCGGCGACCGGTCCGGCGCAAGCCGGGATCGGTGCGCATCTGCCGCCATGGCCGCAGGTCGATTTCGCCGAGTTCGGCGAGATCGAGGTCAAGCCGGTTTCCCGCATCCAGAAGCTGACCGGTGCATTTTTGTCGCGTAACTGGCTGACGATTCCGCACGTGACCCATCAGGATGACGCGGATATCACGAACCTCGAGGTTTTTCGCAAGGCATACAACGACGGCGGCGCGACGATGAAGCTGACGCCGCTGGTGTTCCTCATCAAGGCGGCCGTGCGCGCGCTGCAGGCGTTTCCGCAGTTCAATGCTTCGCTGGATGGCGACGGCAAGAACCTAGTGCTGAAGAAGTACTTTCACATCGGCGTGGCGGTGGATACACGTTTCGGCCTGCTGGTGCCGGTGCTGCGCGATTGCGACAAAAAGAGCATTCTGGAGCTGGCGGCGGAACTGACGGCGGTGTCGTCGAAGGCGCGAGAGAAAGGTCTTTCGATGGCGGAGATGTCGGGCGGCTGCTTTTCGATCAGTTCGCTCGGAGGGATTGGCGGTACGGGTTTCACGCCGATCATCAACGCCCCCGAAGTGGCAATTCTCGGGGTGACGAAAACCCGGCTGATGCCGCAAGCCTCAGACGATGGCGGCGTGGACTGGCGCAAGACGCTGCCGCTTTCGCTGAGCTACGACCACCGGGTCATCAACGGTGCGGATGCGGCGCGCTTTACGGCCTTGATTGCCACGCTGCTCGCCGACCCTCAGGCACTTGCAGCCTGAACCGCAGACACCCAACCGACAACGACAGGATCGAGATGAAAACGCTTGGGGAGATGATAGAGCGCAATGCGCGTTTCCATGCGGACAGGGAAGCGTTGGTGTTTGGCGACCGGCGTGTGACTCATGGCGAGATGGCGGAGCGCGCTCGCCGTTTCTCTGATGCGTTGTATCGGCAAGGGTTGCGTCGGCAGGACCGGGTCGCGGTGCTGGCGATGAATTGCGCCGAGTACTACGAGACCTACCGTGCCTGCGAATGGGCCGGCTTTCTGCTCGCCACCGTCAACTTCCGCCTGGCGCCTGCGGAAATCCTGCACATCGTGAAGGACGCGGCACCGAAAGCGCTTGTCTTCGAAGCGCAATATGCTGCGCTGGTGGACGCCCTGCGTCCGCAGTTGCCCGATGTTGAATGTTATATCTGCATCGGCGACGCGCCGTCATGGGCGACATCATTCGAATCCGCGATGGAAGCCGGCTCGCCTGACGGGCCGCCGATTCGCTCGCGACCCGACGACTTCGCGTATCTGATCTACACGAGCGGCACAACCGGGCACCCGAAGGGGGTAGTCCGCACGCATCGCGCGATGTGCGCCACGGCGGATAGCTGTGCGCTGGTCACCGAATTTTCCGGACACTCGAGGGTGCTGCAGACCACACCGGCGTTTCACGTGGGCGGCATTGGCTTTGTGAACGCGGTTGCGTGGCTGGGCGGAACGACCGTACTGCATCGCAGTTTCGAGCCGAAGGCGATGCTGGAGACGATCCAGGCCGAGCGCATCACGTTCACGTTCCTTGTCTCCGCCATGCTGCAGGCCTTGCTCGATATACCCGAATTGTCCTCGTACGATCTGTCGAGTATCGAGAACATCACAACGGCAGCCGCGCCGGTGCCGGTGCCGCTCCTCAAGCGCGGCATCGAAGTGCTGGGCCCGGTGTTCTCGGTCCAGTATGGCATGACCGAGAGCAACGCCTGCTGGCTGCCGTCTCATGAAGTGCGGCCAGATGGCACAGCGGAAGAAGTCCGGCGTCTGGCGTCGGTCGGCCATCCCTGTCCCGGGATCGAACTGCGCATTGTGGACGATAGCGGCCTTGACCTGCCGCAGGGCCAGACCGGCGAAGTGTGGCTGCGCTCGGCGACTCAACTGAGCGGATACTGGAACAACAGCGTGGCGACGATCGACGCCTTGCGCGACGGCTGGTATCGCAGCGGCGACATGGGCTTTCAGGACAGCAGCGGTTATGTCTTCCTGGTGGACCGCAAGAAGGACATGATTATCTCGGGCGGCGAAAACATCTACAGCCGCGAAGTGGAGAACGCCCTGCTGCAGCATCCGTTCGTGATCGACGCGGCAGTGATCGGCGCACCCCATGAAAAATGGGGTGAATGCGTGAAGGCCATCGTTGTGCTCCGGCCGGGCGAGACGGTACAGGAGGCTGAACTGATCGCGTTTTGCCGCGAGCTGATCGCCGGCTACAAATGCCCGAAATCGGTTGAATTCGTCGACGAGCTCCCGCGGCTGCCTACCGGAAAGATCAGCAAGGTTGTATTGCGCCAGCGGTTCGGCCGCTGAACGCGTGGCAGCCATGCCGCCTACTTCGAATGAGAGTGAATCATGAGCAAATGGCTCCAAAGCACGGAATGCGTTCAATTCGAGGTCGCCGAGCGCGTGGCGCGAATCACGCTGAATCGTCCGGACAAACGCAATGCGATTAATGGTGTCCTGCTGCGCGAGCTGAAAGAGGCGCTGCTCGAGGCGGACGATCTGAAGTCGGTGAACGTGATCGTCTTGCGTGGCGCCGGCAAGGACTTCTGCGCCGGTTATGACCTCGTCACCACCTATTCGGATCGCGCGGCGGAGCAGGTCGATCCGGGGGAATACCGGGGCACGGTACGAAGCTTCGATGACGACTGCTGGTCGATGGAACGGCAGGCGGAAACTGTGAACATCATGGCGGACGTGCACAAGCCGATCATCGCGCAGGTTCACGGCAACTGCCTTGCGGGCGGCACCGACCTCGCGCTGGCCTGCGACATGGTGCTGGCCGCGGACAACGCGCGGATCGGCTTTCCCGCGACGCGCGCCAACGGCTCGCCGCCGGCGCACATGTGGTTCTATCACGTGGGGCCACAGTGGGCGAAACGCCTGTTGCTGTCCGGGGATTCGCTCACCGGCCGCGATGCGGCAAAGATCGGTCTCGTGATGGACGCCGTACCCGCGGAAGAACTTGAAGCCGAGGTTGCGGAACTCGCGCGTCGGCTGTCGTTCGTCGACGCCGATCTGCTCTCCGCGAACAAACGGATTGTGAATCTCGGGCTTGAACTGGCGGGCGCACGCACGCTGCAACGCCTTGCTGTCGAGAACGACGCGCGTGCCCATCAGAGCCAGGGCCCACGGCGTGCGCAATTCAAGGCGGATATGGAAGCCAATGGCCTGAAGGAAGCGCTCAAGCGCCGCGACGAGCCTTTCGGGGACGGCGTGATCAAGCTGCGTGCACGCGGCGAATGAAACGTCCCTGCACCATGCGGGGGACCCGGAGCCATCCGGCTGACTCACTTAAGACATGAAAACCATGGATGTCGAACTTTCAGTGAAGGACGCGGTTGCCACGCTCTGTCTGAATCGTCCGGAGAAGCTCAACGCGTTGACGCCGGACATGCTGAGCATGCTGATCGAGCATCTTGATCGCATCGAACGTGATCCGGAAATCCGTGCGGTCATTCTGACGGGCGCAGGGCGGGCCTTTTGCGCCGGTGCCGATATCAAGGGCAGTGGCGCGGCGCCGCCGCCGATGAGCGTGTCGCACGCGCGCCAATCGATGGCGGTTTATCAGCAGGTTGCCTTGAAGCTCTACAACCTCAATAAGCCGGTGGTCGCGGCGGTGCGAGGTGTCGCGGTCGGCATTGCCTGGAGTTTTGCGCTGTGCGCCGACCAGCTTCTGGTGTCGGACACGGCGCAGTTCATTCCGGCCTTTCTGATGCGCGCAACCTTGCCCGAAGGCGGCATGGTGCATCTGCTTGCCCGCCACTGCGGAGAATTTCGCGCGAAGGAGATCATGTATCTCAATCGCAGGCTGACCGGACAGGAGGCGTTCGAGGCGGGACTGGCAAGCCGTGTCGTCGAGGACGCGGGCCTCATGGATGCCGCCAAAGCGCTCGCCGCCGAACTGGCGGCCATGCCGACGTTCTCGATCGGACTGACCAAACAACTCTTCCGCCTGAACGCCGGCAGCATGGAAGAGTTCCTCGTGCACGAGTTGAATTCCGTTGCGCTCGCGGTGAATTCCGACGATGCCGCCGAGGGACGGGTCGCCGCGCGGGAAAAACGCACCCCCTCCTTCAAGGGGCACTAGGTCGATTGAATAACCGGCGCAAGCGGGCGGCGGCCGCGAGACAGTGCGACCTTCGGTGGACGCGCGCATGGGGACATAGCAGGAGGAATCAGGCATGCACTTCGAGTACACCCCGGAGGACGAAGCGTTTCGTCAGGAAGTCCGGCAGTTTTTCAGGGAGCAGTTGCCCGCCGCGATTGCGCATCGCTGGACGATCGGGGCGCATCCTCCGTTGAAGGAAGACATTCGTACGTGGCAGCGTATTCTGCATCAGCGCGGGTGGGGCGCACCACATTGGCCGGTGGAACACGGCGGCACCGGCTGGGCAGCCTTTCGCAAGCATATCTTCATGGAAGAGCTGTACAACGCGGACGCGATGGACTACGGCTGGCAGGCAACCCACATGGTGGCGCCCGTCATCATCGCGTTCGGCTCGGACTGGCAGAAGAAGCGTTTTCTACCCGCCATTCTTTCCGGGGACGAGTTCTGGTGTCAGGGTTTTTCGGAGCCGAATGCGGGCTCGGACCTGGCGGGTCTCAAGACCACCGCGGTCCTTGACGGTGACGAATATGTGATCAACGGTCAGAAGATCTGGACCAGCGACGCCTCGATTGCCGAATGGGGCTTCTTCCTCGTCAAGACGGACACGACGGTCAAGCCGCAGCGCGGCATCTCGTTTCTGCTCGTCAAAATGGATACGCCTGGGATCACCGTGCGCCCGATCGTTTCGATCGAAGGCGGAACGGGCCTGAACGAGGTCTTTCTCGAGAACGTTCGCGTGCCACGCACACACCTGGTTGGCGAGGCGGGCATGGGTTGGACTTACGCGAAATATCTGCTCGAAAAGGAGCGCACCACCAGCGCGTTTCTCTATTTCAACAAACGGGAATTGCAGCGCGCCAAAAGCATCGCCGAAAGGGAAATGGTGGACGGCGTGCGTCTGATCGACACTGCAGAATTTGCCCGCAAGCTGGCGTCGGTCGAAGTGGATCTGCTGGCGCTCGAATGGTCGGTGTTACGAATCCTGGCCGAGGAAAGGAGCACGCGCAATCTCGACGCGGTGGTGTCGGCGCTCAAGATCAGTGGCTCGGAGATGCAGCAGCGCGTCACGGAGCTGCAGATTGATGCGCTCGGTCCGCGCAGCATGCGGTTCCAGCAGCACGATGACTGGCGCTTCGACGATCCGTTAGCCGACGACGATGACGCATGGCCCGGCTACGTGGCAGGCCGCACGACCGGCTACCTCATCGGCCGCGCGTCGACCATTTACGGCGGTGCGCGGGAGGTGCAGAAAAACATTATTGCCCGTCTCGCCTTTGGACTTTGACCATGGACTTCAACCTCTCCGAAGAACAATTGATGCTGAAGGACGGCGTGGACCGGTTCATTCAGCAGGAGTATGGATTCGAAACGCGCCGCGAGATTGCCGCAAGCGAAGAGGGTTTTAGCCGCGCGCGCTGGCAGGACTATGCTGACCTCGGCTGGCTCGGCCTGATGCTGCCTGAGGATGTCGGCGGTCTTGCCTGCTCGTTTGTCGAAACTGCCATTGTGATGGAAGCATTCGGGCGCGGCATGGTGCTCGAGCCTTTCGTGCAAACCGCGCTTCTGTGTTCGGCCATCATTGACCGTAGCGGCTCGGATGCCAAACGGCAGGCGCTCCTGCCGGCAGTGATCGAAGGCCGGCTGCTGCTCGCGCTGGCCGACAGCGAAGCGGGCTCACGGTTCAAGCTGGGCTGCGGTGATCGTACAGTCGCACGCAAGACGGCTGCTGGCTATTTGCTGAGCGGAGCCAAGACGCTGGTGATGGCGGGCGGTTCGGCGGACCAGTTGCTGGTGACCGCGCGCCTGAACGAGCAAGCGGAAGACGTCGCGATTTTCGTGCTGGACCGCCGTGCGGCGGGCGTGACCTGCCGGACATATCGTCTGCTCGATGGAACTTGTGCCGCGGACATTGAGTTTCGCGACGTCGAACTGGATGCGTCCTCGTTGCTGGTTGCCTCCGATCGCGCCCGCGAAGTGCTCGAGGTGGCGACCGGACTCGCTACGCTAGCGAGCGTAGCCGAGATGCTCGGCGTGATGGAAGCCGTGATGGACATCACCGCCGAATACATCAAGGCTCGCGTGCAGTTTGGTCAGCCGATCGGCAAATTTCAGGCGCTGCAGCATCGTATGGCCGAAATGTTTGTCGCCGTGCAGGAGACCCGCTCGATACTCTACTGCGGCATCGCGCACCTGGATCGGCCGGCAACGGAACGCAGCCGCGTCATCTCGGCGGGCAAGGCGGTCGCCGGCCGGGCAAGCCGTTTCGTCTGTGCGCAGGGTATTCAGCTGCATGGTGGTATGGGGATCACCGAGGAATATCAGGTCGGCCATTACTTCCGCAAGATGACGATGATGGAAAAGCTGTTCGGCGACATCGACTTTCACCTCGCGCGCTTCGCCGCGCCGCATTGAATCGGGCCACGTGTCCAATCAGAAGGAATAGCGCTTATGTTACGAGTCAAAGACAGGATCGCCATCGTCACGGGCGCGGCGTCCGGTATCGGTGCGGCGTGTGCCGCGATGCTGGCTGCTGAAGGCGGGCGGGTGGTCGTGGCGGACCGGGATTTCGACGGCGCCGTGGCGCAGGCCCAGCGTATCGAGCAGCAGGGCGGCCGGGCGATTGCCGCGCGGGTCGATATCGGCGACGAGGCATCAATAGCGGCGTTGTTTGCGCTTACCGTCGAAACCTGGGGCGGCCTTGACGTGCTGCACAACAATGCGGCGGCCACCTCGCTGTCGAGCACCGTCGATGCCGCCGTAGAAGCCGTCGATGTCTCTGTCTGGGACGACACGATGCGCATCAACCTGCGCGGCACCATGCTGGCGTCACGTTATGCCATCCCGCTGATGCGGGCGCGCGGAGGCGGCTCGATCATCAATACGTCGTCGGGCGCGGCTCAGGCCGGTGCGCTCGGCTATAGCGCTTACGGTGTGTGCAAGGCGGGCATCGAAGCATTGACGCGTTACGTGGCCGCTCAGCACGGCAAAGAGGGCATTCGCTGCAACGCAATTGCGCCCGGCCTGATCGTGACGCCGGCAACAATAGGCCATTACGCGGGACCCGTGGGTGAGATGATGCTGAGCCATCATCTCACCCCGCGCCTCGGGAAGCCGGAAGACGTGGCACATGCGGTGGTCTACCTGGCGTCCGATGAGGCCGCTTTTGTCACCGGGCAAATCATCAACGTGGACGGTGGGCTGCTGTCGCATCAACCGTACTACGCCGATGAAATTCGCGCCCGCACCGCTGGCGGTGTGACGGTCGGCGCGAAGAGGACGACATGACCATCGATGCCGATCTGCTTGCTCGAATCGACCGTATCGAGGCGCAACTGGCGATCCAGCAATTGCCCATGCGCTACGCGCTTGCCGTCGATTCGCGCGATCTGGACAGCCTTATCGCGCTCTTTACCGACGACGTGAATTGCGGGCGGTGGGGTGTAGGGCGTGCCGCGCTGAAAACATTCTATGGGTCGGAGCATATCCTGCGCAGCTTCTACCGCAGCATTCACCAGATCTGCGGACATGCGATCGACCTGGTCGATGCAGATCATGCGACAGGTCAGGTGTATTGCCGCGCCGAGCATGAGGACAATGGTCATTGGGTGGTCATGGCGATCTGCTATTTTGACCACTACGTACGGCGCGAGGGGACGTGGTATTTCGAACGCCGCGACGAACGCCACTGGTATTCGACCGACTGGCTGGAGCGCCCGGGGACGCCGCGTTTACAGAACTGGCCCGGCAAGTACGAGAGCGACAAATACCAGCCGCGCCTGCCACAGTCGTTTCCGACCTGGGCGTCTTTCTGGGAGGCGGTTGAACCGGCCGCGATCGGTGTGCTGACGCGTTCGCCCTGATTCACTCCACTTCACAAAGCGGCGAAGGGCTGGTGATGGTGGACAGCGCAAGCGCGCCCACCGCACCGCTTTCAGGCCGCGCCGGGCAGGCGAACCACCAGACCGTCGAGTTCCGGCGTGACATTGATCTGACACGTCAGGCGGCTGTTTTCCCGCACGTCCATCGCGCACGTCAGCATGTCGATCTCATACGGCTCGGCGGGCGGCATGTGGTTGACCCACGCTTCGTCGACGTATGCATGACAGGTCGCGCAGCTGCAACTGCCGCCGCAATCCCCCAGAATCCCCGGCACCTGGTGACTGACGGCGGTTTGCATGACGGATTCGCCGATGTTGGCCGTCGCAGTGGTTTCATGGCCGTCCGGTTGAACGAATCGAATGATGGGCATGATGTAGCTGGAGTGAATATGATCAATCAGGCTGCGGGGAGCAGGCTTTTGAGCGGGATCGAATCGTCTGCGAGGTCGGTGGCGCGCACTGGAATCTTCTCGCCGACGAAACGCTTGGCCAGCATGAATTCCTGCGGACGGCTAACGGTGTCGGCCGCAAGCATCACGCCATCTTTCAGATAAAACGCGGAGAACGAACGGCTTTCAGGCGCACCGCGCATGACAAGTTCGTCATAACCCTGCGACAGGCCGACCATCTTCAGTTTCAGGTCATATTGATCGGACCAGAACCACGGCACACTGTTGTAGACGCGCTCCTTGCCACACAGCGTGGCCGCTGCCGTGCGCGCCTGCTCCATGGCATTGGGCACGGACTCCAGCCGCAAGCGCCGCCCCAGAAGTCCGTTGGGGTGGTTGGTGCAGTCGCCGATGGCGAAGATGTCAGGGTCGGACGTGCGGGTGTGCTCATCCACCACGATGCCGTTATCCACGGCGAGACCCGCTGCGCTGGCCAGTTCCGTGGCGGGTTGCAAGCCGACACCGACGATGACGAGATCGGCGGGAATGCGGGAACCGTCAGCACAGACCACGGCTGCGACCGCATCGCCGGATGCATCCAGTTCGAAGCTGCTGACCGCCGTGCTGGTGCGCACATCGACGCCGGCTTCGCGATGCACCCGTTCATAGAACGCAGAAAGCTCCGGCGCCGTGACTCTGGCGAGCACGCGAGGTAATGCTTCGAGAACGGTCACGTGCAGCCCTCGCTTCACTGCAACAGCCGCGACTTCGAGGCCGATGTACCCGCCGCCAATGATGACGAGGCGTGCCCCCTTATGGAACTGCATGCGGATGCGTGCGACGTGGTCGAGCGTGCGCAGGTAGTGAAAGTTCGGTTGCTTTTCGATCGCTTCGATGCCCGGCGATGCGAGCCTGCGAGCATGGCCACCCGTCGCGATTACGAGCTTCGAATAACCGATCTCGCGACCGTCCGACAGGGTCACCACATGCGTCGCGCGGTCGATGCGCTCGGCCCGGGTATTAGGAATGAATTCGATCCGGGCCTTGTCGTAAGTGGCCTTCGGTTTTAAATAAAGCTGTTCCGCGCTGAGTTCGCCCGATAGAAAAGCCTTCGACAATGGCGGGCGTTGATACGGCAGATGCGGCTCCTCTCCGATCAGCACGATGCGGCCCGTCCAGCCCTGATCCCGGATGCTGGTTGCACACTCGCCCGCTGCGTGGCCGGCACCGACAATCAGTGCGATGTCCTCTGGGGTTGCTGCAGTGCTCATAAACGCTCACTCCCGTCCCGTGTGACTATCGTGCGGACTGCGACGCACTGGCGACAATTGTTATTTTTGAATGACATTCTCAATTGTGAACGCCATTCGGACGGGCTGTCAACTCTCGGGTTCCCTATCGGCCACCCCGTTCCCGTTCGCGTTTCGGGACGGGAAATTCTTATTGCACAAAAACATTAAATCGAACATAGTTCGAATATTAGAACTCAATTTGGGGTCTGCGTGAACACCTCGGTTTGCAACTGTCGCGGGTGGCGATCCGCAACATCTGCACTGCACATCATTGGACTTGTCCGTCACGCCGACGATGATTTCCGGCAACACGAACGGCCCGATGATGGCCATGGCATGGCGCGCAGCCGATCTGATTATGGCGGACGCACGATGACATGGCGTGATGCGTATTGCGAACGTGACGCGAACCTGCATACGCGAAATTTTGATCAGGGACTGATGGCATGAACTTGACGGCGCAAGCCTCGAACATCACTGCGATCGTCCAGCAGGCGCTCGACCATGCGACTCGCGAGGGCGGCGAAATCGGCGTCCAGGCGGCGGCCTATCTGGATGGCAAGCTGGTCGTAGATGCATGGAGCGGGGTGGCGGATCAGGCGACGGGACGTCTTGTGGATGGCGAAACACTGTTCAACGTCTACTCAGTCACGAAGGCCGTGGCGGCGACCGCGCTGCACATTCTGGCCGATCGGAGCCACATCGACTACGACGCACCCGTTACACGCTACTGGCCCGAATACGGTGCGCACGGCAAGGCGCGCACGACGGTTCGAGACGTGCTGACCCATCGTGCGTGCGTGCCGCAGATGCCCGGCGGCGTCACGCCCGAACGGATGTGCGACTGGCAGTGGATGACCACGGCGATTGCCGACCTGAAACCGTTGGCGGAGCCGGGAACGAAAACACTCTATCTGTCGATGACCTTCGGCTGGATCATCGGCGAGTTGGTACGTCGGGCGGATCCGGAAGGGCGCTCGCTGGGACGCTTCGTGCGCGAGGAAATCGCAGCGCCTCTCGGCATCGCTGACCTCTGGATCGGTATCCCCGATGAAGTCGAGCCACGTATCGCGAAGCTCACTTACGCAATGGTGCCGGTGGAATATCTGCCGCCGCTGTTCCTCGCCTCGATGCCTGAGCAGGTCGCGCTGAATCCAACGGTGTTCGAGCGGGCCGATGTGCGCCGCGCGGAAGTGGCGGGGGTTGGCGGCATATTCAACGCACGCAGCGAAGCGCGCTTCTGGGCGATGCTTGCGGGCGGCGGTGAGCTTGACGGTGTGCGGTTGCTGTCGAAAGAGCTCGTCGCGACGCTGAATACGCCGCGGGCGAACAGCGAAGAACCTGACCCGGTGATGTTCGGGTTTCCGATTCCGATCACCATCGGTGGGTTCTGGTTCGGCGGCGCTCATCCGCCGGTGACCGCCGTTCAATCGCCGCGCGCCTTATGCCATCCGGGGCAGGGCAACTCGATTGGCTGGGCCGATCCGGATACCGGTCTGGCCGTTGCGATTTGCCACAACAAGATGTTTAATCCGACTTCGCCCGAGGAAGACCCTCTGCTGCCCGTCGCGCGGGCGATCCGCGAAGCATTGAATCTGGACTAGTACCTTTGCACAGAGGTTATGACGGTTTGTCAGAGGTCGGTACTGGGTAGGCTTTGGCCAATTTTTCCCGGGCCCTTTCGGTAGAGAACA